>CANIBQ010000063.1 GCA_947465645.1 Acidobacteriota bacterium | reverse complement strand
TGACCTTCACGATCACCCGCTTCCTGCGCTGACCGTCGAACTCCGCGTAGAAGACTTGTTCCCACGGACCCAGATCCAGCTTGCCTGCGGTGATCGGCAGCGTCACCTGATGACCCATCAGGGTCCGCTTCAGGTGCGCGTCGGCGTTGTCTTCACCGGTCTGGTGATGCTTGTAGTCCAGGCCCGCCGGCGCGAGCGTCTCGAGCCACACCTGGAAGTCGTGGATCAATCCGTTCTCCCAGTCGTTGACGTAGACGCCGGCCGTGATGTGCATCGCCGACACCAGCACCATCCCTTCGGCGACGCCGCTCTTGGTGACGACCGCCGCGACTTCGTCGGTGATGCGGATGAACTCCTGGCGCTTCTTCGTGTTGAACCAGAGGTACTCGGTCAGCGTTTTCATGGGTGAGCTACAGGGCCAGGCTCGCGTCCGCATTGACGTCGAGCAGACTGGCGATTCCGGTTCGATACCGGCGAAGACCGGCGGCCGCAATCATCGCCGCATTATCGGTCGAGAGCGCCAGGCTTGGAATGAACACGGGGATCCCGCGCTGGTCGCCGCGGGCGACGGCGTCGGCGCGCAGCCGGGAGTTTGCCGACACGCCGCCGGCGATGCCGACGCTGCGGGCGTCATACCACCTGGCGGCATCGAACAACCGGTCGAGCAGGTTTTCAACGGCCACGCGCTGGAAGCTGGCGCAGATATGGGCGATCTCGTCGTCGGGCAGGCGGCCGTCCCCGGCAAGGCCCAGCTCCGCCCGCCGCAGCGTCACGTGGCGAAGCACCGACGTCTTCAGGCCGCTGAAGCTGAAGTCACGCCGGCCAGCCAGATGCGGCGCGTTGCGATCGGCGTGCGTCAGGCGGGTCTTGGGAAAGGGAATCGAGCGATCGTTGCCGCGCGCCGCAAGCCGGTCGACGATCGGACCTCCGGGGTATCCGAGGCCCAGGAGCTTGGCGACCTTGTCATACGCCTCCCCCGCCGCATCGTCGCGCGTCCGTCCGAGCAGCTCGTACACGCCGGGCGCCGTGACCCAGTACAGGTTGGTGTGGCCGCCGGAGACGACGAGGACGATGGCGGGCAGCGGCATCTCACCCCGTTCGAGCACGAGCGATTCGATGTGTCCGGCGAGGTGATGCACCGGGATCAACGGCACCGACCTGGCCCACGCAAGCGACTTGGCGAAAGAGAGGCCGACCAGCAGGGATCCCACCAGCCCAGGGCCCTGCGTGACGGCGATCGCGTCGTACGCAGGGTCGCCAGCATCGGCCAGCGCGCGCTCGACGATGCCGCAGATGTCGCGGATGTGCTGGCGGGCCGACAACTCCGGCACGACGCCGCCCCACTCGCGATGGATCTCGGTCTGGGATGCGACGACGCTCGAGCGCAGGCGCCACGGGCGATCGAGCGCACCCGTTTCCTCGACGACCGCCGCGGCCGTCTCGTCGCATGAGGTTTCGATGCCGAGGACGATCATGAAGTTGTCGGTTGTCGGTTGTCAGTTGCCAGTTGTCGGTCGTCGGTTGTCGGTTGTCAGTTGTCAGTTGTCAGTTGTCAGAAAGCAACAGCTAGCTCGTTGCGCTGACAACTCCGAGCGGGCTGACAACTGACAACTGACAACTATTTGCCCTCTACCAGCGAAGCAAGCGACTCGGTGTACGGCGCCCGTGCGATGCCGCGCTCGGTGATGATCGCGGTGACGAACTTTGCCGGCGTGACGTCGAAGGCGGGGTTGCGGATCTGCGCGCCTTCAGGCGTCAGGCGCGACGAGCCGACGTGCGTGACCTCGCGCGCGTTTCGCTCCTCGATCGGGATCCCGGCGCCGTCCGCCGTCGCGAGATCGACGGTCGAGATCGGCGCGGCGACGTAGAACGGAATGCCGTGTTCCTTTGCCAGCACCGCCACTCCGTAGGTGCCCACCTTGTTCGCCACGTCGCCGTTGGCCGCGATGCGATCGGCGCCGACGACCACCAGGTCCACGTGACCAAGGCGCATCATCGAGGCCGACATGTTGTCGGTGATGACGGTCGTGTCGATGCCGTCCTTGATCAGCTCCCAGGCCGTCAGCCGAGCGCCCTGGAGAAACGGACGGGTCTCGTCGGCCATCACGGCGATCTTCTTGCCCTGCCCCACCGCGGCGCGTATCACGCCCAGGGCGGTGCCGTACCCTGCCGTCGCCAGCGCACCCGCATTGCAGTGCGTCAGGATGTTCGCCGTGTCCGGCACCAGCGTGGCGCCATGCGCGCCCATGGCCTGGCAGCTTGCGACGTCCTCGTCATGAATCCGCTGGGCCTCGTCGACCAGCCGCTGCTTGAGCTCGTCCACCGAGCACCCGCCCTGAGCCGCCTCGGCGAACGTCCTCTTCATGCGCTCGATCGCCCAGAACAGGTTGACCGCCGTCGGCCGCGTGGCCGCCATCAGATCGCAGGTCTTCTGGAACTCGGTCGTGAACTGCTTCGTTCCGGTGGCCTTGCTCCTCGACATCCCAAGCGCAATCCCCATCGCCGCCGCCACGCCAATCGCCGGCGCGCCGCGGATGACCATCGTCCTGATCGCCTTGGCCACGTCATTGGCCGTCTTGCACGTCACGTAAATCTCTGACACAGGCAATTTCCGCTGGTCGATCATCACGACTGAGTCAGTTCGCCATTCGATAGTGGGGAGCATCAGTTGTCAGTTGTCAGTTGTCAGTTGTCAGTTGTCGGTTGTCGGTTGTCGGTTACCAGTTGCCGGGTGTCGGTTGTCAGTTGTCAGCTCTCCGACGTTCGGGTTCGCAGCGAAGTTGACAGGCCGTTCATGAGCCTTCCCACTTCCGCCGTTCGTTCTAGGATACCTTTGCCGGCCGCGGGTTCCATCATTGAGAGGCGCTGCGCCAGGAGAATATGAGTCTCGAGTTCGCAGAGTGAGCCATAGGCCACGGAGAGCTGGTTCAAGAACTCGCCGCAAGTTCTGCGACCCTGGCCTTCGGCAATGTTGGCAGAAATTGAAACCGCCGCCCGCCGCATCTGAGTCGTCAGGCCGAACCGTTCATCGGCCGGAAGTGCCCGCGAGGCGTCATAAACCTCCACAGCGAGGTCCATAGCGCGCTGCCAAGCCACAAGTTCTGTGTAGTCGTACTTCCGCATGGTGCCATCGGAACATGCGACAACCTTGCCAGTTGTCAGTTACCAGTTGTCAGTTGTCAGTTGTCAGCTCGGCTCGAAGTTGTCAGTGCAATCTGCTTAGCTCGTTGCGTCCTGACAACTGACAACTGACAACTGACAACTTACAGATGCGTCTTGTCGAACGGGAGCGGAAGGAGATCTTTGAGCCAGTGATGTGATCGCTCCTTGCGGAGCGTCGCGAGGATGATCTCGATGTTGCCGGCGAACTCCCAGAGGATCTGCCGGCAGGCGCCGCACGGGGGTGAAGGGGCCTTGGTGTCGAACGCCACGGCGATGCGGCGGAACTTCTTGTGGCCCTCGGAGAGCGCCTTGAACATCGCGACGCGCTCCGCGCAGATCGTCAGGCCGTAGCTCGAGTTCTCGATGTTGCACCCGGTCACGATGATCCCGTCCGCCGTCTCGAGGGCGGCGCCGACCTTGAAATTGGAGTAGTCGGCGTGCGCGTGCAGCCGCGCGGTTCTCGCGGCGGCCACCAGCGCCGAGGCGTCGGCGGGTCGCCGCTTAGATACGCTCAATGATGCCCTCGATCAGTGACATGAACGAGCCGCGCACCCGGCGGGCGGTCTCCATGACTTCTGCGTGGTTGAGCGGCTTCCGCATGCCGGCCGCCATGTTGGTGATGCAGGAGATGCCGAGTACCTGCATTCCCATGTGCCGCGCGGCGATCGACTCGGGCGCCGTGGACATGCCTACCGCGTCGGCGCCGATCGTGCGCAGGAAGCGGACTTCAGCCGGTGTTTCGTAACTGGGCCCGTGCATCGCCGCGTAGATGCCGTGCATCACCGGGATCTCCCTGGCCGCGCCGACCGTGTCGGCAATCCCGCGCAGGCGCTTCGAGTACACCTCGCTCATGTCGGGAAACCGCGGCCCGAACCCGTCGTCGTTCGCGCCGATCAGCGGATTGCTCCCGAGCAGGTTGATGTGGTCATCGATGACCATCAGCGCCCCCTCTGAAAACGTCGCGTTGATCCCGCCGGCGGCGTTGGTGAGGATGATGTGCTTGACGCCAATGCGCGCCATCACCCGCGCGGCGAACACCACCTTGCCCAGGCTGTGCCCCTCGTAGAAGTGGACGCGCCCCGCCAGCACCGCGACCCGCTTGCCCGCAACCCTGCCGACGACCAGTCGCCCCGCATGGCCTGGCACCGAGGACGTCGGCCAATGCGGCAGTTCGCCGTACGGCACCGCGAGCCTGTCGGTGGGCATCTCGGCGAAATCGCCGAGACCCGACCCGAGCACCACCGCGACCTGGGGCACCTCGCCGCACCGCTCCCGGACAGCGGCCGCAGCCTCTTCAACCGATTGCCACATCGACGTCATCGTTCTTTCTCGTATGGAATGCCAAGCGCGGCTGGTGCGCGCGACTGGCCGATGAAACCCGCGAGCATGACGATGGTGACCACGTAGGGGATCATCTGGATGAACTGCACTGGAATGTCCTCGCCGGATGGCAGCTTGGCCACGCCCTGCATCTGGATCGTGAGGGCATCGGCAAACCCGAAGAGGACGCAGGCCAGCAGCGTCTGCACCGGACGCCACTTGCCGAAGATCAACGCCGCAAGCGCGATGAATCCGCGGCCGGCTGTCATGTTGCGCAGGAAGAGTGATGACTGCCCGATCGAGAGGTAGGCCCCGCCGACGCCGGCGAGGATGCCCGAGAGGATCACGGCGGCGTAGCGGATGCGATTGACGCGGACACCCGCCGCATCGGCGGCCTCGGGGTTTTCACCGACCGACCTGAGGCGGAGCCCGAAGGGCGTGTGGTAGAGGACGTGTCTCGTCGCCAGGGCGGCGACGAGCGCCAGCAGCGACATCACCGACACGTCCGTGAACACCCGCCACTGCGGCAGACTCGCCGGCAGCAACTGGGCGAGCGACGGCATGAGCTGCTCCACGGGGAGCTGCGGCGTCGACCCCGACGACAGAAACAGCGCGCCGCTCAACACCGCGGGCAAGCCGAGAAAGAGGATGTTGACGCCGGTGCCCGTGACGACTTCGTTGGCCTTGAAACGGATGCACGCCACCGCCATCAGGTACGCGACGAAACCGCCGGCGAGCATCGCGCAGGCGAGGCCGGCCCACGGGTCGCCCGCGTAGAAGGTGACCGCGGCCGCCGTAAAGGCGCCGGCGAGCATCAATCCTTCCAGGGCCACGTTGATGACCCCCGACCGCTCGGAATAGAGGCCGCCAATCGAGGCCCAGACCAGCGGCGTCGCCAGGCGGATGGTCGAGAAGACCAGCGACATGGTGAAAAGCTGATCCATCAGGCGCCGCCCGCCGCGGATCGCGGCGCCTTTGCGCGCCCCAGGCGTCCAAGCAGGTCGATCGGTCCGCGGAACATCGCTTCAGCGGCGACGAAGAGGATGACCAGCCCCTGCAGAATCTGCACGATGTCCTTCGACACCAGTTGCGTAAAGGCATCGACCGGCAGGCCGCCGCGCTGGAGCACGGCGAAGAGCAGCGCCGCCAGGAAGACGCCGGCCGGATGGTTGCGCCCGAGCAGCGCCACCGCGATCCCCGTGAAGCCGTAGTTGTCGGAGAAGCCGTCGTAGTACCGGTATCGGTACCCGAGCACCTCGTTGATGCCCACCATCCCTGCCAGGCCGCCAGAGATCGCCATCGCCAGGATCATCTGCTTCCGGATCGAGACGCCGCCGTACTCCGCCGCCGCCGGATTCTGGCCCGTGGCGCGCAGTTCGTATCCCCATGTGGTCTTCCACAGGAAGACGTAGACGAGGACGCACGCCAGGATCGCGAGCAGGAAGGCCAGGTTGAGCGGGATGCGCTCGGGCAGGCCGGGGACGAATCCGCCGAACCGGAGCAGGTGCGCGGCCTCGCTGATCGGCGCGCTCTCCATGATCGCGTCGCCCGGCAGCCTGTAGTGATACTGGGTGAAGTACCCCACCAGGGCGATGGCGATGAAGTTCAACATGATGGTGTTGATGACTTCGTGCGAGCCGAATCGCGCCTTGAGCACGCCCGGAATCGCGCCCCAGGTGGCGCCCGCGGCCACGGCCGCGAGGCAGCAGAGCGGAATCAGGATGATGCCGGGAAGATTCGCGAATGCGGGATTCACCTCGCCCCCGGCCGCCGCCGGAATCGCCACGCCGCCCAGCGTGATCCCGACCCAGGCGGCCGCGAACGCCGCCACGTACAACTGCCCTTCGGCGCCGATGTTCAGCAGCCCGCACCGGAACGCCACGGCCACGGCAAGGCCGGTGAAGATCAGCGGCGTGGCGAAAAACAGCGTGTAGCCAATCCCGTCCGGCCACGAGAACGCGCTTCCGATCAGCAGCCGGTAGGTCTGCACCGGGCTGTCGCCGATCAGCAGGATGACGACGGCGCCGACGAGAAACGCGCAGGCGACGGCGATCACCGGGAAGAGCGCTTCGCGGAGGTATTTCATGGCTCTAGGCTTTGGGCTCTAGGCTCTGGGACGCCGAGAGCCTACCCCCGGTCATCATCAGCCCGATCTCTTCGTGGGTGGCGATCGCGGGATCGACTTCGCCGGCAATCCTCCCGTTGTGCAGGACGAGCAGGCGATCCGCAAGCGCGGTGACCTCTTCCAGTTCGGCCGACACGAGCAGCACCGCGCACCCCGCGTCGCGCAGCGCGACGATCTTGCGGTGAATGAACTCGATGGCGCCGATGTCCACGCCGCGCGTGGGCTGCGACACCAGGAGCAATACCGGCGGCAGCTCGAACTCCCGGCCGATGATCAGCTTCTGCTGGTTGCCGCCCGACAAGGCGCGGGCGTTCAGCCGCCGATTCGGCGGCCGTACGTCGAACTCGCGGATGACGTGCTCGGCACGATCGTCGATGCCCGGCTGGTTGAGCATCACGTTGCCGGTCCCGGACACCGACGGCGCCCGATAGTGGACGCCGAGAATCGCGTTCTCCGAGAGCGTGGAATCGAGCAGCAGGCCGCGGCGATGGCGGTCTTCTGGGACGTGGGCGATGCCGACGTCTTTCCGGTGGCGGGCGTCGAGGTCGGTGATGTCCTTCCCGCTGAACACGATCGAACCCGATACCGCTGCGCGCGGAACCAGCCCGGCGAGCGCTTCGATCAATTCCGTCTGGCCGTTGCCCTCCACCCCCGCGATGCCGACTATTTCTCCGGCCCGCACGTCGAACGAGATGTTGTCGAGCCGCGGCGGGCCCTCCCGGCCCGCGACAGAGAGGCCGCGTACGCCGAGCACGACCGCGCCTGCCTTCGCCTGTGGCTTGTCCACTCGCAGCAGCACTTCCCGTCCGACCATGAGCCGCGCCAGCGCGGCCGCGCTCGTCTCGCGCGTCTTGACGTCGCCGACGACGCGGCCGTCGCGCATGACCGTCACCTGGTCGGAGATGGCCAGCACCTCCGAGAGCTTGTGCGTGATGATGATGACGGTCTTGCCCTGCCCGCGCATGCGTCGCAGGATCGCGAAGAACTCGTCGACCTCCTGCGGCGTCAGCACCGCCGTCGGCTCGTCGAGAATCAGCAGCTCGGCCCGGCGATAGAGCGCCTTCAGCAGCTCCACGCGCTGCCGCTGTCCGACCGACAGGTGCTCGATCGTGGCGTCGGGATCGACCTCGAGATGCAGCTCTTCCGACAGCGCGCGGATCGCGACCGCCGCCTTGCGCAGGTCGAGCGACATCGCCGACCCGGGCTCGGCACCGAGGACGATGTTCTCGGTGACGGTCATCGGCTCGATCAGCATGAAGTGCTGGTGCACCATGCCGATGCCCAGCGCGATGGCGTCGTGCGGCGTGCCGATTTCGCGCACCTGCCCATCCAGCAGGATGTCGCCGCTGTCGGCCTTGTAGAAACCGTAGGCGATGCGCATCGCCGTCGACTTGCCGGCGCCGTTCTCGCCGACGATCGCGTGGATCGTCCCTGACGTGACGGTGATGCTCAGGCGGTCGTTGGCCAGCACGGCCCCGAAACGCTTCGAGATGTCGCGCAGCTCGAGCGTCATTGCGTCATCGCGTCCGTGACTGCTATCTGCCCGGCGATGATCTTCTTCTTCGCGTCTTCAGCGGCCGCCACGGCTTCGGGAGACACGAGGTCCTTGTTGTTCTCGTCGATGACGTAGCCGACGCCGTCGCTCTCGAGACCGAACACGTGAAACCCGCCCCTGAAGTTGCCGCTGACGACGTCGCGGGTGATTTCGTAGACGGCGTTGTCGACGCGCTTGACCATGCTCGTCAGCACGAAACCCGGCTTGACGCCGTTCTGGTTGGAGTCGACGCCGACGACGAAGTGGGTGGCGCGTCCGTCCTCGCCGGTTCCCTCCTGCTCGACCGCGTCGAACGCCCCGAGGCCCGAGTTGCCCGCGGCCGTGAAGATGACGTCGGCGCCCTTGTCGATCTGCGCCAGCGACAGCTCCTTGCCCTTGCCCGGGTTGTTCCAGGCGGCATCGCCGACGCCGACGTAGTTCTGGATCACGCGGATCTCGGGGTTGACCGAGCGCGCGCCTTCCTCGAATCCCGTCTCGAACCGCCGAATCAACGGGATGTTCATGCCGCCGATGAAGCCGAGGATGCCCGTACGCGACGTCATCGCCGCGATGATCCCCACCAGGTACGAGCCCTCGTGCTCCTTGAAGATGAGCGACGCGACGTTCGGCGTCGGCGTGCCATCGTCTTCGAGGACCACGCCGTCGATGACGGCGAAACGGATGTCGGGATAGTCCCTGGCGACGGTGCGGATGACGGGCGCCTGGGCGAAGCCGACGCCGATCACCAGGTCATAGCCGCGTTCGGCAAACGCGCGCATCGCCGGCTCGATCGAGTTGGGGGTGCCCGGCTCGACGTCGCGGAGCACGATCCCGAGCGGCGGCTTGCCGCAACTGGTCGTGCCGTCGATGAGCGTGCCCGTTTCCGCGCATTTCACGCCGGCCCAGGCCGCCGCGTTGAACGAGCGGTCGTCCTTGCCACCTGGGTCGAACACGATGCCGACGTGGACGCGCGAGGGATCGTCGGCGACGTAGCTGGCCCGTCGGCATGCCGGCGCCGCGGCGACCGCCACCGCGAGGAGCAGGAGGGAGTAACGGCGCACCGCGCGCCTCGACTCCGTCATCGCACCTCTCCAAGTATCTTGCGGCCCGGCGCCGGCGCGACGTCGCCGATGACGATGGCCTCGCGGCAGGCGTCCAGCGCCGCGTCCAGCCCGCGACGGTCGCGGTGGTGCAGTTCGAGCAGCGGCTGACCCTCGCGAACCGCGTCGCCGGGCTTCACCAGGGCGACGATGCCGACCGCGTGGTCAATCACATCTTCCACCTGGCTGCGGCCGGCGCCAAGCGCGTTTGCGGCGCGGCCGATGGCCTGGGCGCCGAGCTTCGTGACGAATCCGCTTCGCGCCGCCGCCAACCGCTCGCGTCCCGGCGCGACCGGCAGCCGCGAGGGTTCGTCGACGACGCGTGCGTCGCCACCCTGGCGGTCGATCATGCGGGCAAATGTTTCCAGGGCGCGCCCCGACGCCAGGGCGTCGCCCACCCGCGCCGCGGCGGCCGCGGCATCCGACTCGATCCCGCCCATCACCAGCATGCGCGACGCGAGGTGCGCGACGACCGCCGTGAGATCCGCGGGGCCCGCCCCACGGAGCGTCTCTATCGATTCGATGATTTCCAGCGAGTGGCCGACCGTCGCTCCGAGCGGCGCATCCATGTTGGTGATGATGGCCTCGGTCCGTACGCCCGCGTGACGGCCGATGGCGACCATCGACTCGGCCAGCGCCTGCGCGCTCTCCCGGTCGCGCATGAAGGCCCCGTCGCCGCACTTGACGTCGAGCACAAGGGCGTTGCTGCCCTCCGCCATCTTCTTGCTCATGATGGATGAGGAAATCAAGGGGATGCTTTCGACGGTACCGGTCACATCGCGCAGCGCGTAGAGCTTCTTGTCCGCGGGGGCGAGCGCCGACGTCTGACCGATGATGCTGGTGCCCACTTCGCGCAGAACGCGCTTGAACTCCTCGACGCTCAAATCGATCCGGTAGCCAGGAATCGACTCGAGCTTGTCGAGTGTGCCGCCGGTGTGCCCGAGGCCGCGGCCCGACATCTTCGGGACGATGACGCCGCACGCCGCGGCCAGCGGCGCGAGGACGATCGACACCTTGTCGCCGACGCCGCCGGTGCTGTGCTTGCCGACTTTGACGCCAGGGATATCCGAGAGATCGATCCGCTCGCCCGATCGGGCCATGGCATCGGTGAGCCACGCGGTCTCTTCATGCGTCATCCCGCGCAGGACGATCGCCATGAGGAGGGCTGAAGCCTGGTAATCGGGAATGCTCCCCGCCGTCACGCCCGCGACGAACGTCTCGATGTCCTCGCGTGAAAGCACACGTCCATCGCGCTTCCGGATAATGACGTCGACGAAGCTCATGAAGGATGGGCCAGTATAATCGTTCGGGAGATGAGCACCGCGCCTGCGCTGTCGCCAGACCTCATCCGGCTGTCGATCGCGCTTGCCCGCTCCCTCACCGCGGCCGCTCGCAACTGGGCCCTCTATCCCCCCGAGCACCCGGCGGTGGACGCATCCGTCCGCCGGTTGGCTGACGCGGTCCGCCAGAGCACGTCGGGGGCGGCGTTCGCGTTCGCCATCACGCCGAAGACGCTGCTGATCGCCGGCATCCCGCTGCCCGACGAGCTGCCCGTCGCCGAGGCCGCTCGCCTGCTTCACGACCACGACCTGCTGCAGATTACATTTCTGGGGGATCCGCCGGTCGAGGCGCTGCAGGCATTTCTCAAGGTGCTCAGCACACCGGCCGACGATCTCAGGCGCGACGGCGGCCCGGCCGCCGCGTGGGAACAGGGCGGCCATTCCTCGATCGTCCTCGAGCAGATCGACTACGAGAAGCTGCTCGAAGACCGCGAGGTCGAGACGCCGCTCGAGGATCGCCACGACGACATCTGGCGCTCCCTGGTCAACACCATCGTCCAGGGGGGCGCGGCGTTCGACGAAGCGCAGCAGGCGCGCCTCCTCGAAATCTCCCGCAGCGTCTTCGAGATCGGCGACCTGGCCGAAGCGGTGGCCGCGCCCAAGTGCAACTGCGACGGATCGCCGCTCATCACGACGCAGGCGGCCACGGTGCTCGCCGTCTTCCGTCACCTCGCCGGGATCGTCACCGTCATGGAGCCCGAGCGCCTGCCTGACGTGATGCGCAACGTCGCGTCCGCCACCTCGAACCTCAATCCGCACGTCGTCCTGCAGATGCTGCAGACGGAGGAAGGCACGCCGGACGCCTCGGTCGCGAGCGCCATCGCCTCGTCGTTCGACGACGAGAAGGTGGCGCAACTGCTGGCGACCGCGCTCGCCAAGGATGGCCGCGCCAGCGCCCGCCTCGCCCAGGTGTTCGACGTCATCGCCCCCGACGCCGAGCGGAAGCAGCGCGTCCTGACGATGACCCGTTCGATGCTGAGCGAACAGGACTTTGGCAAGACGGGCCAGTTCCGGGCGGTCTGGTCGAGCATGGAGGAATTGCTGCTGGGGTACGACGAGACGCCGTATGTGTCTGCGGCGTACCAGTCATCGCTCGAAGGCGCCGGGGCCCGTGCCGACGTGCTGGCCGGCCGCGACCTTCCTCCCGAGCTTCCTGAGTGGGTGGAATCGCTCGGTCAGGACAGCGTGCGATCGCTCTCGGTGCAGTTGGTCGCCGATCTCCTCCGCATCGAAGACAACGCCGATCGCTCGGCCGACATTGCCCGCGACATGACGGCGCTGATCGAAGATCTTTTCCTTGCCGGCGACTTCGACAATGCGGTGCTGGTGCTTCGGGAGCTCAAGGCCGCGAGCACCCGCACGATCGCTCCGGCCGCCGCCCGGGCGGCCCTCGCCTCGGCCGGCGAATCGGCGGGCCTGCGCGACGCGGCGACCATGCTCGGCGAGCTCGAGGAGAAGTCGCTCAACGCGTTCGCCGAGTGCTGCGAGATGATCGGACCCACGTGCGTCCGGTCCCTGCACCCGGTGCTGCAGAGTGAAACCGAGACGCCGGCGTACGCACGCGCGCGCGAGGTCGTCCGGAAGTTCGGCGCCGCCGCCGTCGCACACCTGGCGCCGCTGGCAGACGACAACCGTTGGTTCGTGCAGCGGAACGCCGCCGCGCTGCTCGGAAGCACGCGAAGCGCCGACGCGGTGCCGCCTCTCCAGTCGCTGCTTCGCCGAAGCGATGCGCGCGTCCTGCGGCAGGCAGTGGCGGCGCTGACCGCCATCGACGACCCGGCCGCGGCGCGCGCGATTCAGACCGTGCTTCGGGCAGCCACCGGCGAGAACCGCACCGCGGTAATCGAAGCGCTGGTGGCCGAGCGGGATCCGCGCGTGGTCCCCATGCTGGGCCGCATCCTCATCGAGAACGATCCCTTCGGCGAGGACCACGAGGCGGTTCTCGGCGCGCTCGACGCCGTCCGGCAGCTTGCCAACGAGCAGGCGGTGGCGCCGATCGTGACGCTGATGAAGAAGAAGAAATTCTTCCAGCGCAAGAAGGCGCGGGCGTTCAAGACGGCATCGGTACAGGCGCTGGTCGCCATCGGCACACCCAAGGCAAAGGCGGCGCTCGACGAAGCCGCCAAGGCGGGAGACGGCCTTCTGAAAACGATCGTACGTGGGGTCAGACCCCAGTGAAGAGCGCACTCAGATTTGGGGTCAGACCCCAGTGAAGAGGACACTCACATTTGGCAGCGGGTCATGAGCAAGAATCCTGACGATCTGGTGCGGCGGCTGGCGGCAGGGATGCGCGCGGCGGAGCTCTATTCGGCGCAGCACCCCCTCGTCCAGCGATCCGTGCAGGCGCTCTCGGTCGCCACCGCGGCCCATCTCGTCGACGCGGCAACCCTGGTCATCGGCTTCATCGGCGACGACGTCGTGGTCAACGATACCAGGCTGGGCAAAGGGTCGGCGTCGCTCACCGGGTTCATCCGGGGGCTTCGTGACCGCGAAGTCGAGAAGATCACGTTCCACCGCGGAGTCACGCCGGAAGAGATCCAGTCATTCCTCACCGAGATGGCGGTGAAACGCACGCGAGCGCCGCTGGCCGACCGGCTCGCGAGCAAGGGCGTCAGGCGGATCGTGATCGGGAAGCTGTCGGCGGAAGACCCCGAGCAGGACCAGATCGGGATCGAAGCCGCGCGCAAGGTCTACAGCAACGCCGTCACGTCGGCGGAAACGTTGTGGGATCAGGCGAAAGCGGGCGACAAGCCCGACCCCGAGACGGCGCGCAAGATCATCGACAGTCTCGCCAACATCGTCAACGGCGACCGCACGTCGCTGATGGCGCTGACGGCCCTGAAGAAATATGACAACTACACGTTCACGCACATGGTGAACGTGGCCGCGCTCTCGATGGCGCAGGCCCGGGCGCTGAACCTCGAGGGCCCGTTGCTGCGCGAGTTCGGCTTCGCGGCGCTGATGCATGACATCGGCAAGGTGAACACGCCCCTCGAGGTGCTGAACAAGCCCGGCAAGCTCGACGCGGAAGAGTTCAAACTGATGAAGCAGCATGTCGTGGACGGCGCGCATATCCTCCGGCGCACGCCCGAGATGCCGGCGCTGGCGCCCATCGTCGCGTTCGAGCACCACCTGAAGCAGGACCTGAGCGGATACCCGGAGAACATCGGCCACCGGAAGCTCAATCTGTGCACGATGATCGTCAGCATTGCCGACGTATTCGATGCGCTGCGGAGCAACCGGCCCTATCGAGAAGGCCTGGCGACCTCGCGCATCCGCGCGATCATGAGCGAGAAGGACAACCCGGCATTCAACGGAGTGCTGCTGCGCCGCTTCGTGAACCTGATGGGCCTCTTCCCGATCGGGACGATCGTCCGCCTGAACACCGAGGAAGTGGGCGTGGTGACGGCCGAGCATCCCGAGGATCCATTCCGGCCGCAGGTCAAGATCCTGTTCGACCGGCGCGGCGACACGATCGAGGCGCCGACGCTGGCCAACACGTGGGAGCGGGATTCGCGCGGCGGCTTCCCCAGGGCCGTCATCGAATCGGTCGACCCCGATTCGCTGGAGCTCGATCCATTGACCGTCCTCTAAGGCGTAACGATGTTCACCCCCACGGCACACCGAGACAGTGAGACACCGAGAAGTTCTTGTACCTCACTGCCTCGCTGCCTCGGTGTGCCGTCGCAGTAACAGTCCAAAGCATGCCTCCCACCCCGTCCACGGAATTCATGTCGCCCGAGCAGAGCTCGGTGCTGGCGGAGTTCGCGCGCGCGTGCAAGGCTGCGGCACGATCGGTCTCGCTCTACCCCTCCACGCACCCGTCGATTCGTGCGTCGCTGTCGAGGGTCACGACATCGGCGGCGCGCCTGATTCCCGGGAGCGATCTGACGCTCTCCGTGCAACCGGACACGATCGCCATCGATGGCAAGAGCCCTTCGAAGCCCGACCAGGCCGTCGCAGAGCTGGCGGACCTGCTGCACGAGCGGCTCATCGGGGTGTTCAGGATCGAACGCGCGGCCGCGGCCGACGACTGGCATGCGATGTTGTTGCTGCTGGCGCGCGCGCCCGACGAGCTGATTGCGGAGGGCGGCATCGGGAAGGCGTGGGCCGCTACGGGGCGCGGGCATTTCGAGATCCGCGAGATCGATTACGCCGAAGTGCTGCGCGAGCGCGCCGGCGGCAGCGGCGCCGAGTGGGATCAGATCATCGCCTGCTGCCTGCAGGGCGACGGCGGCTCGCTCGACGAGCGCACGCTGTCCTCGCTCCTCGAGACGCTCGGCGACACCTCGCGCTTCGGCGCCCTGCTCGACCGCCTGCAGGACGAGAAGGCCACCAGCGGCGCGACGGTCGGCGCGAGAGCCGCCGCTCTCCTTCAATTGATTCGAAGGATTCGCGACACAGCGGCCGAGCGCCAGGGAGAGAAGGGCGCCGAGGTGGCGCTGCAGACGGCGGCAGATGCCTCATTCCATTTGTCGCCAGAGATGCTCCTGGCGCTGATCGGTCAGTCACGCTCCGCCAATCCCGAGGAAGCAGGGGTTGCGACTGGGGTGCTCGATCGCATCGGCGACGGCGCCGTGGCCTCGTTTGTCGCAGGTTCGATCGTGTCTGAGCGCGGGGCGACCGAGCGGCTGGCGCAGGCCTTCGAGGCGCTCGTCCCGGGCCTCGAGCGGAAGGAGCGGCTGCTCGACCTTGCCAAGGGCGAGGTCGAAGCCAGTCCGCTTGGCCAGGAGGAAGCGTTCGGTCAGTTGTGGGAGTCGGCGGCGAACATGCTCACGTCGTACTCCGACAAGAGCTATGTGTCGGCCGACTATGGACGCGAGCTCTCCGGCGCACGAGCCCAGGCGCTCGACGTCGAGCGCGTATCGGACGACCCGGCCGAGCGCGTCGAGGCGTGGATCTCGACGGTGTCGGACGGCGCCGTGCGGCAGCTCGACCTCAGCCTGCTCCTCGACCTGCTGACGATCGAGACCGATCCCGTCAGGTGGCGCGACCTGTCCCGCCTCGTCATCACGGAGATCGAGCGGCGCACCCTGCTTGGCGACGTACAGGACGCGCAGAAGCTGGTCGACAGCATCGTGCGCGACGCCGGCGATGACGGGCGCGAGGCACTTCGCGCCCACGCCGAGCTCTCGCTCGATGCGCTGGCGTCCGGTCCGCTGGTGCGCCACGTGGTGCTGCACCTGCGAAAGGCGGAAGACGCGGCGCTCGAGCCGCTCAACCGGCTGGCGCAGACGATCGGCCCGCGGGTCGTGCGGCCGCTCGCCGAGGCACTGGCGGTCGAAGAGCACGCAAGGGCGATCGGACGCCTGCGCGAGCTGCTGCTCGGGTTCGGCGCCGCCGGACGACAGTCGGTGGAGCAGTTGAAGAATTCATCGAACCCCGCGGTCCGGAGGACGGCGATCGATCTCCTCCGCGTCTTCGGCGGCCAGGAGGCGCTGCCCGAGCTCGCGTCGATGCTCGACGATGCGGACCCGCAGGTGCAGCGGGAATCGATTCGCGCGATCGTCCAGATCGGCACCGAGGCGTCCTACGCGGTACTCGAACAGGCGCTCGTGGCTCGGGGCACCGCGCGCGACACCATCCTGCAGCAGTTGATCGGCCTGCGCGACGACAAGGCCGTCCCGCTGCTGTGCTACGTGCTCAATCACTCCGCACCGCGGGGCAAGCTCGTCGAGGTGCACGCGCACATCATCGAGGCGCTTGGCGGCCTCGGCGCTCGGCCCGAATCCACGCGCACGCTGCGCGACATCCTCTACCGCGGGGAATGGTGGGCCCCCTTCCGCACCTCGGCTCTCCGCCAGGCGACGGCCACCGCGCTGCGCCGCATCGGCTCTCCCGAGACGATCGCGGTGCTCGAAGAAGCGGCCCGGAGCGGAGGCCGCGGCGTGCGCAACGCGGCACGCGCCCAAGTGGACATGGCCGCCCGCCGCGACAGGCAGCGGGCATGAGCTCGATGCAGCGCGCCAGGCTCGCCGACGAGCTCGCACGGCGAGTGGGCGCGGCGCTGCGCGGCGCACAGCTCTACGCCGCCGGCCACCCGATCGTCAATCGCAACATCACGGCGCTCGCGGACACGCTGGCGATGGTGCATGCATCCGTGCCGTCGATCGCCATCGGCATCGTCGGCGACGAGCTGGTCGTCGGCGATATCCCGCTCGCCAGGGCCGCCGAGACGATGGGCGAGCTGATGCGCCGACTGCAGCAGGCAGGCATCGAGCGCATCGTGATCGACCGCGGCGTGCAGGCATCGGAGCTGCTGCAGCTCGTCGAGACGATCGGGCGCAGCGACGCCGGCAAGGATCCCGCGATCGCGCTGGGCCGGCTGCCGCACATCCGCGTCGGCCGGCTGCAGGTCGAAGATCGCGCTGACGCCGGCGTCGGCGACGTGGCGACGTTCCGGAGGCTGTACGACGACGCGGTGTCGGTGGCGGGGACGCTATGGGACAGCGCGAAGTCAGAGGGGATGCCGGATGCCGACGCGGGCCGCGGCATCGTCGACTCGCTGGCGCAGGCCGTGGCGCAGAATCGCACGGCGCTGCTGGCGCTCACCGCGCTGAAGCAATATGACAACTACACGTTCACGCACATGGTGAACGTGTCGATCCTCACCATGGGCCAGGCGCGCGGCCTCGGGATTGACGGCGCGCTCCTCCGCGAGTTCGGGCTCTCGGCGCTGATGCACGACATCGGCAAGGTGCGCACGCCCTCCGAGATCCTCACCAAGCCGGAGAAGCTCACCGACGAGGAGTTCACCATCCTGAAGCGTCATACGGTGGAGGGCGCCGAGATCCTCCGGCGGACGCCGGAGATGCCGACGCTCGCGCCGATCGTCGCCTTCGAGCACCACCTGCGGGCGGATGGCAGCGGATACCCCGCCGGCGTGGCGCGGCCGCACCTCAATCTCGGCACGACGCTCTGCGGGATCGCGGACGTGTACGACGCGATGCGATCGCAGCGCGTGTACCAGGAGGCGTTTCCCACCGACCGCATCCTGGCGGTGCTGCAGCGCAATGACGGCGCACAGTTCGATCAGCACCTCGTGCGGCGGTTTGCGCAGCTTGTCGGCATCTATCCGGTCGGCAATCTCGTCAGACTCGATAGCGGCGAAATCGCCGTCGTCATCAAGACCTACGCGCCGGATCCCTACCGTCCACAGGTGCGGGTGCTCATTTCACGCGAGGGGACAACGCTCGAGCGCCCCTACGACATCAATCTGTGGGAAGCGGCCGATGGTCAGGCACGGACTGTGCAGGCCCCGTTGGATCCAGCGCTCTTCGAGATCGATCCGCTGTCCTATCTCTGACACACTTCCGAGGGTTCCATGAGGGTTTCACGAAGCATCATCGTGTGCGCGAGTCTGGCAGCCGGCTGGCTGGCCGTCGTCACCGCACAGGATGGTGCACAGGTTCCGCAGTATCCCGCTCTCGTTTCCGACGTGTCCGCTCCAGCCATCGACCGCGGCCTGCGGCCCAACGATCCTCCGCGCGAGCCGCGCAGGGAAATGGCAGACGCTCGCCTGGCGCCGGGCGAGCCGTACGTGCGCGGCAGCATCATCGTGAAATTCCGTGCGGGTACCGGGGTTGAGGCCGAGCGCGCGATGCTGGCCGCCGTCGACGGATCGACGACGAGAGCGTTGTCGTACACGGATTTCGACCTCGTTGCGATCGACCCCGCGGCGGATCCGGAAGCGGTCGCCCGGCAACTGGACGCGCAACCGGACGTCGAGTACGCGCAGGCGCGGTATCTCGTCCGCCCGATGTTCGTGCCCAACGACCCGCTCTATTCGCGCCAGTGGAATTACCCGGCGATCGACATGGAGCGGGCGTGGGACATCAATCAGGGCGCCTCGCCCTCGGTCATCGTCGCCGTCCTCGACAGCGGCGTGGCGTACCGCCCGGCCGTCGTCCGCTACAACGCGCGGGCGTTCCGCATCGTCGGCGGACCGTCGTTTCCGGCGCTCGGCCCGATCGACGTCCCGTTCGCGGCGGCGCCCGATCTCGGCCCTCCCGACCGATTCGTGTCTCCCCGGGATTTCATCTGGGACACGGCCCTTCCGCTCGACCTGGATGGCCACGGCACGCACGTCGCAGGGACCGTCGGGCAGGCGACCAACAACAGCGTGGGCGTCGCGGGCATGGCGTTCAACGTGCGCATCATGCCGGTCAAGGTGATCGCCGGCGACTGGGACTTCATCTTCGGCAGCCCATTCCAGGGCACCGATGACGTCGTCGCGCGCGGGATCCGGTACGCGGTGGACAACGGCGCCAAAGTCATCAACATGAGCATCGGCCGCACCGGCAGCCCGGCACCGGTCGTCCAGGAGGCGATCGCCTACGCGGTGCGCCAGGGCGCATTCGTGACGGTGGCCGCGGGAAACGAATTCGAGGACGGCAATCCGATCGAGCGGCTGGCCGAGTTCGCGCCGCAGATCGATGGCATGGTCTCAGTGGGTGCGATTGGACGCGATAAGCTCCGCGCGTTCTACTCCTCGACAGGGTCATACATCGAGCTGGTCGCGCCCGGGGGCAACTCGCGGCAAGGCGGGCGGGACGGCCAGATCCTCCAGCAAACCTACGATCTGTCGCTGATCGAGACGTATCTCAGCGGCCCGGCGCAGTACCGGGCGCCGAGGTTCGATACCTTCACCTACGACGCGTTCCAGGGCACCTCGATGGCGGCGCCGCATGTGTCCGGGTTCGCGGCGATGCTGATCCAGCAGGGCATCACGAGTCCGGCCGCGATCGAAGCGGCGATGAAGCGGTACGCGACCGACCTGGGGCCGTCCGGCCGGGACAACGAGTACGGCCACGGACTCATCAACCCGCGGTCATCGCTACGCGGACTGGGGCTGGCGAAGTGATGACGACACCACCCCCATTCACCGATCACGGCACACCGAGGCAGCGAGGCACCGAGAACCCAAAAGGGCTTTTCCTCGGCGTCTCGGTGTCTCGGTGTGTCGTATCAGCGTGCGTCGCCGCGATGACGATCCTCGTGCCTCTGGCCGCCGAAGCCCAGGGCCTCGCGCTCCGCGGCTTCGCTGACGCCGGACAGACGAGCTTCACGGCGAAGAAGAGCTTCAAGGCGATTTTTGGCACCGATTCCGGGATCGTCTACGGAGGAGGCGTCGAGGGTGTCGCCCGAAACATCTTCCTGAACGTGCGGGCGTCCCGATTCAAGAAGACCGGCGAACGCGTGTTCATCTTCGAAGGACAGGAGTTTCGCCTCGGCATTCCAGCAACGGTCACGATGACGCCGATCGAGTTGAACGTCGGATACCGCTTCGACTTCGGATCGTGGGTAATACCGTATGCGGGCATTGGGGCCGGGTGGCACCGGTATACGGAAACATCGCCGTTCAACGAGGACAGCGAGAACGTGAAGGAAACGTTCAGCGGATACCAGGTGGCCGGGGGCGCGGAGTTCCGGCTCGCACGGTGGCTTGGCGCGGCAGCTGAAGCGCAATGGTCGCGTGTCTCTGACGGTCTCGGCCAGGACGACAACAGCGTCTCGAAGACGTTCGACGATACTGATCTGGGAGGCACGACGTTCCGCGTGAAGGTCATCATCGGCCAGTGAGCCGCCTTCGCGCGTCGCGCCTCGGCGAGCCAGGCGAGTTCCGCGGGCGCGTGCTCGCGGCGGTGCGGCGAATTCCAGCGGGTCGTGTGGCGACCTACGGCGATATCGCTGAGCTTGCCGGACGGCCGCGCGCCGCGCGTGCCGTCGGCAACATCATGAAAGGATGCGGCGACCCGGGAACCCCGTGTCACCGCGTCATCGGCGCCGGAGGCGCACTCGGCGGCTATGGTGCTCACCTGCAACTGAAGCGTGAGCTGCTGCGCCGCGAAGGCCTCGAGGTCGGTATCTCCCGAGTGCGCGGCTTTGCAGCCGCGCGCTGGTGCGCTACTCGCGGCGGCGCGACTTCCCGCGCTCGACCGCGCCGCTGATCTTCCGGCCGGCCTCTCCAATCTTGCTGCGAATCTGGCCGCCCACCTGGTTCAGCTCACCTCGCGCCCGCATGTCGTCGTCTCCGGTGGCTCGTCCGATAATTTCCTGTCCGACGCCTTTCAGCTTCTGACCGGTACCCTTGAGCTCCTGCTCCGCTGATTTCTTCCGAATGGTCATGATCCTGTGCCTCCGGCATAAGACTCTTCAAGAAACTCGCCATTCGTCTCGAGCTCGTCGAGCGATACCGGGAGGGGAGCCAGCTGGGGAGAGGCCACGGAGGCACGGAGCCACGGAGAACTCATCCAAAGAATCCTCCGTGGCTACGTGAAAGTGAAAGAGGTTTAGTTCGTGCCTATCTGCACCGTGGGGCGTCCGATCAACTGGGCCGGGTTGGCGCCCGGCTTCGGCCGAAACTTCTGCGGCCGCCCGACGTGCACGTCGGCGGTGTACAGGTTCCCCTCGGTGTCGACGTGAAACTGGTGGACGCCCCAGAAGCCGCCCGGGAATGCGCCGAAGGTGCCCCACGACGAGAGCAGCCTGCCGTTGAGATCGTACTTCGTGAACTTCTGCGTCAGCCCGGAGGCGGACCACAGGTGCTGGTCGTCGGACATCACGAACGAGTAGGGCAGCGGGACATTCGGCCACGCGTCGAGAAACTTGCCGTTCTCGTCGAAGACCTGAACCCGGTGGTTCGCGCGATCGCTGACGTACAGGCGCCGCTGCTTGTCGGTCACGATCGCATGCACCGTGTTCATGTACCCGGGACGCGTCTCGTTGGGCGGGGTGCCGCGCATGCCCCACGTCATGAGGAACTTCCCGTTCCGGTCGAACTTGACCACGCGGGTGTTGGTGTAGCCGTCGCTCACGAAGAACGTCCCATCCGGCAGGAAGGCGACGTCGGTCGGGCGGGCGAAATGCGTTTCGTCATTGCCCGGCACTCTCGGCGTGCCGATGGTCTGCACCAACTGCTTTCCGTCGCGGGTGAACTTGAAGATGGCGTGCGCGCCGTCGTCGACGAGCCACACGTGCCGCTGCGGGTCGTACGGGCTCACCAGGACGCGGTGCGGCCGGACGAACAGCTTGTTGTGCTGCTCCCACGACTCGACGAGCCGCCCGTTCCGGTCCACGATGTTGACGATGTGATCCCAGCGCGGATGGCGGGACGGATCCGCCTGAGCGAGGTCATACCCCGAGGCATTGCGGGTGGGCACGAGATCGCCGGGATTTTCCAGCACAGGGAGACAGCCTCGGGCAAAGACGAACACGCGGTCCGGACTCTCGGCCCAGATGCCCGCGGTGGATCCAATGATGTAGCCCTGGCCGCACCAGTTCTGCGGCCATCCGGCGACCAGGTCGTACGGACCGGTGATATCGCCTCCGCCCTTCTGGGCCGGCGCCTGCGCTGATCCGGCCATCGTCACGACGGATGCGAAGATCGCCACCGCGATTAACGTCTTTTTCATCACACCATCCCTTCCTCGAGGCGGATTCTACCCGATCGCCATCAGGTCGAACTGCTCATGATGTAGTTGGATGTCTGGCTTGATGGTGATCTCGCGGTTGAGGGTCTGCTTCAGGTCTTTGAACACCGCGCGCTCCTCGTCGCGCAACGCGCGGGCGATGTCCGGGTTGACGCGAAGGACGAGGCTCTGGCCGTCGAGGTCACCGCTGATCTTCTTGACCTCCGCGAGGATCTCGTAACAGATCGTCGACGTGGACTTGATGACCGAGCTCCCGGCGCAGTACGGGCACGGCTCCGTGAGCACGCGCTCGAGGCTCTGCTTGACGCGCTTGCGGGTGATGATGACGAGGCCGAAGTCGGAGACCTGCAGCGCCTTCGACGGCGCGCGGTCCTTGCACAGCTCCTGCTCCACCGTCTGAAACACCTTCTGGCGGTTCTTCTTCTCCTCCATGTCGATGAAGTCGAGGACGATGATGCCGCCGAGGTCGCGCAGCCGGATCTGCCTGATGATTTCCTTGACCGCTTCGAGGTTGGTCTTGAGGATCGTGTCCTCGAGGCGCCCCGCCGTCTTCTTGCCCACGTAGCGTCCGGTGTTGACGTCGATGGCGACCAGCGCCTCGGTCTGGTTGATGACGATCGAGCCGCCTGACTTCAGCCACACCTTGCTGCGCAGCGCCTTGTCGATCTCCGCCTGGACGCCGTACTCCTCGAAGATCGGGTACTCCTTGTCGTACAGCTTCACCTTCGAAGCGAGCGGCGGCATGATGCGCTCGATCAGCTCCAGGACGCGCTTGTGCTCGAGGGCGTTGTCGATGCGGATCGCCGAGAATTCCTCGGTGAGCAGGTCGCGCAGCAGCTTGGCCACGAGACTCTGTTCCTGGTAGACGACGGCCGGGGCGCGCGAGGTTTCCGACTTGTGCCGGATGTCGGTCCAGACCTTGTGGAAGTAGCTCAGGTCCGAGACGATGTCGTCCTTGGGACGGCCGGCGGCCGCGGTCCGGACGATCACCCCCCCGGTAAACCCGTTCTGCTCGCGGAACTCGCGGACGATGCCGCGCAGCCTGCTGCGCTCGTCGCGTGAATCGATCTTGCGGGACACGCCGACGTGGTCGACCGTCGGCATGAACACCAGGAAGCGCCCGGGCATGGTCGCGTGGGACGTCAGGCGGGCGCCCTTGGTGCCCAGCGGCTCCTTGGCCACCTGGACGATGATCTCCTGGCCTTCTTTCAGGAGCTCTTCGATTTTCGGCTCGGGCGCCTTCTCCCGGTCGCGGCGCGCCGGCCGTCCGCCATTGGCATCCTCGTCGGTTTCGAGGCGGTCGAACTCCTCGAAGGTGGCGACGACGTCGGTGACGTAGAGAAACCCGTCGCGCTCGAGACCGAGGTCAACGAACGCCGACTGCATGCCGGGCAGCACTTTCGAAACCCGGCCCTTGTACAAATTGCCGACCACCCCACGCGACCGCTCGCGCTCGATGAATATTTCGGCAACCAGATCTTCCTCGAGAATCGCGACCCGTGTTTCGTGGGCGCTCGAGGAGATGATCATCTCCTTGGTCATGCCCGTAACTCTCCGTGGCCGGCTTCGCGATCATGAGGCGCACGACGCCTGCCCGCACCAGAAGGTGCGTCAGCAGCAGTGCGATGAGCGCCGTGATCATTGAAGCCGCCCTCGTTGGGGCTCTGGGCTCTGGGCTCTGGGCTCTAGGGAATGTCCTAGAGCCGAAAGCCGAAAGCCTAGAGCCGACCTAGTTTGTGAAACGGCGCATCCGCACGTTGAGAATCAGGCCGAACCCCGCCAGTGTGGCAATCATGGAGGAGCCGCCGTAGCTCATGAGCGGAAGCGTCAGTCCTTTGACCGGCGCGAGGCCGGCCGACATCGTGATGTTGTAGATCACCTGGAACGTGAAGCTGGCGAGCACTCCCAGCACCAGGTACGCGCCGAGGCGGTCTTTGGCCAACCGGGCCGCCTCGAGCGCACGCAGAATGACGAACAAGTAGAGTCCCAGCGCCGTGAGGACGCCGGCGAATCCATGCTCCTCGGCAAGCACCGAGAAGATGAAATCGTTGTGGGCCACCGGGAGGAACCGCAGTTGCCCCTGCGTTCCCTTGGTGAATCCTTTTCCCCACACCCCGCCGGAGCCGACGGTGATGCGAGCCTGGATTTGCTGGTACCCGGCACCACGCGCGTCCTGCGCGGGATCCAGGAACGTCGAGATGCGCCCCTTCTGGTAGTCCTGGAGCGCAAACTTCCATGCGATGGGCGCGGCCAGCACCCCGACGAGTGCGAGGATGCCGAAGATCCGCATCGGCATGCCGGCCACGTACGCGATGGCGAACGTGATCGGGAGCAGCGTCACGGCTGTCCCCAGGTCAGGCTGCCGCGCGATCATGATGAGGGGAACGGCGGTCAGCGCGCCTGCAATGAGCAGGTCGATGCGCGTGACCACGGTGCGGCGGCTCTCGCCGAAGAACTTGGCGAGCACCAGCGCCACCGCGGCCTTGGCAAACTCGGATGGCTGGAGGTTGAACGCCCCCAGGTCGATCCAGCGCCGCGAGCCGCCGCGCACGGCGCCGAAGAAGAGCACGTACACAAGGAGGGCGAGCGTCGCGATGTAAATGAAATGCGATTTGTCCGCAAGCGATCGGTAGTCGATGCTCAGGCAGACTACGAGCGCGATCATGCCGAGCACGATGCCGTACATCTGGGTATTGAAGACGCTCGACGGTCCGCCGGTCGCGCTGTAGATACAGGCCAGGCCGATGACGCACAGCGCGGCGAGCGCGGCCAGCAGGCTCCAGTCGATGTGATAGTAAAGGCGGCGTTCGAACACGTCTATGGTTCCGGGTTCCTGGTTCCTAGTTCGGGCCTGGCGCCTCTGGCGCCGGCAGCACGGCCGCAATCGGCTGCGCTTCCCGCATCACGGGAGGCGAATCAGGATCCTGCTCGGGTACCACCGGCACGACCGGCACGACCGGCTTCAGGACCGGCAGCGGTTTCCCTTCCTTCTTCGCGTAGTAGGTCTCGATGACGTGCCTCGCAATCGGGGCGCCCAGGTAGCCGTGCTCACCGTGCTCGGCGAAAATCACTCCGGCAATTTCGGGGTTCTCTTTCGGCGCGAAGAAGACGAACCAGCCGTGGTCGCGCAGGTCGCGCTCCGATCCTCGCGCCGCCTTCCGTCCCTCGAGCGAGATGACCTGAGCCGTGCCGGTCTTCCCCGCCACGTCGCGGCCGGCCACCCGCCCGCGCGCGCCCGTGCCCGCGGCGTTGACGACCATCCAGAGGCCGTCGTGCAGGGCCGCGAGCGTCTCGGGCCTGAACTTCGTGCCCTGGACAGCGGCCGGCGGCCCCGCCATCTTCCAGCCGCTCCCATCGTCCACGGCGCGCACCACGTGCGGCGTGACGCGGGTGCCGCCGTTGGCGACCGTCGCCATCATCAGCGCCAGCGATGCGGGCGTCACCGAGACCTGCCCCTGGCCGATGGCCACGGAGATCGTTTCGCCCGCGTACCACTTTTCGTTGTAGCGCTGCCGCTTCCACTCGGTCGACGGTACCAGACTTTCCTGCTCGTTGGGCAGATCGATGCCGGTCTTGCCGGCGAGTCCAAGGTTGACCGACCACTTGTGGATCTTGTCCACGCCGAGCATGTTGCCGAGGGTGTAGAAGTAGACGTTGCAGGACTTCTCGAGCGCGTGGCGCATGTCCACGCTGCCGTGCCCGCCCTTGAGGTGGCACTGGAAATAGCGGCCGTAGAACGTCGCGCCTCCAGCACAGTTCACCCGGTAGTCAGGCGTCACGAGGCCTTCTTCGAGCGCGGCGGTCGCCACCACGATCTTGAAGGTCGATCCGGGTGAGTACCGACCCTGGATCACGCGGTTCTGCAGCGGCAACAGCTTGTTGGAGTTCAGCGACGCCCACGTCGCGCGGTCGATGCCGGCGGCGAAGTCGTTGGGGTCATAGGCCGGCAGGCTCACGTAGGTCAGCACCTCGCCGTTGCGCGGATCCATGATCAGCGCCGCGCCGTTGAAGCCGGCGTTGCGGAAGCCGTCTTCGGCGGCCTTCTGCAGGTCGTAGTCGATCGTCAATTGGACGCGGCGGCCCTCGACTGGCGGCACTTCGTCGAGCGTGCGTATCTCGCGCCCGACGCTGTTGACCACGACGCGCTTGGCGCCGTCGGATCCCTGGAGGAGCTTGTTGTAGACCTTTTCGATGCCCTGCTGCCCGATGATCGAGCCGCTGGTGATCCCGTCGCCGATCTGGGTATCGTTGGCTTCCCCGACGTAGCCGAACAGGTGCGCCGCCATCGCATCGGTCGGATACTGGCGCGTCGGCACTTCCTCGACCACGACGTCAGGCAGCTCGAAATCGAGGCGCCGCGCGGTGATCGCGGCCACCTGCGCAAGCGACGCGTCTTCGACGACGACAATCGGCCGGTAGGTCGGCTCGCCCCGGTGCCGATCCACGATCTGTTTCACCTGCCGCGGCTCGAGGCCGGCGACCGACGCCAGCATCTGGATGGTGCGGTCGAGATCCTTCGTGTGCTCGCGCACGATCGAGATCGTGAAGGAGTGGCGGTTCTCGACCAGTACCTTGCCGTTCCGGTCGAACAGCACCCCGCGCGGCGCGCGCAGCGCGAGCGTGCGCTGGTGGTTGTTCTGCGCCATCTCCTCGTACCGCGTGTTCTGGACGACCTGCAGGAACCAGAAGCCGATCGCCAGCGCGGCAAACGCCACCACGACGCTCACCTGCAGCGAGATGAGCCGCAGCGTGACGCGTCGACGATCTTCTGTTTGTGCCATTTATCGGCCCGTCCTCACTACAGCCTTCTCCGCATCCGCCTGCGCTCGAGAATCCCCGGCAGCCCTTCGATGATCGTGAAGGCAATCATCCCGACTACCGCGTTGCCCACGGCCTGGCTCAGGATCGCGGTCCAGGGCGACGGAAACGTCCGCAGCCCGAGCATCACGTACAACCCCATGAACACGCCCGCGTGGGCGACACTCGCGGCGAGGAACATCACGAACCGCGGCAGCGCCGCCGTCACGATGAACTGCTGCCCGATCACGCCCGCCGCAAATCCCACGATTGACTTCGCCAGGCCGCCAATCCCGATCACACCGCTCGAGAGCGCGTCCTGGATGACGCCCGCCACGCTGCCCGCCAGCATCCCGCTCACGGGACCGGTGGTCAGCGCCACGTACACGACGACGACGAGCACGAGATCGAGGGCCGCGGTTCCGCCGACGACAAACCGCGCCAGGGTCGTTTGCAACGCGAGCGCAAGCGCTATCGCAAGAAAAACCCCGGCGGCCTTCACTCCGGTGCCACTGGAGGTGTCAGCACGATCAGGACGGCTTCGAGCGAGGCAAAATCGACGGCCGGCCGGATCACGATGGCGCTGAACTCCCCTGCCCCTCGCTCTATTGATTCTATCTGACCTATGACAAAGCCCTTAGGGTAAATGCCGTCTATTCCGGACGTCACAACCTGGTCTCCGACCTCCACGTCGGCCACCCCGGACACGTAATTCATGTGCAGCACATCCGCGCCGCTGCCCTCCACCACGCCCTGCGCCCTGGAGCGCTCCACCAGCGCGCCGGCGGCGGCGTTTCGGTCGATCAGCAACTGAACCTTGGAGGCACGCGTGGCCGGCATGATCACGCGGCCGACAACGCCCGCCGGGGCAATCACGGCCATGTCGGGCCGCACGCCCTCCGACGTCCCCTTGTCGATCGTCATCGTCCGGAAGTCGGGGCTCGCCCCGCCGGCAATCACGGCAGCGCCGGTGGTGGCCAACGACACCGACGACCGGAATTCGAGCAGTTGCTGCAGCGTCCGCGACTGCTCCGCCACGGCACGCTCCTGCTGGAGGCCGACCTGCAGGCGGGCCACCTCGAGCTTCAGCCGCTCGTTCTCGGAGCGCACCTGCTGCAGGGCGAGATAGTTCTGCCAGGAATCCTGCGTGCGCGCGATGAGCAACGAGGCGCCCCGCTGCACCTCGGCAAAGAGCCCGAAGGTCACCGCCTCGAGCATCGGCACGCCGCCGCGGGTGTTGACCTGCGCGGAGATGAGGATGATGTGCGCAATGATCACGGCCAGAAAGAGGTAGCCGGTGCGCTGTCGATATTCGAGGAGTGCCATCGCTTAATGCGCGACGCTATTCACACCCCCGACACACCGAGGCACCGAGACATTGAGGAATTTCTGGATCAAGCTTTGCCTCGGTGTCTCTGTGCCTCGGTGTGTCGTAGCGGTGTCCATCGCGTCTAGTCGATGGAGATTTTGCGCAGCAGGTTGAAATCGGACAGCATCTTGCCGGCGCCGAGCACGACCGACGACAGCGGGTCTTCGGCCATCGCGACGGGCAGCCCGGTCTCTTCACGCAGACGCTTGTCCAGGTTCTTCAGCAGCGACCCGCCGCCCGTGAGCACGATGCCGCGGTCGACGATGTCGGCGGAGAGCTCAGGCGGCGTGCGCTCGAGCGCGACGCGCACCGCGTCGACGATGACGTTGACGGTTTCCGCGAGCGCATCGCGAATCTCCTCGTCGGTGATGGTGATCGTCTTCGGGACGCCTTCGATCAGGTGCCGCCCCTTGATCTCCATGGTCATCTTCTCTTCGAGCGGAAACGCCGAGCCGATCTCCATCTTGATCGACTCCGCCGTGCGCTCCCCGATCAGGAGGTTGTACGTCTTCTTGATGTACTGGATGATCGCCTCGTCCATCTCGTTGCCCGCGACGCGCACCGCCTTGCTGTAGACGATGCCGGCGAGGGAGATGACGGCGATGTCGGTCGTGCCGCCGCCGATGTCGACGATCATGTTGCCCGAAGGCTCCGTGATCGGCATCCCGGCGCCGATGGCGGCAGCCATCGCTTCTTCCACGAGGTGCACCTCGCTCGCCTTCGCGCGATAGGCGCTGTCTTTCACCGCGCGCTTCTCGACCTGCGTGATTTCCGACGGCACGCCGATCACGATGCGCGGGCGCACCCACACGTTGCGATTGTGGGCCTTCTTGATGAAGTAGGTCAGCATCTTCTCGGTGACTTCGAAGTCAGCGATGACGCCGTCCTTCATCGGCTTGATCGCCACGATGTTGCCGGGCGTCCGGCCCAACATCTCCTTGGCGTCCCTGCCGACCGCCTCGACGCGCCCGTTGATCTTGTTAATCGCGACGATGGAGGGTTCGTTGACGACGATGCCTTTGCCGCGCGCGTAGACGCACGTATTGGCGGTGCCGAGATCGATCGCGAGATCGCTGGAGAAGAGCGAGAAAAACGAGCCAAGGCCCACGTCAACTACTCCTTCGAGGACACATCGTCCTCCTGCGCAATATGAATTCCGTCCTTGCCGG
>CANIBQ010000062.1 GCA_947465645.1 Acidobacteriota bacterium | reverse complement strand
GTTCTCGTCGCCAGGGCCGCGGCGATGCCGACAAAGGCCATGGCCCCGATCGGCAGCGGCTTGGCAATGATGCCGACGACGGTCGCGACGAAGATCGCGAACAGCCGCCAGGCACGCGGATCGACGGCATCGGGCCGTGGGAGTGCCCAGATTGAGAGGCCGACGCAGGCGACGAGCGTCAGCCTCCGGAGGTGTACTGGCGAGGCTACTCCCAGCGACCGACGGTTCTTCCGTCGTCGAACTTCGCGGCCACGAAGTTACCCGCGGCCGATCCGTCGCGCATCGGATGGATGCGCATGGTCACCCTGGCGCCCGGCTTGAAAGTGGATGGCCGGATGCCCTGGCGTGAGAGCTGGTTCGGGCTGCCCCATTCCACGCTCCACTCCTTGGGCGCCTCGCCGGGCCTGGTCTCCACCATCACCTGGATCCAGGCATGCGGGTTCGTAAACTGGAATTCCTTCACGGTTCCCGTCAACTCCGTCGTCCTGGTTTCGTCGAACATGGTGCCGGCGTGATGCGCGATCAGCGTCTGCGCACCCGCGAGCCATGCGCAGGTCACGAGCAACCCGGCCATCAACTTCGATCTCATGGCGATTACCTCCACCATTCCTACTGTCCCAGCGGTTTGCCGTCCGGCCCGAGGATCAGCGTCCTGCCCGTCGCGGCGTCCACGGGATTGCGGTTGTTCTCGGCGCAGGCATAGTCGTAGACGCGCGTGCCTGCTGGCAGGCGCCGGTAGGTCTTGTTCACGGTCCAGGGCTTCGTCAGGGCCTTCGGGTCTTCGATCACCATCCGCGCTTCCATCGTCTGCTCATCAAGCCTGCGCATGCGGGTGACGACGTGTGCCGCATCGCTCAGAATCAGTCCGGATCGGTCGAGCACGGTGTCGCCCGACTCGGGGTAATTGGACATCCTCGTGCTCACCGTGTCGATCACCAGCGTGTCGCCTTCCCAGTGGCCCACCGAATCTCCGGTGTAGGTTGACCATCGGTCTTCGGGTGCGGGATGTTGGCGCCCGTCCGTATAGATCCTCATCACGTTCGGACCGTTCTCGGTGAGGATCCATGTCTGCTCCGGCCGCACGGCGAACTCGTACGTGTCGGGGAGATTCAACAGCCTGGGGAAGCCGGCGGGGGTGCCGCAGGTATTGATCGGGTCGGGAAGCTGGCGCTGATCCCTGAGCTTCAGGTTGCGCTGATACCTCGCCTCCCATTCGGCGTTGTACGGCGGATGCTGGCGCACGCCCGGCGTCAGCGCTCCACCCTCGCCTGTCTGCGTGCTGCGGTCGAACACCGTGCCGCCCTGCATCTGCCAGACGCCCGTCCAGTCCGGAAGCGTGGCGCGGCTCTGCGCCTGGACCGGTGCCATCGCCGCAAGCAACACGAGCACGAACGGCCTGAACATGAGCGACTCTCCCTGCCTGACTTGAGGGCAGCCGGCGCTGCAAGATATCTCGATGCGGTGGAGTTTACCCCGGGTCTGCGCCGCAGACCGAGATAGTAGTATTACGGCCTGTGACCAGTCTCGGCGGCCTGCGCCTCTTCCTGCTTGCGGTGCTTGCTGCCGTGGCATCGGGCACGTTCGTCCATTCACAGCAGGCCCCTGCCACCGGGCGCACGGCCCTCACGGGGGCCACGGTCATCGACGTCGTGGCGGGAGCCACCGTTCCAAACGCGGTGATCGTGATCGAGGGAGACACGATCACAGCCTTCGGCGGAAGCAGCACGCCGATTCCGGCTGGCGCTGACCGCGTGGACCTGTCGGGGAAGTTCATCATTCCGGGCCTCTTCGATTCGCACGTCCACTATCAGCCGTTCCTCGGAGAGCTGTTCCTCAACTTCGGCGTGACCAGCGTGATGCACCTGAGCGCGGGCGCAGCCATCGGCGACACCTACTGGAAGAACTCCCACTCACCAGAGTTTCGTGCGCCGCGACTCTTTGGCATCGGACGATCGAACCTCGGCACGTTCATCAGTCCCTCGATGACAAGGGATCAGGTCCGCGCCGCCGTCCAGGAGTGGTTGAAGGGCGACCCGGACATGGCGAGCATGCCCCAGTTCTCACCCGCCAACAAACAGATGTGGGAGTGGGCGGCCGAGGCTGTTCACGAAGCGGGCTTGTTTACGTTCGGCCACACGGACTTGGCTCCCGAATCCGTGAAGGCCGGTCACGACGGAATCGAGCACATCTGGGGGTTTGCGCAGGCGCTGATGACGCCGCAGGAGCTGGAGAACTATCAGAGGGGCGAATACCTGCACTGGGGACTCTTCCTGAAGGACGTGCCCCGCATGGACGAGATGATTCGCGACGCCGTGCAGCGCGGGGCCTATCTCAACCCGACGATGGGCTACGAGCTCGGGTCGCAGAGCTCGCTGGCTCGCAAGCACGAAAACCTGATGTACGACATCTTCCGCGACGGCGCATTGATGACGTATTACCCCGAAAATCTCGCCGGCGGATCGCTGCTCAAGTTCCGGGGCATCAGAAACTTTTCCGTGCGGCACGAGAACCTTGTTCCCCTGGCGAAGCTCTCGCCTGCCGAAATTGAGGCGTTCAGCGAGGCGTACCGGTTGTCAGGCGCGTTCGTGAAGCGCTGGGTGCAGGCGGGCGGCAAGATCATGGGCGGCACCGACGACCCGTTTCCTGGAGCGACGGGCTTCAATCAGCACATGGAGATGGCGATGCTGGTGGAGGTCGGGCTCACGCCGATGCAGGCGCTGAAGGCGATGACGATCTGGGGCGCTGAAGTGATGACGGCCAGGCGGAAGGTCCCCGCACAGCCGGCGGTCGGCTTCATCGGGCCGGGTGCCTTTGCCGACATCGTGGTGCTTGACGCCAACCCGCTCGACAACATCGACAATACGCGGGCGATCGAACGCGTGATGAAGGGCGGCCGGTTCATCCGCCTCGGGTATACCGCCGGATATGCCAGGCCGCAGGGCGCCGTCAGAGCGATCCCCGCGACGCCAGAACCGGAAATCAGCGCAATCACGCCGAACGCGGTTGCCGAGGGCGATCAGGAATTCGAGATGACCGTCGAGGGCGTCGGCTTTATCAGCGACTCGGTCGTGCGCGTTGACGGCGTGTCGGTGCCGACGACGTTCGTGAACATCAGGACGCTCAAAGCCAGCATTCCCGCGAGCGTCGTCGCTCGGGCCCTGCCGAACCGGTTCAACGAACCGGGACCGTTTCAGCTCAACGGTGTGTACGGTGACCGCACCGTGAAGATCGCGGTGTTCAACCGCCCACCCGATGGTGGGACGTCGAACAGCGTCTCGCTCCGCGTGCAGGCGAAATGGCTTCGGCCCTGAGACGCTCCCACGCGCCTATACTGAGCACGTGCCGCTGAAGCTGACGCTGCCGTCGGACGTCGGGGCCCGCCTTGCCGGCCTTGGTGACGCCATCGCCGCGGCGTCCCCCGACGTTCTGTTTGCGTATGCGTTCGGCAGCGCGACAACCGGGGCCTTGACCCCGCGCAGCGACATCGATATCGCCGTGTTCGCCGCGCCGGGTGCCGATGCGCACGCCGTGCGGCTGTCTGTTGCACGTGCCGCCGCGCGTCAGATGGGCACCGACGCCGTCGACGTGGTGCTGCTGAACACGGCGCCGGTCGCCGTGGCGGGCCGCGTGCTCGGCACGCGGCGGGTGCTGCTCGACCGGGATCCGTTTGCCCGGCACCGGTATGAGTCCGCGACCGCCCGCCTGTTCCAGGATTTCCGCATCCGTGAGCATCGCCTGCTGGCCGAGCGCGAGGCGCATGGTTGACCGTGACCTGGTCTTGCGCCGGCTCGCCGTGCTGGATACGTACCTGGAGCAGCTCGCGCCGTACCGGGACATCGATGTCGAGGCATACCGCCAGGACTGGAAGGTGCAGCGCATCATCGAACGCACGCTGCACCTGGCCATCGAGACGTGCATGGACGTGGCCGACCACATCGTGGCCGACCGTCGCCTGCGTGTGCCCGAGACCGGCGCGGAGTCATTCGAGATCCTGGCCGAGGCCGGTCTCCTGTCACACGAGCTCGGCGCGCTGCTGGCGTTGATGGTGGGGTTCCGCAACATCCTGGTGCACGACTACACCAGGTTGGACCCGACGATCGTGACGCGCGTGCTGCGAAAGGACGTCGGCGATCTCGCCCGCTTTCGCGACGTCGTTCGGACGCTCCTGTAGCGTACGGCTCGCGAGGACGCGCCAGCCTGCGGTTCCGTCAGGCGGCCAGGTTCTCTCCGCTGCCGCCTGTCGTCAATCCACCGCAAAACAGTAGAACAAGCCGACACCGCCCCAGCTCACCAGATCGGTCTGGCTGCAGCCGGTGGTGGCGTGCGAGGAGTTCCACGACTGGTTTCCGTGGCCGATGCGATCGGAATGGCCGACTTGCGCCGAGCCAGTGCTATTGCTCGTCCAGTTGTTGCACGTGTGATCCGCCGCGTCGGTAAAGGCGCGTCCATCCGGTTGCGAACCAGTCAGGATGTCGTGGCGCGTCGGCATCGGGTCACCAATGCCATTGATCAGCGCGCCCTGCTCGGTCACAGCGAATTCCTTTGTGAGATTGCTGCCACGCTGCGCCTCTTCCAGGGTGTCTCCGTGGATTTGTGACGAGATGATGGGCCGCTGGAGCCGGCGGTTCAGATAGTCCGGGATTCTCTCTTTCGCGTTGAACCACGGACCCTTGCCGATGCGGTCTCGTGCGTTGACGGCCGGCTGGCCTGGCCGCGCCTGCGTGCTGAGATATGCGCGCCAGGTCTTGCCGGCTATGCCAGCGCGGGTTGCAAGCATGCCGCAGTGGGCGTCGGCGCCAGCCAACCCGCCAAGATTGCCTCCGTTGCCGATCGGCTCACTGGTCACGAAGAACGTCATCAGGCTGGAGGGGATACGGTCCGAGGTCGGCATCGGCACATTCCCTCGGCCCTGTGCGACCGTCGTGGCCGGGACGACGACGGAAGCGATCAACATCCACGCAAAGAGGTGCTTCATGGCGACTTCTCAGTTCGTCGCGAAGCAGTAGAACATGCCGACACCGTGGGTCCGGTTCAGCGCGGTCTGGCTGCAGCCGTTCGTTCCATGTGATGAGTTCCACGAGCCGTTGCCGCCTCCGTTGCGATCGGGAAATCCGATCTGCGCATTCGGCCTGCCGGGGCCGCCTTCGAGTACTTGCGGCCCTCCTGGCGCGGGGTCGCTGTTGCTCGTCCAGTTGCTGCACGTGTAGTCGACGCCTGGCGGATACGCCCGGCCATCGAGCTGCGAACCGGTCAGCATCTCGTGCCGGTTGGTATACGGCGTCGTCTTGGAGTACTCCCAATCGCTGTCTCGGGGCACCTGGTAGTCGTTGAGGCCCGGTACGATCTGTCCCTTTTCCGTGAGCCCGCTGCGTTTCGTCAGGTTGTTGCCCATCCGCGCGAGCTCGATCGTGTCTCCATGCAGGTGGGCGAGACTGCTGGCGATCATGACGCCGTCGTAGTTGTACCAGGGCCCGGTTCCGATCCGATCGCGGGCATTCACGGCCGGCTGACCCGCGGTCGCCTGCGTGCTCAGATACGCGCGCCACGTCCGGCCGCCCGCGCCGACAGCCTGCGCGAGCTTCTGACACTGCGCATCCGCGCCGGCCAGCCCCCCGAGATTGCCGCCATTGCCGATCGGCTCGCTGGTGACGAAGAACGTCATCGGCGTGCCGCCCGGCATGCCGTGCTGCCCGGACACGACGGAAGACGCGAGGCCAGACAGAGTCATAAGTGCGGTGAGCACGACGGCCGTTCTTTTCATGCGCAATGGATCTTCCAGGACAACGGCAGATGACGCAGCCTACGTCGGGGTATTCAGATGCGGCAACAACCGGAGCGCATTGCCGCGACCGATGGCAGCTTCATCCTCGGCCGTGAACAGGCCATCTTCGACCATGTCGATCACATCCTGGGCGTATTCGGCCGGCTGGCCGTACGGATAGTCGGAGCCCAGAACAATCTGCGAGACGCCGACCATCGTCTTCAGGTTCTGCAGGTGCAGGAAGTGCGAGATCTGCGCGATGTCGTAGTAGAACCGCCGCATGATCGTCATCTTCGGTCCGTACTTGCCGCCTTCACCGAACTGGCTCGGCTTCGACCCCACCTCGGCGCTCACGAAGCGCTGGCTCCAGATGTTGCCGCCGCCGTGCGAGAAGATGACCGGGATGTCGGGGAAGCGCTCGGCGTTTCCGCTGTCCACCCAGCTGGCGATCGCGCGCGCGGTGTCCTGGCTGTACTCGAGCGTCGTCGGTCCCAGGTATTTATCGTCCTTAACCTGAACCAGTTGCCGGCAGCAGGGAGCCACCTGGGGATGCGTGTAGAGCACCGCCTTCCGCCGATTGAGCTCCTCGAACACGGGGAGGAATGAGGGATCGCCCGGGTAGCGGCTCCCGATGCTGGTCAGCACGCAGATGCCTTCCAGCTTGAGCGTATCGAGGGAGTACTCGATCTCGCGCAGGGCGGCGTCGACGTTGGGCAGCGGCAGCGACGCCCAGATGCCGAAGCGGCCCGGGTAGTCCTGCTTCATCTTGGCGCCGTATTCGTTGCACTCCCGCGCCAGTGCCACCACGTCGTTGTTCAGTTTCGCGCCGGACATGTTCCCATTGCCGAATCCCTCGGCGAAGTAGACGCCCGGGGTCGTGATCGACGAGATCGACGTGGCGACGCCGGCCCTGTCCATGTCCTCGATGTCCTTCGCCACGCTCCAGGTCTTCCATGGCGCGGCGAGCGCGTTGTTCTCGGTCATGATCTTGAGCCATCCCGGCGGGCCGTAATGGTGGTGCACATCGATACGGCGTCCACCGGCGAGCGTCGGGAGCGCGGAGGCCGGCGCCGCCGGGGCCGCGTCGCCGCCGCTGCCACCGGACGAACACGCGGCCGCGCTCACGGCGGCGAGGCCGGCAAGAAACTTGCGCCGTGAAGGACCGTCCGGGACACGCGTTCCGCCGTTGCTTCCGCTTTTCTTGACACTCATAGTGACGCACCTCTGATGGGTGAACGCCGCACGTCAGGCCTGGGTACGCATGGACGCCCAAGCGGCGCGACGGAGAATATGCCCGGGGATTTCGGGCGCTATGATCCGGCAGCGGCGTGTCCGAGTCAAGAACGATAAGTGGTGAGGGACGTTCGTAGTAGAGTCCCCGATATTAGCCGTCGCAGAAGGTCACCTTTGATTAGACTCTGCCAGCCGCCGCGGGCTGAGAGTCACGAGCGTCTTTCCGTTGGTCTGATTGCAATCGTCTCAGAAGCAGCGATATCGCGGACAGGAGGTTACGGTGGATCTCGGGCGCATCGGCATCGGTTTGATCGTCGCGGCGACTCTCGGGTTCGTGCAGACGGTGCACACCCAGGGCCCCACAGCGTCTCCGTCGGCAGCTAGACGTGCGGACGCGGGGTCCACACGCCCATTTAGGATTCAGGTTTCTGATGCGGTCATAGCCGATCTGAAGCGGCGATTGGGCCAGGCGCGCTTCGCCGACGAACTGCAGGACGTGGGGTGGGACTACGGCACGAACCTGGCGTATCTCAAGGAACTGGTCGAGTATTGGCGCGCCAAGTACGACTGGCGTCGGGAAGAACGGAGGTTGAACCAGTTCGACCAGTTCATGACGGTGATCGATGGCGTCGAGATTCACTTCGTTCATCAGCGCTCCAGGAACGCGAATGCCACGCCGCTGCTGCTACTCAATGGGTGGCCGGCCTCGGTTGTCGAGTACATGAGAGTGATCGGGCCTCTCAGCGATCCGGTGGCGCACGGCGGACGGGTGGAAGACAGCTTCCACGTGATCATTCCTTCCATGCCCGGTTTTGGTTTTTCGGGGAAGCCGCGAGAGCGAGGATTCGGCCCGGAACAGATGTCGGCGCTGTGGATACAGCTGATGGAGCGGCTCGGTTATTCGCGGTATGTCGTGCACGGCAGCGATTGGGGTGGCGGCATCGCCACGCGGATGGCACTGAGAGATTCGGCGCATGTGTCCGGACTGCATCTCGTGTGCGGCGGCGGTGCGCCTGCGGCGCCAGCGTCAGCGGCGACCGCGCGGCCGGCGGTGCTGGCCGATCCCGTGACCGCCAACAACCTTGCCCACAATGGATACCAGGAACTGCAGTCGACGAAACCGCAAACCGTTGGACAGGCGCTGAGCGACTCGCCCGTCGGCCTCGCCTCGTGGATCCTCGAAAAGTGGCACGGCTGGAGCGAGCACGACGGCGATCTCGAGAAGGTCTACACGAAGGACGAGCTCCTCACCAACATCATGATCTATTGGGTCACCAATAGCGGCGCGTCATCGGCGCGAATCTATTATGAGAGCCGTCACATCCCCGGCGGCATCGCTCGCACCCCGTTCCCCGGGGTAGAAGGCCGGGTGACCGTCCCGACCGGATGCGCGATGTATCCGTGGCAGCTGGACCGGCGCGGAATTCCTATGCCAGTCGCCGCCGAGACGCGTAAGGCAGCCGAAGGGCGATACAACCTGGTGCACTTCGCGCCGATGCCGCGTGGCGGGCACTTTCCCGCAATCGAACAGCCGCAGTTGTGGATCGAAGACGTTCGGACTTTCGTTCGCGGACTGCGATAGGGCAAGGAATTCAGATTGCGCCCGAACTCGCCGGCCGCCGCAAGCAGAAGGCGAGCTGTACGCTGAGCTTGGCGAGGCGTAGGCACGAATCGTCTTCAGTCTGCTTGTCGGTTCCGCGCTTGAAGAGATGGGTGCGGAGTGAAGTTCCTGACACTCGCTAGGCGAAGAACTAGAATGTGCGAAATCCGCTCGGTGTGGAAGTTGAGACCATGAAGCCGATCTTCGCCAGACCCTTGATGCTGCGACTGGCCCGGCTGGCCCCGCTTGGCGGAAGCTTGGCCCTCATTCTCAGCTCGCTCGGCTGCGCGACCACCGGCGGCGCACGGCCGGCCGCCGGTGACCTTGGGACGCCGTCGGTGGAACTGACCGAGGCCGACCTCGAAGTGGGCTATCTGTGTCCGATGCACCCCGACCACACGGCGGAGGCAGCGGGCCAGTGCCCGATTTGCGGGATGCAGCTGGTGCTCGGCAAGCCCTGGGACATGCGCGATTACCGTCTCGATTTCACGACGTCCCCCGCGGTGCCGGTGGCGAGGGAGCGGGTCACGTTGAAGCTGGGGGTCCTGCAGCCGGATGGCGGCGACATCGTGCGCAACTTCGAGCTGGTGCACGACATGCCGTACCACCTGTTCGTCATCAGCCAGGACATGGAGTTCTTCCGCCACATTCATCCCGAGCAGGGCGAGGATGGTGCGTGGTCGATTGGCGTCGTCCTGCCGAAGCCGGGGGCGTACGCCATCCTGTCGGACTTCCTGCCGAAGGGCGGATCCGCCCAGTTCCTCGCCCGCCCGCTGGTGACGGCCGGCTACGACGGCGACGTGCTCGCACAGAGCGCACAGCTGGTGCCGGACATCTCCCCCTTGCAGACGGTCGGACCGCTGCGGGCGCAGGTAAGCTACGATCCGCCGATCATGCGCGCCGGCTCGTACGCCCATATCAGGCTGAGCATCTCGACCGCGGACGGCAATCAAGCGGTTCGCGAGCTCGAGCCGTACCTCGGCGCGTTCGGTCACATGCTGATCATGGACGAGCAGATGTTCGACTATGTCCACTCGCACCCCACCGAGAATCCGGTCGCGAGCATCCCGATCGAGCAGCAGCGCGGCGGGCCCGACGTGATGTTCGAAGGATTGATGCCGAAGGCCGGTCGCTACCGTGCGTGGACGCAGGTCAAGTACCGCGGCGAGATCTACACGTTCGCCAACACCTTCGAGGTGTTTGATATCGGGGTCAATCCCTAGGCGTCGCGGTTCCAGGAGTCATGGCTGCAAGCGATCGCTCCACTTCGATCGTCGACGTGCGCCGACTGAGCAAGTACTACGGCCCGTTTGTCGCCGTCGAGGACGTTTCCTTCAGCATTCCGCAAGGCCAGATCGTGGCGCTGCTCGGCCCGAACGGCGCCGGCAAGACCACCATCATGCGCATGCTGACCGGGTATCTGGCGCCGAGCAGCGGCACCGCCGTGGTCGCGGGCTTCGACGTGCACCAGGACCGTCGGGCGATGGCCAGACAGGTCGGCTACCTGCCCGAGAACGGTCCGCTGTATCTCGACATGACGCCGGTCGAGTCGCTGCGCTTCTTCGGTGAGGTACGCGGCTTGTCGCGCTCGCAGCTTCAAGAACGCATCGATGTTGTCACGGGGCAGTGCGACATCAGGCAGATACTCGACAAACCGATAGGGAAACTCTCCAAGGGACTTCGTCAGCGCGTCGGGATGGCGCAGGCGCTGTTGCACGATCCCGCGGTGCTCATCATGGACGAGCCGACCGCCGGTCTCGACCCGATTCAAATCCGTCATTTCAGGTTGCACGTCCGCGAGCTCGGACGCGAGAAGACGCTGCTCGTGTCAACGCACATTCTTCAGGAGGTCGAGGCCATCGCCGACCGCGTAATCGTCATTCATAAGGGGCAGCTGGTGTTCAACGACACCGCGAAGGAGTTCGCCGAGCACGGCTCGATCGAGGCGTTCTTTCGCGAACTCACTGGCCGGGGCGATCCCGTTGAGCAACCGGTGGTGGCGGGCGCGAACCGGCGTGCGTAAGATGGCGCAACCCGCCGATCTCCTGGCGCGCTCTCGGGCGATGCTGCCGACCCGCGACACGCTGGTTCCGATGGTGGCGCTCGGCAAACGCGACCTGCGCCGCTACTTCAGCAATCCGACCGGCTACGTCTTCATCACGTTGTTCATCCTCCTGAGCGCGGCGGCGGCCTTCTGGCGACCGCGTTTCTTCCTCAACAGCCTGGCGAATCTCGATCAGCTCAACGAAACGTTTCCCTACCTGCTGCTCTTCTTCATCCCGGCGCTGACGATGGGTCTGTGGGCGGAGGAGCGGAAGCAGGGGACCGATGAATTGCTGCTGACGCTGCCCGCGCCTGAATCCAGCATCGTGCTCGGCAAATACCTGGCGGCAGTCGGCATTTATTCCGTGTCGCTCGCCGTGTCGCTCAGCCACGTCATCGTGCTTGCGTGGCTTGGCAATCCCGACGTCGGGTTGCTGGCCGCGAACTACCTCGGCATGTGGTTGATGGGCGCCGCGCTGATTCCGGTCTCGATGCTCGGTTCGCTGATGACCGCCAACGCGACGATTGCCTTCATCCTCGCGGCGCTGCTGAGCGCGGTGCCGATCGGGATCAGCCGCGCGGCGGCAACCGCCAGCGCCGCGTTCGGCCGGCAGCTCGATCCGATCAGCGTGTTCCCGCATTTCGGCGACTTCACGCGCGGGATCGTCAGCCTCAGCGCGGTGCTGTATTTTGTCTGCCTCGCGGCGCTCTTCCTCCACATCAACGTGCTGCTGCTGCAGCGCCGTCATTGGCGGCGCGATCCCGCGGAACACGCACCGCCGTACGTGCATGCGTCGCTGCGCGCGGCCGCACTCGCCGTCGCGCTCGGTGCGGTTGTCGTCCTGGCAGGGCGCACGTCCGCGCGGCTCGACCTGACGGCGGAGAACCTCTATTCGCTGAGCGATCAGACGGAGATGCTGCTGGACGCCGTCCCGGCCGATCGGCCAGTGTTCATCCAGGCGTTCATCAGCCCGGACATCCCGGCGCCGCTGGTGCAGACGCGCGAGAACCTGCTCGGCATCCTGCGCGAGATCGAGGCCCGGGGCAGCTCCAGGGTCACCGTCACGATTCAGGAGGCCGAGCCGTACTCGGACGAGGCGCAGCTCGCGCGCGAACGCTTCAACATCACGCCGCGTCCGGTGGCCGACCCCGCCAGCGGCGAGCTTGCCCGGGACGTCTACATGGGCGTCGCGGTGACCAGCGGCATCGAAGAGCAGGTGATTCCCTTCTTCGATCGTGGCCTGTCGCCAGAGTACGAGATCGTGCGCGCGATTCGCGTCGTGAGCCGCGCCGAGCGCAAACGCGTTGGCATCATCGATACCGACGTGAAGATTCTCGGCGGCGTCAACTTCCGCAGCAACGAGCCGCGCCCGCCCTGGGCCCTGGTCCAGGAACTCCGTAAGCAGTACGACATCGTCGAGGTGACGCCGGCCAGCGCCACCGAGACCAACGTCGACGCGCTGCTGGTGGTGCTGCCGACCCGGATGACGCAGACGGACCTCGATCTGGCAATGGAGCCGATCAAGCGCGGCATCCCGACCGTCTTGCTCATCGATCCGTTGCCCGCCATCGATCTGCGCCTTGCACCAGGCGCGGAGCTCGCGCGCGAGATCAACCCCTACGAGGTGCTGCCGCAGACGCGCCTCGTCTACGGCGACATCCGTGCGGCGTTCAAGGAACTCGGCTTGAACTGGGTGCCCGCACTCGTCGCCTGGGACGCATTCAACCCGCATCCTGATCTTGCGGAGCTGCCGCGCGAAACGGTGTTCGTGGCTCCCGGCAACGGCAATCCCGACGCGCTGAATCGCACCAGCCCGGCGACCGCGGGCCTGCAGGAAGTGCTCCTTCTGTATCCCGGCTACCTGCTCCCGGCGACTGAGGGCGACCCGAACTTCACCATCGAGCCGCTGCTTCAGACCGGGAAGACCTCGGGATCCTCGTCGTTCTTCGACCTTGTCGCGCCGACGCCCGGCGGCCTGGTGTTGAACCCGTTCCCGGAACGCGAGCCCGACGGCCGGCAGTACGCGCTCGCGGCGCGCATCCGATCGGCAAAACCGGTGGTGACCACGCCGGGCGCCCGGCCGCTGGACGTCCTCGCCATCGCCGACATCGATTTCATCTCCGACGCGTTCTTCGACCTTCGCGCCTCGGCGGCGTCCACGGCGACCTTCGACAACGTCACATTCTTCCTCAACGCGATCGACCTGCTGGCGCGCGACCAGTCGTTCATCGACCTGCGAAACCGGCGCGCGCGGCACCGCACGCTTGAGCGGCTCGAGGCGCAGACCAGTACGTTCATGAATCAGCGCGCCAGGGAAGAGCAGCAGGCGCAGAACGACGCGCGCGCAGCGCTCGAGGACGCCCGCAACCGGCTCAAGAAGCGCGTCGACGATCTCAACGCCCGCACCGACCTCGACGCGATCGCCAAGCAGATCATGGTGCGAAACGTCGAGGAAACCGAGAGCCGTCAGCTGGGGGTGTTCGAGCAGAACCTGGTGCAGGCGCGCGACCTCCGGATCCGCGCCGCCCGCGAAACGATGGAGACGCAGATTCGGCGCATCCGGACACGCATCCGCACGCTGGCCGTGTTGGTGCCGCCGCTGCCGGTGCTGCTGATGGGCATCGTGCTGTTCGTCCGCCGCGCGCGGCGCGAGCGGGAGAGCGCCCGAGCGAGCGGACGCATACGCGAGGCCGCATGACCCCCGAAATCCGCAAGACCGCCACATTCGGCGGAGTCGCTGTCGCGCTGGTCCTGCTGACGTGGGTCACCGAGCCACACGTCAGCACGCCCGAGGTGTTTGCCGAACGCGGCGCCGTGCTCTTTCCGGAGTTCAAGGACGCAAACGAGGCGGCCTCGCTCGAGGTGATCGAGTTCGACGCGCAGAGCGCCACCGTCCGTCCGTTCAAGGTGCAGAACAGGAGCGGCCGATGGACCATTCCGTCGCACTTCGACTACCCGACCGACGCGAGGGATCGGCTGGCGCAGACTGCCGGCGGCATCATCGCGCTCAGGAGCGAGGACTTCGCCAGTGACAGCATCTCCGACCACGAGCGGATGGGCGTCCTCGACCCGCTCGATACGACGCTGCCGACGCTCAGCGGCCGCGGCGCGCGGGTGATCGTCCGTGGTGCGAAGGAAGAAGTGCTCGCCGACGTCATCGTTGGCAATCCGGTCGCAGGCCGGGAGGGGTTCCGCTACATCCGCCGGCCCCGCCAACGGCGTGTGTACATCAGTAACACCGGCAAGCTGCAAACCTCGACGTCGTTCGCCGACTGGATCGACCGCGACCTGCTGCAAGTGGGGCCGCTGGAGATAGACGCGATCAACCTGCGCAACTACTCGCTCGATCGGACGACGGGCGCCGTCAATCCCGGCGAGACGATACTGCTCACGAAGAGCGGCACCGAGTGGACGCTCGACGGTCTTCGCCCCGGGCAGACGCTCAGTCTGGAGGCCGTCGATGGGCTGCTCCGGAACCTTGCAGGTTTGCGGATCGAGGGCGTGCTGCCGAAGCCTGCCGGAGTGTCGTCGGCGCTCGCGCTGGCCGGCCCCAGCGCCACGCTCAACGACGCTGACGTCGCGGAACTGCGGCGCAAGGGCTTCTACCTCGCACAGAACGGCCAGCTCGTCTCGAACCGCGGCGAGATCGTCGTTCGCACGACGGCAGGTCTCTTTTACACGTTGCGGTTTGGCGACGTCGCATTGGGTACCGAATTGCCGACGACGAGTGGCGTTGCCCAGTCCGGCAGCCCTGCCCAGGCCGACGCGGCGCCCCGTGAGAACCGCTATCTGTTCATAGCGGTGGACCACAGCGCATCAGACGCGCGCACACCGGCGCAGGGCGCCGATGGCGCGGAGAAGATAAAGGTGCTGCGCCCCAGGTTCGCGCCGTGGTACTACATCATCTCGGCCAACGCCACGCAGGCGCTGCAGATCAGTCGGAACGATCTCGTGCAATCGCGACCGTAGGGCGCTCAGCCCGCCGATCAGGAAATCGTCAGCTTCTTCAACAGATCTTCAAACGTCTGCTTGCGTTGAAAGCCGACGAACCGACGGCAGACTGTGCCGTCGCGGTTGACGATCACCGTCGTCGGCATCCCGCGCAGCGGTCCGAACGAGTCGAGCACGTCCTGGCGGCCGCGTCCGACCAGGACCGGGTAGGTCATCTTCATGTCGCGGACGTACGGCCGGAGCACGTCAGGCAGTTCATCGGCCGCGATGCCAATCACTTCGACGCCGCGCGAGCGGTAACGGCGATAGAGGTCGATGAAGGCCGGGATCTCTACGCGGCACGGGGCGCACCAGGTCGCCCAGAAGTTCACCACCAGAACCTTGCCACTGAAGCCGCTCAAGCGCACGTCTCGTCCGTTCAGATCCTTGAGGGTGAAAGCGAGGTTGACGGGGCTCGCGGGCGTGCATACTGAGGCATCCGGGCCCTGTGCGGGGAGCGCAGCGGTGGCTGTTGCAAACGCGGCGGTGATGGCAACCGCAGAGAGACGCATCTTGTTATGCGCGCGTGATCTCATAAGGGTCTCCGCGGCATCATACACGCCGGCCGGCGCGGTCGACAGCACGCGTAAGCTGGTGGTAGGGTTGCCCTAATGCCGAGCGATTGCCGCAAGCTGAGCACTGTTAAGGGGGAAGGCCTATGAGATCTCTCGATTTCATTCTGCCGGTTCTCATCGCGCTGGCGATCGGGACGTCGGCCGCCCAAGCGCAGAAGAAGGAGTACGCTTTCAACGGCAAGATCGAAAAAGTGGACACCCGCGCGAAGACGCTAGCCGTGAACGGCGAAAACGTCGAAGGCTGGATGGCTGCCATGACGATGAACTATAAGGTCGACAAGACGTCCGTGTTCGAGAAGCTGAAGGTCGGCGACCAGATCACGGCCAAGGTCTACGCCGGCGACTTCGCCATGCTGTACGACGTCAAGGTCGTGCCGCCGAAGCAGAACCCGTCGCCGCCCAAATGACACGAGGTCGAGCCATGCAGCGGTGTTTTGTCACCGTCGCTTCGGTCGCGCTTGCTGTGACGGGGTGGGTGCGTCTCGGCGAGACCCACGAACGCGTAAACACGACGGTCTCCTTCGACAAGGAAATTACCCGCATCGTTACCCGCAAGTGCCTGATGTGTCACAGCGAGAACAATCTCAGCATTCCCTTCACGACCTACGAGCAGACCCGCCCGTGGGCGAGAGCCATCGAGGAGGAAGTGCTGCGCCGGCACATGCCGCCGTGGCGCGCGCAGTCGGGCTACGGCCAGTTCGCCAACGACATCGGGCTCACCAATCGCGAACTCGCGTTTCTCGTGGCGTGGGTTGAAGGCAACGGTCCGAAAACCAAGGGTCAGACGCTGGTCGTCAATCTGGATCAGGGGGAGACCGCCGAGGAGGATGAGCTTGAGATCGATTTCGAGCGGTGGCAGCTCGGCACGCCCGACTTGCTGAAGACGCTGGAGGTGCATACGGTTCCGGCCGGCCGGAGCGAGGTGCGGCGTGTCGTCGTCGATCCCGGTCTGACTTCGGAACGATGGCTGCGAGCTCTCGAATTCAAGCCGGGTGATCGGCGCGTCGTTCGCGCCGCATTTTTCACCGTGGAAGGCACCGGACAGTGGCTTGGAAGCTGGACGCCGTGGCACGGCACGTCGACGCTCCCGCAGAACGTCGCCCACCGCCTGCCCGCCGGGGCGCGCATCGTCGCCGAGATCCATGCCCGAGGCGCTGACCAGCCGGTCAACGACGACGGAAGGCTTGGTGTGTACTTTGCGGAGACGCCCGCGACTGACACGCCGATCGATCTTGTGATTCCGACCAGCGCGGCATCGAACGGCAGCCACCCGATGAAGAAATTTTCCGGGTCGCTGCGGCTGACGTCCGATTTCAACCTGCTCGCGTTCAAGCCCGCCAACGAGGCCGGTCTCGACTCGTTTGAGGTCACCACCAGGAGGGCCGACGGCACCGTGGGCGTGCTGCTGCTGGTGCGCGGCGTCATGCCGGAGTGGCCGACGCCCTACATCCTGAAAGTGCCGCTGCGCATCCCCCGGGATACGGAGCTGCGAGTGACGTATTACTACAACGCCTCGGCGACGCCATCCGCTGCGCCGACACTTACGGCCAGCGTCTTCGCCGGGAAGGCGCCGCCTCTTACTACGAACTAGGCGGTTATCACGCAGCGCGCGGGAACGCGGACATCGTCCGCGAGATGATCCACGGCGCGGGCCGGTGCCACGTACCGCGATGTCTGAAGGATCCAGACGCCGGTATCGACTTCCAGTGCACCGCCACGCTCGACACAACCTAGCGCTTCTTCGGCGTGTTGGGCGATTACTTCAGGTCGTTTTCGACCAGGAACCCCACGTTCGGGGTACCCATCTCCTCCCAGCTCTGTCCCCCGTAGTAGACCCACTTGTTGGGATCCGGGTTGTGGCGGTTCGTGGTGGAGTTGTCGTACGAGAACTTCACCTCGATCCTCCCTCCCTTCGGGATCATCTTCGACGTCCGGTACGTGAGCTGCCAGTTGAAGTCGTAGCGCGGCACGGCGAGGAGGATCTCCTCGCGGCCGTCGGGGTGAATCAACTTGTATTCCGCGCTCCTCCCGCGCTGGTGCGCATGCGGCCGCATCCACACCAGCTCGATATCCCTGGTCGCCGTGATCACGCTGAGCGGCGCGACGTAGTCGCGAGCATTCGGTGGAATCGCGAGGGTTTCGATGCCCGACTTCCGAATCACGGGCGCACCCTCATACTCGTCGCCCGACTGCGGAAGGAACCGCTTGGGCGGCGGCGTCTTGGCTACCGTGAAGCCGATCTTCGTGTGGTCGACTACCGCCTGCCCGTTCGTTGTGTAGTGGACGCTGACCGTCATATCCGATCCCGCCGGAACGAATGCCCCGGCGTTCACCGGCCGGTAATCCTCGTACGGGAGGCCTGGGAGGTAGCAGAACTCGTTGCCGCCGGGCACCACCGAACGTCCCTTCTGCCGCTTCTCCTCCGTGCTGCCGACCGCGCGCGTGACGACGGTCCCTTCCCGGAGAGTGGCGTTGCCCCGGAGATCCGCAACCGCGTCGCCTTTGTCGTCGCGCGCGATCTCCACCCACTCGTAAACGTTGTAAGGGTACGGCGTATCCGGCAGATGCTTTTGCATGCTGAAGCACATGTGGTGGACGACGGCTGGCACCCCGGGCAGAATCTCAACCGACGTCACCCAGGTGTCTTCCTTGAACGGCGCAGGGATTGCGACATTGATCCATTCGTACACCCCGGTTGCGGCGACCGCGAAGGGGGGCAACTCGACGACGACGTCCGGCTCGAGCTGGAAGCCTCCCTCGGGCCACTTCAGCGGAGGCGGCGCATCGGCGACGTTGCCTTCGACGGCACCGGCATCGACCCACGACGCGATCGTCTCGATCTCCGCCTCCGGCAGCGAGCGGTTGTTGTTGAAGTGGCCGTACCGGGGGTCGGCGAACCATGGCGGCATCTTGCGTGTGACGACCGCCGCCTTGATCGCCCTCGCCCAGGGCCTTACCTCCTTGTACGAGGTCATCGCGAAGGGTCCGATCTGACCTGGGCGATGGCAGCTTTCGCAGTTCTTCTTCAGGATGGGTGCGACGTTCTTGTGGAACGTCACTGGCGAAGGGGTTTGGCTGGCCGCCGGCGCGGGAGTCCAAAGAAACCCCAGCGTCCATACGAACGAAACACCGGCAATCACGAACATTCTGGACATCATCGGGCTCCATACTCTGTTGCGCCGAGCACAGTCGCGATATTTGCGGTACTTCCTATCACGTGGACGCGCATGCTGACAAGCCGGCGCGCTGGGGGATGAGATGCAGGGCGCCTCGGCGATCTGCTGGTCGTCTTCCTGGCGGGCGACGCAACCGGCCGTGCGCTGGACCTGCACTGCCAAGGCGGCGGCTGGAATGACAGTTGCTGATTTCTCGCGTTCCGCAAATAGGCCGCGGCGCCGCCAGCCCACCTGTGCTACTCTGCGTCCTTCCAAAAAGTTACTTGATCCGATAGCGCGGACGATCTATGGCGACATCCACGAACGAGATTGTCGCTGGCTAGTGGATCCGGGCATTCGATGAACCGTCGCCGAACGGCCGATCGCAGGTCCGCAAGTATTCAAGGAGGTTCGACGTGGCATCGTTCACACTTCTCGTAAACAACTTGCAGCACACGGTGGACGTGGAGCCAGAGACCCCTCTTCTCTGGGTGCTTCGCGATTCAATCGGTCTCACGGGTACCAAGTACGGTTGTGGGATCGGCCAGTGCGGCGCCTGCACCGTCATGATCAACGGCGCGGCCGTCAGGTCGTGTTCGGTGCCCGTCAGCCGTGCGGCTGCCACACCAATTACCACCATCGAAGGCCTCTCGACCGATGGCACCCACCCGGTGCAATTGGCCTGGAAGGAATTCGACGTTCCCCAGTGCGGTTATTGCCAGTCGGGGATGATCCTCGCCACCGTGGCGCTGCTGCAGAAAACTCCAAGACCGACGGACCAGGATATCGATACGCAGATCACGAATGCCTGCCGCTGCGGCACCTACCATCGCGTCCGTCAGGCGATCCATCGCGCCGCCGCGATGCGGGCATAGAGGCGATCCCTTGGGCCATAACCGGAGTCACGCGATGAATGCACAAATTCGGTACTACCTGTTCGTCTTGCTCTGCGTGCTTGCGGCACCGCTGACCGCGTCTGCCCAGGCCTCCCTCACCGGGGTGGTCAAAGACGCCTCGGGAGCCGTGCTCCCGGGCGTGACCGTCGAAGCGGCGAGTCCGGCTCTGATCGAAAAAGTCCGGTCGGTCGTCACCGATGGCGCGGGGCAGTACCGGATCGTCGATCTGCGGCCGGGCGCCTATACCGTGACATTTTCGCTGCCGGGGTTTGCGTCGGTCCGCCGCGAGGGGATCGAACTGGCTGGAACCTTCGTCGCCACGATCAACGCCGACATGCGCGTGGGTGGTCTGGAAGAAACCATCACGGTGAGCGGCGAAGCGCCGGTCGTCGACGTGCAGAGCGCACAACAGCAGACGGTGATCTCGAATGAGATCATCGCCGCGCTTCCGAGCGGCCGTGCCTATATCAGCTTGATCACGCTCAATCCTTCAGTGGTCCTCAACCAGCAGGACGTGGGCGGCACCAACGGGCCGGGATCACAACGGTATACGTCTCACGGGTCGGTCGACACCGACAGCCGCATCCTGGTCGATGGTCTCGGCGTCGCGTCGGCCGACGGCGGCGGCGCTGCCGGCAGCTGGTATGTGCCGAACGTCACCGCCAGCCGGGAAGTTGTGACGACCAGCTCGGGCGGCCTCGGCGAGGCGGATACGGGCGGGGTCATCGTCAATATCATCTCGCGTGACGGCGGAAACACCGTGAGCGGCGTTGTCTTCGGAACCGGGGCCTCGCCCGCAATGCAGGGCGACAATTACACCCAGGAGCTGAAAGATCGCGGGCTCACCGCGCGCGACAGCCTATCGCGGAACTACGACTTCACCGGGGGCGTCGGCGGCCCACTGGTGCGAGACCGTGTGTGGTACTTCGGGCATGGCCGGCGTCAGCGAGCCGACAATTTCATCGCCGGGATGTTCGACAACCGGAACGCCGGCAATCCGGCTTCGTGGACCTATGACCCAGACCCGAGCCGTCAGGCGATCTCGTATCAGGACTGGTGGAGTGCGGCGCTGCGCCTGACGGCCCAGGCGACGCAGCGGCACAAGTTCGCGATCTTCTGGGACGAGCAGTACCGCTGCGCGCTCCCCGGAGGCTGCCCGGGCGCGAGCTCGACGACCAGCGCGGAGGCGGCGGCCCTTGGCGGGAGAGCCTTTAACGATCGCGTGTCCCAGGCCACCTGGACCTCGCCCGCCACCAATCGCCTGCTGTTCGAAGCCGGAGTCGGGTCGCATATCCTGAGCTGGGGTGGCGAGTCCGACGATCGTTTCAACAGGCTCGTGCGCGTGCAGGAGCAGGCGGGCACCATTCCCGGGCTGCTTTATCGAGGCATCCTCAGCACCGACAAGCGGCAGAACTTCTCGCTCAACTGGCGCGCGAGCGCGACATATGTGACCGGTGCGCACAGCGCGAAGTTCGGCTACCGCGCCAGCCGCTACGACTACACCTCGAACTTTCAGAGCCTCAGCGGCGGGGTGGCCTACCGGTTCAATAACGGCGTGCCGAACCAGCTCACCCAGAACATTGAGAGCCAGAAGTGGCAGGCGATCATGCAGGCGCACGGCCTGTTCGCCCAGGACCAGTGGACGATGGGGCGGCTGACGCTGCAGGGCGGCGTGCGCTACGACAGCTGGAACACCACGTTCCCGGCATCACAGGTGGGGCCGACGGTCTTGGTGCCCAACCCCTTCAGCTTCCCTGAGACGAAAGGGACGCAGTTCCACGACGTGACGCCACGGGCCTCTGCCGCCTACGACCTGTTCGGCGACGGGAAGACAGGTTTGAAGTTCGTGCTGGGCAAGTACGTAATCGCACAGGAATCCTCCAGCGCGGCGTCGCTCGGCTCGTTCATGCATCCCGTCCGGCGCCTCGCCACGTCGGCCAACCGATCGTGGAACGACGCCAACCGAAACTTCGTTCCGGACTGCAACCTCGCGGAGCGCACGGCAAACGGCGAGTGCGGCGCGATCGACAACGGACGGTTCGCCACCGCTCTGCCGAGCGTCAGTTACGACCCGGCGATCACCAGCGGGTGGGGCGTCCGGCCCTATTCATGGGAGCTGGGTGCGTCGGTCCAGCGGGAAGTGGTTCCGCAGGTTTCGGCCACCGTCGGGTATTACACCCGGTGGTGGGGCAACTTCGTGATCACCGACAACCTGGCGACGAGCGCATCGGACTACACCTTGTTCAAGTTGCCCGTCCCGGTTGATTCGCGGCTGCCAAACAGCGGCGGCGTGCTCACCGTGCCGACGATCAACCCTGACAAGTTCGGGCAGGTCAACACCCAGGTCACAGCCGCGAGCCGGTTCGGGGATGCGACCGAGCGGTGGAATGGCCTCGACGCGACCGTCAACATGCGGATGCGAAACGGGTTCATCGCGCAGGGCGGGATGAGCACCGGCCGCCTGTTCATCGATAGCTGTGACGTGGCCGCGCAGGTGCCCGAAATCCTCGGCACGCTGCCGATGGAGTACTGCCGCCGCGAGCAGCCGTACCAGACACAGGTCAAGGGCTTCGCGTCGTACACCGTGCCGCGTATCGACGTGCAGCTTAGCGCGACACTGCAGAATATCCCGGGCCCGGGCATCCTGGCCGAGTACGCCGCGCCGAACGCGGTGATTGCCCCGATTCTCGGCCGTAACCTGGCCGGCGGTAGCGCGAATCAGACCGTGAGCCTGTTGAATTCCACCGTTAGCCTGCTCAACTCAGCTCAAAGATCCGGCGCGGCGCCGGTGTCGCTGGTGGGTGAGCGGCTGACGCAGGTGGACCTCCGCGTGGCGAAGCTCCTGCGGCTCGGCGGGACCAGGACGCTGGTCGGGCTGGATCTGTTCAATGCGTTCAACTCGAACGCGGTGATCGGCCAGAACAACACCTTCGGTCCGCGGTGGCAGACACCAACGGCCATCCTTCAGGCGCGGCTCCTCAAGATCAGCGCGCAGCTGGATTTCTGAAATGGGAGGCACACTGATGTCAGGCAAGAAAATCACCGACATGGACCGTCGCGAGTTCCTGTCCACGACCGCCACAGTCGGCGGCGCGATGGTCCTTGGCTTCTGGCTGCCGCCAGAGACGGCGGCGGCTCAATCGGCTGCGGCGCTGCCGTACTACCGGGATGGACTGGTCCCGGAAATGAACGCGTGGCTGACGATCGCGCCCGATGACACCGTCACGATCCGCGTCGGGCAGACGGAAATGGGACAGGGCGTGTTCACAAACTGTCCGATGATCGTCGCTGAAGAACTGCAGTGCGATTGGAAGAAGGTCAGGGCCGAACACGCGTCGGCGAACCGCAACTTCAGAGAGAAGGCACCGGAATGGACGCTGAAGGTGCCCGGTGCCGGGAACAACGATCCGCGGGGCGGAGGCGAACCGGTGATGCTGGGCGGTGCCACCGGGGTCTACCGGCGGATGGGTACCAACTCCAGCGGATCGGTGCGCGAGGGGCGCTACTACCTGCAACTGGCGGGCGCGGAAGCGCGCGAACGCCTATTACTGGCGGCGGCCACGGAATGGAAGGTGCCGGTCAGCGAGCTGACGGCCAAGGACAGCGTCATCACGCACGCCAGGAGCAAGCGTCGAACGACGTATGGCGCGATGGCGCCCAAGGCGGCCCAGATCCAACTGCCCGACCCGGCGAGTACGGTCAAGCTGAAGTCGCCTGACCAGTTCACGTTGTACGGAACGGAGCAGAAGGACCTGACGACGCCGCTGAAGGTGACCGGCGAGGCGATGTACGGGATCGACGTCCGCTTCCCGAACATGCTCTACGCGGCGGCGAAGGCCTGCCCGGTGTGGGGCGGGAAGGTCAAGAGCTACAACTTCGACGCGGTGAAGAACATGCCGGGCGTTCACTCGGCCGTGCTCTTCGGGCAAGACGACGCCAAGCGGCCGCGCGAGCATCCATACGACGGTCACATCAGCGGCGGCGTCGCGATTGTCGCCGACACCTGGTGGCGCGCGAAGCAGGCCCTCGACAAGATGCCGCTCGAGTGGGACTACGGCCCGTCCAGGAACGTCAACAGCGAGTCTCTGCTGGAAATGCACCTCGATTCTCTGATGGGCAGCGACGGGAAGGTCTGGTCCGAACTAGGGAACGTGGATACGGGCATGGGTCAGGGCACGAAGGTGATCGAAGCCACCTACGTCCTGCCGTTCCTCAACCACGCCTGCATGGAGCCGCACGGCGCCACCGTTGTCGCCACGGCAAACCGGGTCGATATCTGGACCGGCACCCAGTCGCCAAACGAGTGCCTCCGCTACGTGGCGGAGGAGGCGGGTATTTCACCGGCGAACGTCTATGTTCATTCGATGTTCATGGGCGGCGGCTACGGCATCGACAACCAGAATCCGCGCGCCTTCCAGCAGGCCGTGGCGGTGGCGAAGACCTTAAACGGCCGCCCGGTGAAGCTGCTCTGGACCCGCGAGGAAGACTGGGGTTTTGGCCTTCGGGCGCGGCCGATGGGAGTGGGGCGGCTCAGGGCAGCGGTCGACGCTCAAGGCTATCCGGTGGCCATTGAGGTGCGCACCGCGGGGCAGCCGTATGGCGGTGACCAGCAGTATCGCGGGCTGACGGCGTGGCCGTACTACGTCCCAAACTATCGGTTGACCACGTTTCACACCAAGTCGCACGTGCCATGCGTGCCGCGGCGCGCGACCGGCAGCTCCACGAACACGTTCTATCAGGAGTGCTTCATCGACGAGCTGGCGCACGCAGCCGGCAAAGATCCGTACCTGTATCGACGAGAACTGATCTCCCGGAATCCGACGAACAGGCCCGGCATTGGGAACTTCAGCCCGGCGCAGCGCGGCGACTGGCTGACCGTGCTGGACCTCGCCGCGAAGATGTCGAAGTGGGGTACACCCCTGCCCGAGGGCTGGGCGCGTGGGATTGCCATCGACGATCGACGCCGGCCCACCCGCAGCTCCACCACCGCGGTCGCCCAAGTGCACACTATATCGGTGAGTCGCAGGGGGGAGCTACGCCACGAAAAAGTCGACATCGCGTTCGATCAGGGATACAGCCTCGTCAACCCGCTGACCGCCAAGAAACAGATCGAAGGGCAGATGGCGTGGGGCTTCGACGATACGATGCTGCAGGCCTCCACCATCAAGGAGGGCCAGGTCGTCGAGTGCAACCTGGACACGTATGGGATCTCGCGCATGAAGGACTATCCACGCGAGGTCAACATTCAGTTCGTGAAGAGCACGCATTGGCTGTACGGCCTCGGCGAGGAGGCGATCCAGCACGTCGCGCCGGCGATCGTCAATGGCGTGTTCAAAGTCACGGGCAAGCGCCTCCGGTCCCTGCCGCTCAGCACGCAAGATCTGAGCTGGGGCTAACAATCGGTGACAGGTGGCGCTGGCGCCCGCCAGCGTCACCTGCCCGTAGTCCACGATCCTTAATCGGGTAAACCTGTGGGGCGAGCCTGGCACTGTGTCCTCGCGATCCTCGTCTTGTCTCCGCTCGGCGCCTATTCACAGACGCCGTCCGGCGCTCGCCCGCAGCTTGACGCGGCCGATCTCGAAACCATCCGTCAGTCGAAAGTCGCAACCGCCATCCGAACGACCGAGGCGATTACTCTGGACGGGCGCCTGGACGAGGAAATCTGGCGTGGGGTGCCGCCCGCGACCGATTTCATACAGCTTCGTCCGGACAACGGTGCGCCCGCGCGGGAGCAGACCGAGGTGCGGATCGTCTACGACGACGAGAACATTTACATCGGCGTGATCTGTTTCGATTCCGATCCGGCCGGGATTACGCTCAACTCCGTCCAGCGGGACTTCCCGACGTTCGAGTCCGATGGGGTGACGGTGGTCTTCGACAGCCTGCGCGACCGGCGATCGGGCTTCTCGTTCACCACCAACGCCGCCGGCGCGAAGCGCGATCAGCAGCTGTCGAATGACGGCCAGGGCAACCTCGATTGGGATGGCGCGTGGGACGCCAAGGCGACCATCAACGAGCAGGGGTGGATCGTCGAGTACCTGATTCCCTTCAAGACGCTTCGCTTCTCAAATTCCGCGTCGCAGGAATGGGGGCTGAATATTGCCCGCCGCGTCATGCGCATCAACGAATGGTCGCTGTGGTCGCCAACGCCGAGCCGATTTACCGAATTCAAGGTGTCGATGGCGGGAACGCTGCGAGGACTCGAGAACATTGATCCGGGCCGCAACCTGAGGATCAAACCGCACGTGTCGGCCGGAGCGACGCAGGCCCGGTCGGCTGACGGAGCGCTGCGCGGCCCCGGGGGCAGCAGCATCGGGTCTTTGGACGGCGGGATGGACGTCAAGTACATGCTGACGCCACGCCTGACGCTCGACGGCACCTACCGCACCGACTTCGCGCAAGTCGAAGCCGACCAGCAGCAGGTGAACCTCTCCCGTTTCAACCTGTTCTTTCCTGAGAAGCGGGACTTCTTCCTGGAGAACACCGGCATCTTCACCTTTGGCAGCCGCAATACCGGGCAGAATCTGGTTCCGTTCTTCAGCCGCCGCATCGGCCTCAGCACCGCCGGCACGCCGATCCCGATCGTCGGGGGGGGCCGGCTATCGGGACGGGTGGACCGTTACGAGGTCGGGGTCATCGGCATGAGGACCGAGGAGCTTGGCTCAACGCCGGCGAACAGCTTCGTCGTCGGTCGTCTCAAGCGAAACCTGCTGGCCAATTCGTGGGTCGGCGGGCTCTTCACCAATCGCGATTCAACGATTGGCGGCGACCACAATCGGCTCTACGGGGCAGACGCGCACTTCCTGCTTTTCGACCGGCTCGAATTCGATTCCTTCGTGGTGCGCACCGACACGCCAGGCCGGGTGCTCGCCAACGAGGCGACACGTCTGCAAGCCGGCTGGGTGGACGACGAGCTGAATATTTCGGTGGAGTACAACGCCGTCGACCCCGATTTCAACCCTGAGGTGGGATTCGTTCGCCGGCGCGACTTCGCTCAGCGCGCCGCCGACCTGTCGTGGAATCCGCTGCTCGAACGCAGCAACCTCATTCGCAACCTGAAGTTCGCGACGACCCTCGACTACTACACGGGCCGGACCAGCGGAATGCTGGAGACGCGAACCAGCGAATCGACAGTTGGAATCCTGTTCGAGAACAACGCCTCGGTCAACTTCATCACCAACGACACCTTCGACCGTCTGCTGGCGCCGCTGCGGATCCCCGCGGGCAACCCGCATGTGACCATTCCGGCGGGCGACTATGACTCGATGTCCTATGCGGGCAACTTCACCACGAATCTACGGCTGATGTTCAGCGGCTCTGGAGCGGTGAACTGGGGCGACTTTTACGGCGGTGACCTGACGCGTTTTACCGGCAGCCTCAACGTCAAGCCGAATTACCATCTCACCGTGAACTTCAGCTACGATCGGAATCGGGTGGACGTGCCGGGGGGCTCTTTCGCAACCGACCTGGTTGGCGCGAAAGTGATCTACGGATTTACCCCGCGCGCGTTCTTCAATGCGTATGTTCAGTACAACACTGACACCCACCTGGTCAGCTCGAATCTGCGTTTCAACTGGACGCACCACCCCCTCAGCGATATCTACCTTGTCTATAACGACACTCGCGACACCACTCTCGGTCAGCTGCGAGAACGGGCGTTGATAGTCAAAGTGACGAACCTGTTCAATTTCTAGCGGCTAGGCGCGGCTCATGATCAGACGCACAGGCCCCGTCGCGACGCTCATGTTCCTGCTCGCCGCGGTGGCGCCCGCCCGGTCGGCGCCGCAGGACGCAACCATTCACGTTCAGCGCTCCGCGGTCGTCACCGCCACCAGCGCCCGCCTTGCCGTTGACGGCCTGCTCGACGAAGAGGTATGGCGCGTGGCACCGTCGATCGGCGACCTCACGCAGCGCGAGCCGCGCACGGGCGAGCCGCCGACCGAGCGGACAGACGTTCGCTTGCTCCACGATCACGACACGCTCTACATCGGCGTGATGTCGTACGACTCCGAGCCGGAGCGAATCATCGGCACCGAGATGACGCGCGACAGCGGCCTCCGCAGCGACGACCGAATCGAGGTCGTCCTCGATACCTATGGCGACCAGCGCAACGCGTTTTATTTCGCCACGAATCCGGCGGGCGCGCTCGTCGATGGCCTGATCTTCGCGAATGGCCAGTCGAACATGGACTGGGACGCCGTCTGGACCGTGCGCACGCGGCGGATGGCGGACGGCTGGAGCGCCGAGTTCGCAATTCCGTTCAAGAGTCTCAGCTTTCCCTCCGGCCGGACGCGCTGGGGCTTCAACATCTCGCGCACGGTCCAGCGAAAGCTCGAAGAGTCGCGCTGGTCGGGTGCGCGCCTGCAGACCCAGTTTATGCAGGTGTCTGAGGCGGGTGAGATCACGAATCTGGACGGTCTGTCGCAGGGCGTCGGCCTGCACCTGCGGCCATTCGCGGCCGGCCGCTGGCTGCATGGCCGCACCGACGCGTCGAACAAGATCACCGGCAAGCCCGGACTCGATATGTTCTACAACGCCACCCCGAGCCTGAAGCTCTCCGCGACCGCGAACACCGACTTTGGCGAGACCGAGGTCGACGCGCGGCAGATCAATCTCACACGTTTCTCGCTGTTCTTCCCGGAGAAACGCGCCTTCTTCCTCGAGGATGCGGGGGTGTTCGCGTTCTCGAACGCGGCGGTGCTGCCGCTCCCCTACCTCTCGCCCGCGCGCGCACAGGTGATTCCATTCTTCAGCCGACAGATCGGCCTGGTCGCGGGCGAGGAGGTGCCGATCGAGGCCGGGCTGAAGCTTACCGGGAAGATCGGGCGCACTGATATCGGTGTGCTCAACGTGCGTACCGGCGAGGCGCGCTCCGTCAGAGAGCGGAACCTGTTCGTCGGGCGCATCCGGAGGAACTTTTTCGAGCAGTCCTACGTCGGTGCCATCGCCACGCACGGCGATCCCGCGCGCGTCGCGTCGGCCAACACCGTGGGCGCCGACCTCGGCCTCTCAACGTCGAACTTTCTCGGTCGCCGCAAGAACCTGATCGTCAATGCGTACGGCGTGCGCAGTGAACGCGGCGGCTCCTCGGGCGACAACCTCTCGTACGGGGCGTCGGTCGAGTACCCGAACGATCTCGTCGAGCTGGAGCTGATGACGCGGAACGTCGAGGAGAACTTCGATCCCGCCATCGGCTTCGTCGGGCGACGGAACGTGCGGGTGCTGCGCGCGGGCGGCCGCTACAACCCGCGGCCGAGGCGCTGGCTCGACATCCAGCAGATGTATCACGGCGCCTTCTACAACCGCTTCACGCGCATCAACACCGGCGAGGTCGAGAGCTGGAATTTCTTCGTCGTCGAGCCCGACTTCCACTTCAAGTCGGGCGACGCGCTGCACGCGCTGCTCAGTCCAGACTTCGTCTATGAGCGGCTCTTCGAGCCGTTTGAGATCTCGCCAGACGTCGTGCTGCCACCAGGCGAATACCGCTTCACGCGATGGATGAACAACGTCGCCAGCGCGGGCAAGCGTCGGCTGCAGGGGCAGGTGCGGTGGTACTTCGGTTCGTACTGGTCGGGACGCGCCACCGAGCTGCAGACGATCGTCAACGTCAAGCTGCCGCCGCGGCTGACGCTGAACCTCACCCTCAATCAGACGTTCGCCGAGGTGCCGCAGGGCGACTTCACCGCGCGCATAGTCAGCTCGCAGGTGAACTATGCGGCCTCACCGTTTTTCGCGTTTTCGAACCTGATCCAGTACGACAACCGCTCGCGGAACCTGAGCTGGCAGGGGCGCATCCGCTGGACTCTGCAGCCGGGCAACGATCTGTTCTTCGTCGTGAACCAGGGCTGGATCTACGACCCGACCGACCGCCGCGCCGGTTTCAGCCGTCACGATACGCAACTGTCGACGAAGCTGCAGTACACCTATCGGCTGTAGAGAAAAGTGAGGCCGCGAAGGTAACGGGTCCTGTTTCTGACACAGGTCAATTTTCGCATCGCCAAGCACCTCCGGATCGGCCGGACGCGCACGTTGGTCGGGTCGATATTCTCAACGCGCTGGATTCAGACACCGTGCAGCTTTTCAACGACACTTACGGGGCCACCTG
>CANIBQ010000061.1 GCA_947465645.1 Acidobacteriota bacterium | reverse complement strand
TTCATGGTGCAGCCGAAGGGCGGACGCAACGTCTCTCGCACCAGCCTCATGGCCGTCGGACGCGTCGTCCTCGCCATCTTCATCCTGATCGTCGCGTATGCCGTCTATCGCGCGCGCGCCGGCGGCTAATTGGCGATGCCAGCCGCCCAGTTGACGACGACGGTGACGCTTTGCGTCGCACCGGAGACCTGGCTCAGCGTGTTGACCAGAAACCGCTGGCCGTCAGCGGTCGCATCGTAGAAATACCTCGGGCCGCCTGGCACGGCCCTGAAGAGCGGCCGCGCCGCGCCCACTTCGACGCTCGCGCCGTCGCCGTTGACGGCGGCCGCCATCAGCATGTTGTCGGGGTCGACGTAGTACAGCTCCTTGCCGTCGCGCCGCCAGCGGGGATTCGAACCGACGGCGCCGGTGCCCGCTCCACGAGGCGATACCTGCCACTTGCCGCTCGCCTTCGGAAACGTCGTCACGTACAACTCGGTCTGGCCGGACTCATTCGAGCCGTACGCGGCCCAGCGGCCGTCAGGCGAGATCTGTCCGGGCGCCTCGTTGTACAGGGTGTTGAGAAAGGGGATGGGCTTCCGCTCGCCGTCGAGCGGCAGCACCATCAGATCCGTGCTCGCCGCTCCGGTGCTCACGTAGAGAATGTGCCGCCCGTCAGGCGACCAGCTCACCCCAGCCTTGTCATCGGCGCCGCCGCCAAGCAGCAGTTCGTCGGATCCAGCGCCGCTCGAGGCCTTCTGGTAGAGATTGAGACGCCCTCCGCCGCGACGCGAGCTGAAGACGATCCGCGTGCCGTCCGGCGACCACTTCGGCGACTCATCGTCGGCTGGGTCGAACGTCAGCCTCGTGCGAATGCCCCGCGCGACGTCGATCGTCCAGACGTCGCGCGTCTGCTGCGCGCCCCTGTCGGCCGTCTCGATCATGCTCACGACCGCGCGCCTCCCGTCGGGAGAGAGGCTCAGGTCGCCGTACTGTCCGGGCTGTCCGGCCTGCCCGAGCGCGCCGATCACCTCGCCCGCGCGGTTGACCCACTGCAACTGCGATGCGTCGCCTCCCGTTCCCGTCTGGTAAGCGAGGAGACCGGTGCTCGAGACGGTGAACAACGCAGCCGGCTGCCCGGTCGTGACAATCCGGATGTCTTCCGCGATCGGGAAAGGGTCGCCGGTCGTCAGCCGCCGCTCGACGTCGAACGGCTGCGCCATCAGCGTCGATTCGCGCGTAAAGAGGACGTGCCCGTCCGAATACGCGATGTTCGACGTCTCGGGCGCCTCGATGACCAGCGTTCGATCGGAGCTGTCCAGCGCGGCGACATAGATGCCGCCGTTGTTGACCCTGAAGAAGAAGTGCCGGCCGTCTGGGAGAAACACCGGTCGAAGGTGACCGCCCTCGCCAGGCGCGAGCGTCGTTGCCGGCGTGGCGATACCTCCAGACGACGACACTTTCTGCAGGGCCGTATTCCCGCCAGGGCCGAACAGAATCACGCCGTCCTGGTTCCACGTTCCGCCGACGCCAGGTCCGCCGACGTCGCAAAGCGTGATTGGCGTTCCGCCAGCCACGTCGATCTTCTTCAGCTTGCCGTCCGCGAAAAACGCCAGGGAACGGCTGTCGGCCGACCAGAACGGAGTCCATGCGCCGTCGGTGCCCGCCAGCGGCTGCGCGGCGAGCGCATCGAGCGAACGGATCCAGATCTGATCGCGGCCGGCGGCGTTCCTGAGCACGAACGCGACGCGGCGGCCGTCCGGTGACAGCGTCAACGGCGCGGCGGAGCGCGCCGCGGATGAGATCGTGGCAAGTGCCATCCCGTTTGGCAGGGCGAGATCCAGCCGCATCGTGCGCACGTCGGGCGGCGTGCGGTTCCATGAGAGCGCCGCGGCAGCCGCGATCGCGCCGAGCAGTGCCGCCGCCATCACGCCGCCGATCCACGCCAGACGGCGTGATGCCGGCGCGGCCCCGGCGCTGCCAAGGGCCGATCGCGACGATCCCGATCGCAGGTCGGATCCTGACAGCGCAGAGATCGACTCGAGCGCGAACGCCAGGTCGCTCGCCGTCTGAAACCTGGCGGGCGGCGTTTTCTCCAGGCAGCGATCGACGATGCGGGTGAGCTCGGGCGGAACGCGCCGCGTCTCCGGGATATCAGGCGGCGATTCCTTGAGGATGGCGCTCAGGACGTCGGCGGCCGTCTCGCCGGTAAACGCGCCGCGGCCGGAGAGCATCTCGTAGAGCAGCGCGCCAAACGCAAAGATATCGGACCGATGATCGGCGGCGAGCCCGCGCGCCTGCTCCGGCGACATGTAGCCCATGGTGCCGAGCACCATGCCCGCCACGGTGTGATGGGGCAACGTGGTCAACACGCTGGCAGACGTGACGGTGGCCTCGGACTGCACCAGCTTGGCGAGACCGAAGTCCAGAATCTTCACCCGTCCATCGGTGGTCACGAACACGTTCTCGGGCTTCAAGTCGCGGTGGACGATGCCCTTGTCGTGCGCGGCGGACAGTCCGCGGGCGATCTGGATGGCGTAATCGACCGCCCTGCGGACGGGAAGCGCCGCCGCCGTCGTCTCCCGCAGCGTCTCGCCCTCGAGCAGCTCGGACACGATGAACGGAGAGCCGTCTTCCTGGCCGATGTCGTAGACCGCGAGAATGTTGGGATGATTGATGGCGGCCGCGGCGCGCGCCTCCTGCTCGAAGCGGAGCAGGCGTTCGGCATCGGCCGAAAAGGCCGCCGGTAGAATCTTGAGGGCGACGTCGCGGCCGAGCCGTCGGTCGTGCGCCTTGAAGACCTCGCCCATCCCCCCGGTGCCGAGAGGCGACAGGATCTCGTACGGACCTACGCGCGAGCCGGGTTGAAGTGTCACGATCTGATAGACGAATTATAGTTACGAACACAGGGAGGACACCCGTTGCCAGAAAAAACGGTGGTCGCGCTGAAGACAGCCGCGTCCACGACCGAGATTCGCGAATTCGATCTGCCCGACGTCCCGCCGGATGCGGCGCTGCTCAAGGTCGAGGTGGCCGGCGTCTGCGGCACCGACGTCAGCCAGTACAAGCTGCCGCTGCGCGGCGCGCCGCTCATCATGGGCCACGAGAACGTCGGCTACCTCGCGAAGGTCGGCGCCGAGTTCGCGCGGCACAAGGGATTCAAGGAGGGCGATCTCGTCTTCCTCGAGCACTACCTTCCGTGCGGCCACTGCGAGTGGGATCACATGGGCGAGTACCGTCACTGCGAAGCCACGGAGTGGTTCTACGACCCGAAGGCGATCCGGTACGGATACACCTCGATCGCGACCGCTCCGTCGCTCTGGGGCGGCTTCTCCCACTACGCCTACCTGCCGCTCAACGTGGTGCTCCATAAGGTGCCCGACGGCCTCTCGCCCGAGATCGCCGGCATCGCCACGCCGATGTCCAACGGCATCCAGTGGACGTTGATGGACGGCGGCGTCGGTTACGCCTCGACCGTACTCATCCAGGGACCAGGACAGCAGGGACTCTGCTGCGCCATGGCCGCCAAGCAGGCCGGCGCCTCCTGCATCATCGTCACCGGTACCGGCAAGGATGCGCGACGACTCGAAGTGGCGAAGCTGCTGGGCGCGGACGTGACCATTGACGTGACCGCCGAGGATCCGCTCGCGCGCATCATGGAGGCCACCGGCGGCCGCGGCGTCGACGTCGTCGTCGACTGTGCCGGCGGCGCCAAGCCGATGCTGCTCGGTATCGAAGCCACCAAGCGCCGCGGCGGCACGATGGTGGTGCAGGGCGAAGGCAACTCGACGTTCCCTGACTTTCCGCTCGGCCGCCTCACCAGGAAGGGCATCACGATGAAGAGCGCGCGCGGCCATTCGTATCGCTCGGTGGAGCTCGCGCTGCACGCCCTGGCGTCGAAGCGCTTCCCGCTGGAGCTGATGACGACGCACAGGTTCGGCCTGTCGGAGGTCGACTACGCGATCAAGTCGGTCGGCGGGGAAGGGGCGCCAGGTGCGATTCACGTGTCCGTGATGCCGTGGAAGTAGCGGTACTCGAGGATCTCGCGGCGGCGAGCCGCATTCTCGCGGACCAGGGCGTGTTCGACGCGGCGGGTCACGTGTCGATGCGCCATCCGGACGATCCCGGACGCTTCCTGATGTCGCGCTCGCTGGCCCCGGCGCTGGTGACCCAGGACGACATTCTCGAGCTCACGATTGCCGGCGAATCGTGCGACGCGAAGGGACGCCAGCCCTTCATCGAACGCCATCTGCACGCCGGGATTTATCGCACGCGGCCCGACGTGATGGCGATCGCGCACGGCCATTCGCCGACAGTCATTCCGTTCGGTCTCGTCGACACGCCGATGCGCGCGACGTATCACAACGCCGCGTTCCTCGCGGCAGGCGTGCCGGTGTTCGACATCAGGCAGAAGTTCGGCATCACCGACATCGTCATCAACAGCGCCGAACGCGGGACGGCGCTGGCGGAGGCGCTCGAGGACAAGTCGGTGCTGCTGCTGCGGGCGCACGGGTTCGTCGCCGTCGGGCCGAGCATCCAGGCGGCGGTCTTCCGCGCGATCTTCACCGAGATCAGCGCGCGCGTGCAGTTGCAGGCGGCGACGCTCGGCGGCACGATGGCGGCGCTCGATGCCGAGGAGGGCCGTCTGGCGGATGCGATCAACCTCGCGACGGTCGGGCGCTCGTGGGAACTGTGGAAGAAGCGAGTGACCTCATGACACAGCAGCTCGTCGACGCGATTCGGATGCTCGAGCGCGCGGGGATCATCGACCACAACGGTCACTGCAGCGCGCGGCGCGACGCCGGATCCTTCTTTATCAACACCGGCGCATCGGTGCGCGGCGCGCTCACCGTGGACGACATCGTCGCCGTGGACCTCGAGGGCCAGCTCGTCGACGGCGGCGCCAGGCCGCCGCTCGAGTTCCACATCCATTCCGAGCTCTATCGTGCGCGGCCCGACGTGAACTCGGTGATGCACACGCATCCGCAGTGGTCCACGTTTCTCACGATGACCGGCGTGCCGTACAAGGCGGTCTATGCGCAGGGCGTGCTGCTGGGCGAGCTGCCGGTGATGGATTCGCCGCTGTCGGTCAACACCAAGGCGATGGGGCAGAAGCTCGCGGCGACGATTGGCAGGAACCCCGCGGCGCTGCTCAAGGCGCACGGCGCGGTGACCGTCGGCGCCGACGTCGTCGAAGCGTTCGTGCTGGCGGCGTATCTCGAGGAGAACGCCTACCGCCAGTACATGGCCATGCAGATCGGCGAGCCGTACGTGTTCAGCGAAGCCGAGCAGCAGGCGTGCAGGGAGAAGCTCTGGTCGCCGAATCTCTTCAAGAAAACCTGGGATCACTACTACTCGAAGCTGTGACGGGGGGCCTGAAGGCCTCCGTCTACCGCGGTCGGCTTTTGCGCCACCCCTGACCGTAATTTCTGCTGCGGGTCCCGGCCGGCGGGATTGTCGTGTCTGCACTTCGTCCGCTCGCGGACGACGGAAACATTGGCAATTCGCGGGTTAACCGGCGGAGCGCCGGTTGCAATCGCCCAGCGGGGACGATGCTACGATTGAATTCGCGTCAGCGGGCGGCGTTGGGAGAGACGCTTCGAGAGCTCGCGAACCTGGCGGCCGCCGCGCTGGTTGTCGGGCGCTTCGCCGGGCAGCAACCGCTGTCGTGGGGGACACTTCTCACGGGAGCGGCGGTGTGGGCCGTGTTCCTGGTATCTGGCCTCAAGCTTCTGTCCGGAGATGAATGATGGAAGTGTTTGTGATGCTCGGCTTGATCGCGCTGATCGCGAACTTCATCATCTTTCTGGATTGGTGGAGTCGACGAAAAGAGCGCCAGCACCGCATCCACTCGAACAGGCCGCTTTAGAAAGTCGCTTCCACCAGCGCCCGCAGCTCGGGCGTGACTTCAGGTTCTATGCCGAACCAGGCTTTCCAGGCTGGACGCGCCTGGTGAAGCAGCATTCCCAGTCCATCAACTGTTGGATTGCCTCGCCGGCGTGCGGCGGCGAGGAGCGGTGTCTCGAGCGGCGCGTAGACGATGTCGGTGACGAGCGCGCTGGTCGGCAGCGTATCGAGATCGAGATCGAGCGGCGTCTGACCGACCATCCCCTGGCTCGTCGTGTTCACCAGCATCGCGGCGCCGTCGAGCGCGCGGTGACGGTCGTCCCAGGCGACGGCCTTCATCGGCGTGTCGAATTCCTGCGCGAGCGCCTGCGCGCGCGCGAGCGTCCGGTTGACGACGCGGATGTCGCGCGCGCCGCGTTCCGCCAGGCTCCAGGCGACCGCCCGCGCGCCACCTCCGGCGCCGACGATGACCACCGGGCCGGCATCGGCGCGCCACCCGGGGCGGTGCTGCAGGATGTTCTGCACGAAGCCGTACGCGTCGTTATTGGTGCCCCAGAGCGATCCGTCGGAGCGGACGACGACGCAACTGATCGCGCCGATGCGGCGCGCCACCGGATCCACCTCGTCGACGATGGCGAGCGCGCGTTCCTTGTGGGGTATCGTCAGGTTGCAGCCCGAAAAGCCGAGCGGCCGCAGCGCCCGCAGGGCGGGCCCGAGGTCGTCCGGCCGGATGGCGAGCGGGATGTAGGTGCCGATCAGCCCGTAATGCCTGAAAAAGTAGTTGTGGAGCACCGGCGAGCGCGAATGCATCACCGGCCAACCCATCACTCCGGCAAGAAAAAAACGATCGGCTATGGACATATTGGCGGGCTACAGGATAATTCAGAGAAGAACATGCTTAGAAAAGAACAGAACGACCTGTTGACGCAGACGGGGCCCGATACGCCCATGGGGCGGTTGTTCCGCAGCTCATGGATCCCGGCGCTCCTGCCCGAGGAACTGCCCGAAAACGAGTGCCCGCCGGTGCGCGTGAAGCTGCTGTCGGAGCGGCTGGTCGCGTTTCGTGACACCGAGGGCCGTCTCGGATTGATCGACGAGTTCTGCGCGCATCGCGGAATCTCGCTCTGGTTTGGCCGCAACGAGGACTGCGGCCTGCGGTGCCCGTATCACGGCTGGAAGTTCGACGTCACCGGCCAGTGCACGGACATCCCATCCGAGGCGATGAACCCCGGGTTCGCGACGAAGGTGAAGATGAAGTCGTACCCGCTGGTCGAGCGCGGCGGCGTGCTCTGGACCTACATGGGTCCGCCCGAGCAGCAGCCCCCGCTGCCGGAGTGGGAGTTCTGCACGGTGCCGACGTCGCAGAGCTATACGTCGAAGCGCATCCAGGAGTGCAACTGGCTGCAGTCGATGGAAGGCGGGATCGACTCGAGCCACGTCTCCTTCCTGCACCGCGGCGACATCAACTCGGATCCGCTGTTCAAGGGCGCGAAGGGCAACCAGTACAACCTGGCCGATGCGCGTCCCGTGTTCGAGGTCGTCGAGAGTCCCGGCGGTCTCTACATCGGCGCCCGCCGCAACGCGGAGAACGGCAACTACTACTGGCGCATCACGCAGTACGTGGTGCCGTCATTCACGATGATCGCGCCGCGCGGCAACCATCCGGTCCACGGACACTTCTGGATTCCGATCGACGATGAGAACTGCTGGACCTGGAGCTTCGACTACCACCCGACGCGGTCGCTGACCGACGCCGAATTCGCGGCGATGCGCGCGGGCAAGGGCATCCACGTCAAGCTCATCCCGGGTACGTACCGGCCGCTCGCGAACAAGGACAACGATTACCTGATGGACCGCGAGGCTCAGAAGTCGGGACGCACCTACAGCGGCATCGAAGGATTCGGGATGCAGGACGCCTCGCTCCAGGAGAGCATGGGCCCGATCGTCGACCGCACGAAGGAGACGCTGGTCTCGACCGACAGCGGCATCATCATGGCGCGCCAGCGGCTGCTGCGGGCGGCGAAGGCACTGGTCGAAAATGCCGAGACGCCGCCAGGCGTGGATACCGCTCACCAGCGCGTGCGGTCGGTCTCGATCGTGCTGCCGCCGGATCAGCCGTACAAGGACGGCGCGCGCGAAGCGCTGATCGCCAATCCAGGCGTTGCGCCGGCTACTGTTTGACCGTGACTGCACTCGCGCCGAAACACCGAGGCATCGAGACACCGAGGATTCTTTTGGAACGTCCCGAAAAGCCTCAGTGCCTCACTGTCTCGGTGTGTTGTATCAGCGGCGGTTGCCGCGGCTCTTATGCTGAGTGAATCTGCCCGTGTAACCACGGCTGAAGAGTCTCGCTACCGGATTCAGACACAGCCGCCGACGTCCCGCGTCGTCAGGGTCATCGCCCTCGATGGCGCGAGCGAGGCCGAGCTGGCGCGGTTTGTCGACGCCGTCCCGTCCGCCGACCTCGTGGTGATGGTGGTGTCGGCCGGCGGCCAGGCGGGTCCGGCGGCGGCGATTGGCAGGGCCTGCAGCGACCGCGGCATCATGACGGCGACGATCGTGATTCGTGCCGCGTCGAGCAGTGACGTGGCGCTGTCGAACACGCTGGCGCAGGTGCGTCCCTGGTCGCTGATGGTCGTGGTCGCCAGCGACGAAGCCTACGTGGACGACATCCTCACGTCCTTCCGGTAATCTTCCGGCAGGCGTCCAGCCCTGCCAGCGTGCGCGCCGGCGCCGGCATCAGGAACCGGTATCCATCGTCCACCGCCTTCTGCGCGTTCTTCTCGTCCACGTGCGGATGCCCGCACACCACGCCGTGCTCCTTGCAGACGCGCCGGATGGTGGTCATCGCCTCGACGACCGCGGGATGGTCGTACTGGCGCGGATACCCAAGGTTCTGCGACAGGTCGCCTTCACCGATGAGCACGACGCCGATGCCGGGCACGTCCTCGAGGATGCGCGGGAGGTTGTCGATCGCCACCACGTCCTCGCACATGATCATCACGAGAATCTCGCCGTGCGGCGCCAGTGGCCAGACGTCGGCCTTGGCGTAGTACTCCTGCTGCGATACGCCCCAGTAGCGCGCGGCGGCCAGCGGTGAGTCGCCGCGGTGGCCTGCGGGCTCGTACCCGGGTGCGGACTTCTGACGCGGATAGCGGCACGACGCCACGGCGTTGTAGGCCTGTTCGGACGTGCTGACGCGCGGCCAGACGACCCCGTAGGCGCCGAGGTCGAGCACCTGCTTGGCCATCCACTGGTTCATCTCAGCTCCGTTGGCCGGGATGCGGATGATCGGCGTCACCGCCGCCGTGAGCGTTCCCGCATCCACGATCTGCCGGCGGTTCAGCATGTACTGCAGGCAGTGGCGGAGCGTGGTGATGTCGTAGGGATTGTGTTCGGCTTCGAAGACGACGCCGTCGTACGGCGCCGTGGAGATGGACACGGCGCTCTCGATCGACGGCGGAGCCCAGGTCGCGATGGGAATCTGCCCGCTCTCGAGGGCACGGATCATATTGTTCAGGCGCGGCATTCTGCATAGTATGGCTTGGCGTGACAGAAAAAATAAGCATCGAGGCGCTTCAGCAGATGAAGCGGGACGGACGCAAGATCGTCGGCGTCGTCGTGTACGACTACCAGATGGCCCAGATCGTCGACCGCGCCGGCGTCGACATCGTCTCGGTGGGCGACTCGGTCGGGAAGAACGTCTGGGGACAGGAGAGCGAGCTCGACGTCACGCTCGACCAGATGCTGCTGGCCTGCAAGGCGGTCAGGAAGGGCGTCAAACGGGCCCTCCTGAGCTGCGACCTGCCGTACGGGCCGGTGCAGCAGGGGAGCGAGGCCGCCGTCGCCGCCGGGAAGAGGGTGATGACGGAGGGAGGCGCCGACATGGTGAAGGTCGACGCGGCCGCCGAGTTCCCCGACGCGGTCCGCGCCATGGTCGGTGCGGGGATCCCGGTGTGGGCCCAGTTCGGCATGACGCCTCACACCCACCTCCGCCCTTCGGGCTCCGGCGGGCAAGCCGGCGGGGCCCCTCCAGTGACCGCTGATGAGCTGGTGGCGCAGGCGAAGCTTCTCGAACGCGTTGGCGTCGCGATGCTCGATTTCACGCACTCAGGACCAGTGGCCGGCCCCGCCGTGACTCGTGCGGTGTCGATTCCCGTGATCGGCGGCCTGGGCGGAGGGCCCTGGCTCGATGGCCGCGTGCGCGCCATTGGCAATGCCATCGGCAACCTCGCCAGCGCGCTCGATGACACCACCGACCGCTATGCGAACGTCGCGAAGACGACGCTCGAGGCCATGAAGGCTTACTCAGAGGACGTCCGCGCGGGGCGGACTGTCAAAGGAGAGCCAGGCGGGAAGGCGGGCAAATAACGTGGCGACAGCGCTTATCGACGGGATCAGCACCCACTACGACGTCATCGGCTCGGGCCCACCGCTCCTGATGTTCTCGCCCGGCGGCTTCGACGCCACGATGGGCAAGTGGCGCACCCAGGGCATCTACGCCACCATCAAGCCGCTCGATCACCTGCCGGCCCATTACACCTGCGTCGTCTTCGACCGGCGCGAGAGCGGCGAGTCGGGTGGCCGGGTCGAGCGCATCACCTGGGCCCATTACGTCGCGCAGGGCAAGGGACTCCTCGACCACCTGAACATCGAGCGTGCGCATGTGATGGGCGCCTGCATGGGCTGCTCTCCCGCCGTCGCCTTCAGCGTCGCGCATCCCGACGTGACGCTGAGCATGGTGCTGTACTGGCCGGTCGGCGGCGTGCACTACCGCCTCAATAATCGCGCGCGGTTCGCCGAGCACCTCGCGTACGTCCAGGCGCAGGGGCTCGAGGGCGTGGTGGCACTGGTGACCGCGGAAGGGAAGCCGTTCAACCAGGATCCGAGGGGAGGTCCCTGGGCGACGGTGATCAGGCGGGACCCGGCCTTCGCGCACTCGTATGCGCAGGCCGACGCGAGCCATTACCGAACGCTGGTGGCAGAGATGGCGGAGACCCTCGTCGATCGCGACACCTCACCCGGCGCCGAGCCCGGGGAGATGTTTCGTCTCGACATTCCCGCGCTGATCGTCCCGGGACACGACAAGACGCACGCGACGTCGGCGGCGCGCTATCTCGAAGAGTGCCTGCCGCGCGCCGAGTACTGGGATATCGCGGTGGCCGACCAGATCGAGGCCACGGTGGCACCGCGGCTCATCAAATTTCTGGAAACAGCTCCTCGACCGTCATCGGGCGGGTGATGATGCCCTGCTCCAAGCTCTGCCGTATGACCGCTTCGAGCATCTGGCGGTTCGGCTCGATCCCGTAGGGAAGCGGGTCGCCGGTGATGTCCATCACGCGGCGGAAGAACACGTCATCGCTCGACGGTTGCTCGATTCGCCCCGCCGCGAGGCGCTCGACGTACAGGCGCCGGGCCTCGGAGAACGCGTTGAAGACGTCGGCCGCGAGATCGCGGTGGGTCCGCAGCAGCTCGTTCTTCACGACGACGGTGTGATTGATCGGATAGAGGCCGCGCTTGCGGAGCGCCTCGAACCCTGCGTCGCGGGCGTTGGGAATCAGCGGCCTGACGTCGGGCGATTCGACCTGCACGCCGATCGCCGCCGGGATCTCGCCGGACACCAGCATCTCCTCGAGAGTCTTCCCCGGTTCGATCGGGACGACGTTGCCGGGTGGCACGTATTCGGCCACGTGCTCGTCGCCCGAGAGCACCCAGGTGATGCGGTTGATGTCCACTCCGTACTGGTGCTGCAGGATGCTGCGTGCCCACAGGCCGGTGGTGACGGTGTAGCCGCGATTGACCCCCACCCGCTTGCCCTCGAGGTCTTTCGGGTTCTGGATGCCGCTCTTGGTGTTGTAGACGATCGCGCCGTGGTGAAACGCGCGCATCGGGAAGATCGGCAGTGCCGTGAAGGCCTTGCCGTGCGCGCGGGCGCAGATATACGTCGTGATCGCCATCTCCGAGATGTCGAACTCGAGTCCCCGCACCATGCGCCGGAACGCCTGGATGATGGTCGGCACCTCCTCGAAGTCGAACTCGAAGGTTCGGGGCTTGACGGTGCCGTCTTTGAGCGCCTGGGTGTGCCCCCGGGTCACGATCGCGGTTTTGAGCTTGAGACGATCCATAATTTCGCCTCCCTATGATTACCGAAACCGCCACGGAACCGGCACTTCCTCGCTCAGGGGGGTCGGCAACCTACGTTATCAGGCTATTGGCGGGCCCGATCGCCTTCGTCCTCGTCCTGCTCGCGCCCTTGGCGCTGTCCTATCAGGGACGCGTCGCGCTGGCGACCTTTGTCTGGGCGATTGTGTGGTGGATGACGGAGCCGGTCCCGTGGGCCATGGCCGCAATGGTGCCGTTTCTCGTCTTTCCCGCCGCCGGCGTCATGGACATCGGTGCGACGATGGCGCTCTACGGGCAGCCCATCTTCTTCTGGATCATGGGCACCGTGCTGATGGGCTATGCGATCGAGAAGCACGGGCTGGCGCAGCGGTTTGCGCTCGCGATTCTCGCGATCCGCGGCGTTGGGGGAAAGACCTACCGGCTGATGTTCGCCTACATGATGATCGTGGGCCTCATCTCGTGGTTCATCTCGGATGCGGCGACCATCGCCATGACGATCCCGATCGGGATGGGCGTCGCGCGCCACGTCAGGACGCTGGCGGGCTCGTCGTCGAGTGATGTTCGCGGGACGAACTTCGCCGCGTTCATCACGCTCGGAACGTTCTACGCCTCGGTGGCCGGCGGCGCGGCGACGATCATGGGCGTGCCGCACAACGCCATCTCCGTAGCGCTCCTCGAGCGATTCACCGGCCGGCAGCTTGGGTTCTTCGAATGGATGGCGGTTGGCGTGCCGGTCTTTATCGCCCTGCTGGTGGCCTTCTACGCCATGTTGTGGGTGCTCGTCAGGCCGGAAATCAGCGACATCCCGAGCGGCGAGGCCTTCCTTCGGGCGGAGCGGGCCAAGCTCGGGCCGCTGCGGTCCAACGAGCGGCGCGTCCTGGTCGTCTTCGCGGCGATGATTACGCTCTTCACGCTGCCGACCTTCGCCGGGCTCGCATTCGGCGCTCAGCATCCCGTGGCCGCATGGGCCACTCGTGCCCTGCCGGTGTGGGTCGTGCCACCGGCCGTGATGCTGATGCTCTACGCGATCCGCTCGTCGAGTGACCCCGGCGACGGGCTGTTGACGTGGAAGGACACCGTACACCGTGCGCCGTGGGGCACGATGTTTCTGGTCGGCGGGGCGGTCGCGATGACCGACGCGCTGACCATGTTTGGTTTCGTGGAGTTCGTCGGCGAGATCGTCAAGGGCTTCGGGATCGGGCCCACGGTGCTGCCGTATGTCGCGGGGACGGTGACCGCCGTGGCCACGAACTTCATTTCCGGCACCGCGCTCTACTGCAGCATCTTCATTCCAGCCGCCGCGTCGATCGGATACAACCCCGGCTCGATGGCGATCCTGATCGGCAACCTCGCGGTGGGGCTCATCTTCCCATGGGCGGGCGCGACCGCCGCCACCGCCTTTGCCGCCGGCGACATCGGCCTGGACCGGATGATACGGATCGGCCTGATCGCGACTACCATTTTCATATTCGTGGTCGCCACCATCCACCTTCTCATGTCGCCATTCATCTAGACCGATGCCCGACCCCGCGGATAAGAAGAGCTCCCACAACCTCGAGGATCACCTCATGGGGCTCGACCCCATGCACTCGCACGAGGAGGGGGATGACTCCGATCACGACCACGACCACGACGACGTGGGGGGCGAGTACGACCCGACGGCGACGAGCCTCTGGGCGCAGGACAACATCACGCTGTTGTCGGTCGGAATCGACATCGGGTCGGCGGGCACGCAGGTCATCTTCTCGCGCGTGCAGCTCCGGCGCCTCTCCGAGGACCTCACGAGCCGGTACTTCGTCGTCGCCCGCGAGACGCTGCATCAGTCGCCGGTGGCGCTGACGCCCTATCTCAGCGAAGAGCGCATCGACGACCAGGGCATCGGCAAGATCGTAGACGATGCCTACGCGGCGGCGGGCGTCCACCCGGACGACATCGACACCGGCGCGGTGATTCTGACGGGCGAGGCGCTGCGCCGGGAGAACGCCCAGGCGATCGCCGAGGTGCTCGCCGACGTCGGCGGCGAGTTCGTGTGCGCCGCGGCCGGCCACCACATGGAGGCGATGCTGGCGGCGTTCGGGTCGGGCGCGGCCAAGACCGGTCACGACCGCAGCCTGCCGCTGATCAACATCGACATCGGCGGCGGCACCACCAAGCTGGCGCTGGTCAACGCGCGCGGCCAGGTCGAGCAGACCGCGGCGCTTCACATCGGCGGGCGCCTGGCGGTCGTGGACGAGCAGGGGCGCCTGACGCGCCTCGACCCCGCGGGAAAGCGGCTGGCGGCCCTGGCCGGCTGCGACTGGAGCCTTGGCGACACCGTGACCGAGGATGAGCTGTCGCGCGTCACGTCGTGGATGGCCGACGCGCTGGTGACGGCGCTGACCAATCCGTCACCAGGGCCAGACATTACCGGCCTGTGGCTGACCGATCCGATCGACGTCGCCGCAGCCGGCCAAGTCACCATCAAGGACGTCAAAGGAGCGATGTTCTCGGGCGGCGTTGCGGAATACGTCTACGGACGCGAGGAGCGTGACTTCGGCGATCTGGGCCGGCGTCTGGGCCACGCGATCAGGGCGCGGCTCGACGCGGGACGCCTGCCGTTTCCGCTGCTGCCTGCCGGCGAGTGCATTCGCGCCACCGCGCTTGGCGCCTCCGAGTACAGCGTCCAGTTGTCGGGCAACACCGTCTACGTCTCGAGCCCGCGCGACCTCCTGCCGCGGAAGAACCTGCAGGTGATTCGTCCCCGGGTCACGCTGGGCGACACGGTCGACCCGGCCGGCGTGACCGCGACGATCCGCAATCACTTCGAGCAGTTCGATCTCGCCGAAGGGGACGCGGAGATCGCCATCGCCTTCAAGTGGGTCGGCGCGCCGTCGCATCCGCGGCTCGCCGCCTTCGCCCGCGGCATCGTCGACGCGCTGCCGCGCACGCTAGCGGCGCACAAGCCGCTGTTCGTCATCCTCGACGGCGACGTCGCGCAAACGCTCGGGGCCATTCTGAAGGACGAGCTCGGCGTGCCGTCCGAGGTGCTGGTGATCGACGGCATCTCGCTCTGGGATTTCGACTACATCGATCTCGGCCGCGTGCGCATGCCGTCCTTCACGGTGCCGGTCACCATCAAGTCGCTGGTATTCACCGCGGATCCGCGCATTCCGCACAAGCACCATCACCACCACGCTCATGGCCACGCACGCGGGTAGCGCGGTGGCCGAGCGACCCATCCGCCGGTTCGACTGGAAGTGGGTCGTGATTGGCGCGTGCGTCGCCTTCACGGTCTACATTGCCGTGATCCCGCTCGCGTTTCTGATCTGGCAAAGCTTCCGCACGCCGCAGACCGCCGCCGTCGACGCCGTGTTCACGCTGGGCAACTACACTGCCGCCTACGGCACGCTCGACACGCTGCGGTTGTTCTGGACCTCGTTGCAGTTCGCCTTCGGCACCGCGGTCTTCGCCTTCGTGCTCGGGACGGCGCTCGCCTGGATGAACGAGCGCACCAACACCCCGTTCAAGTCGGTGTTCTTCGCGTTGTCGCTGATCCCGCTGGTCATTCCTTCGATTCTCTTCACCGTCTCCTGGATCCTCCTCGCCAGCCCGCAGATCGGCATCGTCAACCTCGTGCTGCAGGCCCAGCTCGGGCTCGCCGAGCCGCCGTTCAATATCTATTCGCTGGGCGGCATGATCTGGGTCGACGGCCTGCACTACTCCCCGATGGCGTTCCTGCTGATGACGGCGGCGTTTCGCGCCATGGATCCGTCGCTTGAGGAATCGGCGACGATGAGCGGCGCCAGCGTCCTGCAGGTGGTCTGGCGCGTGACGCTGCGGCTGGTGTGGCCGGCGATCGTCGCCACCATCCTCATCCTGTTCGTGCGGGCGATCGAGTCGTTCGAGGTGCCGGCGCTGCTCGGCCTGCCGACCGGCATCGAGGTCTTTACCTCGGCGATCTACCAGGCGGTGCACCGGTACCCGAGCCAGGTGGGCCTCGCGTCGGCGTACGCGGCGGCGCTGCTGGTGATTACGACCGCAGGCGTCTATTTCGTGTCGACGCTGTCGAGCCGCGGATCGAAGTACGCGACGATGACCGGCAAGGGGTTCCGGCCGCGGCAGATCGATCTCGGTCGGTGGCGGTGGTTCACGGCGGCGATCTTCGCCGTCTACTTCCTGCTCATCGTCGTGATGCCCTTCGCCGTGCTCCTCTGGTCGTCGTTCCAGCGGTTCTATTCGGTGCCGTCGATGGAAGCGGTGCGGAACCTGACGCTCGATCCCTACCGGTTCATCCTCGGTTACCCGAGCCTGCCGCGCGCGGTGTGGAACAGCGTGATGCTGTCGTTCGGCGCGGCGACGATCGTGATGCTCGTGACGTCGGTCATCTGCTGGATCGTCGTGAAGACGAAGATCCGAGGACGGTGGATCCTCGACAACATCGCGTCGCTGCCGATGGTGTTCCCGGGGCTGGTGCTCGGCCTGTCGATCATGATCTTCTACCTGAACGTCGACGTCGGCATCTACGGGACGATCTGGATCATGCTCATCGCCTACGTGACGCGTTTCATGCCGTACGGCCTGCGGTACAACACGACGTCGATGCTGCAGATCCACCGCGAGCTCGAGGAATCGGCCGCGATGAGCGGCGCGTCGTGGGGCACCACGTTCCGCCGGATCATCCTGCCGCTGCTCAAGCCGGGACTGCTGGCCGGGTGGATCTACGTGATGATCGTCTCCATCCGGGAGCTCTCGACGTCGATCCTGCTGTACAGTCCCGACACGCAGGTGATCTCAATCGTCATCTGGGAGCTCTGGGAGAACGGCCAGTACGTCGAGCTCTCGGCGCTCGGCGTGCTCTTCATCCTGTCGCTGCTGGTGCTGGTCATGGTCGCGCAGTGGTTGGGCAAGAAATATGGCGTTAAAGAGTAGGCAGTAGGCAGTAGGCAGTAGGCGGTAGGAAACAGGCAGATGCTCAACGTCGCGAATCTATTTACGGAGTATCCCAACGACAGGGGCGAGGTCGTCCGCGCCGCGCAGGACGTGACGTTCACCGTGCCCGAGGGCCGTCTCTTTACCCTGCTCGGCCCGAGCGGGTGCGGCAAGACGACGACGCTGCGGTCGATCGCCGGGCTCGAGCGTCCGACGTCGGGAGAGATTTCGGTCAGCGGGCGCGTCGTCTACTCGTCGTCCAAGGGGATCTTCGTCGCGCCCAACCGCCGCGGCTTCGGGATGGTCTTTCAGTCGTACGCCATCTGGCCGCACATGAGCGTCTTCCAGAACGCGGCGTTTCCGCTGGAAGTCGGCGATCGCAAGTACTCGCGCCAGCAGATCCGCGATAACGTGATGCGCGTGCTCACGGCGGTGCAGCTCGCCGAGTTCGCCGACCGCGAGGCGACCAAGCTGTCGGGCGGCCAGCAGCAGCGCCTGGCCCTCGCCCGCGCGCTGGTGATGGAGCCGGCGCTGCTCCTGCTGGACGAGCCGCTGTCGAACCTGGATGCGAAGCTTCGCGAGAAGATGCGCTTCGAGCTGAAGCGCCTGCAGCGGGACCTGAAGATCACGACGGTCTACGTCACCCACGATCAGAGCGAGGCGCTCGCGCTGTCGCACGAGATCGCGGTCATGCACCAGGGGCGCATCCAGCAGATCGGCAGCCCGCGCGATATCTACGAGCGGCCCGCCAACCAGTTTGTCGCCGACTTCGTGGGCAGCACCAACTTCATCGACGGTTACGTGGTGGCGCCAGACCTGGTGCGCACCGAGCTCGGCGACATCAAGGTCGCGCCCCACGAGCTCGGATCCGACGAACGCGTGGCCGTCTCCGTCCGTCCCGAGGACGTCGATCTCGCCGAGGTCAGGCCGGCGGGTGACAATGTGTGGCAGGGCCGCGTCGAGCAGAAAGTGTTTCTCGGCGAGGCGTTAGACTTCCAGGTGAGCGTCGGCGCGCGGATGATGCTGTCGCGCCAGCATCCGACGCTGCGCACGCCCATCGGCGAACCCATATTCGTGCAGATGAACCCTGACAAATGCGTCGTGTTGAAGATAAGTTGAAGGTCGAGTGATGGCCCCCGAACGCTGGGCCTCGGACGTCATCGTCGACCTGCTCCACGCCTACGACCTGCCCTACGCGGCCATCAATCCCGGCGCAAGCTACCGCGGACTGCACGACTCGATCGTCAACTACGGCGGCAACGTGCCGGTCATGATGCTCTGCCAGCACGAGGAGACGGCGGTGCAGATCGCGCACGGCTACGCCAAGGCGAGCGGGAAGCCGATGGTGGCGATCCTCCACAACCTCGTGGGCCTGCTGCACGCGAACATGGCGGTCTATTACGCCTACATCGACCGCGTGCCGGTGTTCATCGTCGGGGCCACCGGACCGATGGACGAGACGAAGCGCCGTCCGCGCATCGACTGGATCCATACCGCGCAGTCGCAGGGCGAGGCGGTGCGTGCCTACACGAAGTGGGATTACCAGCCGCACACGATCGATGGCGTGCCCGACGCCTTTGCGCGCGGCTACTCGGTGATGATGACCGAGCCGCGCGGACCGATCTACATGTGCTACGACGCCTGGGTGCAGGAGCAGGCGCTCGATCGCGACGTCGCGATGCCGCCGGCCGGCGCCGCGCGGGTGCCGACGCGCATCGCGGCGGAGCCGGGCGCCCTCGAGCAGGCCGCCGACCTGATTGCCGCGGCGGCGAGGCCCGTGATCATCGCGGAATACGTGGGGCGCGAGCCCCAGGGGTTTCACGCGCTCGTCGCGCTGGCCGAGACGGCGGGTATCCCGGTCTACGACGTCGACAGCCGCCTGAATTTTCCGAGCCGGCATCCGCTGAACATGAGCCACGCGAAGGACGTGTTTCGCGACGCCGATCTCGTGCTGTCGCTCGACACCCGTGACTGGGAGAAGCCGACGACCGAGCTGGTGAGCGCGACGCGGGAGGTCACCTCGATCGTGCCCGCTGACGCGAAGTGGATCGACATCGGATTCGGCGACCTGGGACTCTCGAGCTGGGCGCTCGACTACCAGCGCCTTCACTACGCGCACCTGCAGATTCTCGCCGACACCACGATTGCGATCCCGGCGCTCACGGCGCTGCTGCAGACGCGTGTGGCCAAAGACGCCGCGCTGCGCGGCCGCATTGAGTCTCGCACGAAGGACACCGCGGCGAAGAGCGCGAAGCTGCGTGAGACGTGGGCGCGCCAGGCGAAGGAAGACTGGGACGCGAGCCCGATCGCGTTGCCGCGCCTGGCATCCGAGGTGTGGGACGCGATCAAGGATGAAGACTGGGTGCTCACCGCCGGCACGCTCGAGCACTGGACGCGCAAGCTGTGGGATTTCGACCAGCCGTACCGGCATCCGGGCCGGTCGCTCGGCACCGCGACGCAGTTCGGCATCTCGCTCGGGGTGGCCCTGGCCCACCGCGACGAAAAGCGTCTCGTGGTGGACATGCAGCCCGATGGCGATCTGATGTTCGACGCGGGTGCCATGTGGGTGGCGGCGAAGCACCGCATCCCGCTGCTGGTCGTGATGTACAACAATCGCGCGTACTACAACGACTGGGAGCACCAGATCCGGATGGCCAAGCTCCGCGGTACCCCGGTCGAGCGGGCGCACATCGGCATGGACCTCGACGACCCGGCGCCCGACTTTGCGGCGATGGCCAAGTCGATGGGCTGGTACGCCGAGGGCCCGTTCGAATCGCCGGACGGTCTACAGGCCGCGCTCGGACGAGCCATAGCCGAGGTGAAAGCCGGCCGCCCCGCTCTGCTCGATACGGTCACACAGAGACGATGATCGCCTCGTCAGCTTGTGCCGGAGATCTCGAAGCCAATGCGGCGGCGTCGTCGCGTGGGCGGAGGCGCCATGAGCTCACGGATCGCCTCGAACACGACGTCGAACTGGCCGTCGTACTTCCGCTCGAGCGCGGCGAGTCGTTGGGCGATTGCTTCGTGGGTCACGAGGAACTCACGCAGCCGCACGAACGTGCGCATGATGGCGATGTTGGCTTGAATCGCGGGGGCGCTCCTGAGCACGCTCGAGAGCATCGCGACACCCTGTTCGGTGAATGCGTATGGCAGGTAGCGTCGTCCTCCGGCAGTTTTTGAGGTCACAGATTGTGACCTCAAAACCTGAAACTCCTGAGGCGTCAATCGGAACATGAAATCGCGGGGAAAGCGCCGCGGGTTGCGCCGCACTGCCTGCACCAGCACCTTTGTCTGCACGCGATAGAGCACGGCGAGATCGGAGTCGAGCATCACTCTGTGCCCGCGGATCGTGTGGATCGACCGTTCGACGGTTTTCACGGCAATCATGGCAGTCTGCTGTCGAGAAGACATGCCCTCTACGCCTGCGAGCTGGGTGCCACCTCGGAATGGGCCTGAAACGAAGAATGTGACGCTGTTGGTGCGCAAATTGTGCGTACGCAGGATGCCGGTACGTGTGGCAGAACATGCGCCGCTCGACACAATCCCTCAGAAGCGATAAAACTCAATCATTGGCTGACGCGGCAGTTCGAACGGTTGGGGTAATCGGCGCGGGGCGCATGGGTGCGCCTATCATTGGACATCTGGCCCGCAGGGGTTTCGATGTGCTGGCGCACGATATCGACGAGGGCAAGCGCGAACGCGTCGAGACGGTGGGGGCGCGGTGGGCCGGCGGCCTGGCGGGGCTGGCGCAGTGCGAGGCGATCCTGATCTGCGTCGGCTTCGATCGCGAGCTCCGCGAGCTGCTCTCCGATCGCGGCGGACTCTCCTCTCTCGCGCGGGGCACGATCGTCGCGGTGCTGGCGACCGTTCATCCGCGCACGGTGCAGGAGCTGGCGGAGCAGGCGCGTCCGAGGGGTGTGCACGTGGTCGACTCGACGGTATGCCGCGGCGGTAAAGCGGCGGACGAGGGAACGCTGCTGTCCTTTGTCGGCGGCGACGCCGAGGTCGTCAGGCGGTTGAAGCCGGTGCTCGCCGCCTATTCGACCGACATCGTCCATACGGGCGGCGTCGGCACGGCGCAGGTGGCCAAGGCGGCCAATAATCTCGTGATGTGGGCGTGCCTGATCGCCGACCACGAGGCACTCGCGCTCGGACAGCGCTTCGGCATCGACGTCGAGCTGCTGCGCGAGGCGCTGAAGAAGAGCAGCGCCGACAACTACGTGCTGCGCACCTGGGGCGCCAACACGATGGCGTGGGCCGACGATGACATGGAGATCGTGCAGCAGATGGCGAAGGACGCCGGCGTCGAGTTGGCGCAGGTCGATCTGAATCGCGAGCTGTGCCGCACGCTCAAGCCGAAGCGGTTCAAGCTGGAGGAATACGGGGTATGAGCGGCATCGAATCGCATTATCACAGCAAGAAGGATCGCATCTTCGTCCGCGCGATCCAGGGCGACTACAGCCTGAAAGAGGAGCTCGCGCGGCTGCGGTCGATGCCGCGCGTGCGCAAGGGCAGCACGCTCAAGTTCGTCGACGGTCCGCAGACGTTCAGCCGGCACTACGTCGAGCCGAAGGACGGCATCACGCAGATGTTTCACCTGCATCTCGAGGAGTGGGCGCCCGGCGCGCGGTCGCAGAAGCACGGCCACGTGAACGAGGCGGCCTTCTACATCCTCGACGGCGAGGGCTACGAGATCCACGACGGCGTGCGCTACGACTGGAAGGCGGGCGACGTCTCGATCGTGCACAACAACTGCGTGCACCAGCATTTCAACTCCGATCCGGTGAAGCCGGCGCGCGCGCTGGTCCTCAAGACGAAGCCGATGTTTCTGTTCATGAACATGTTGTTCCAGAAGATGGTCGAGCCGCGGCCGACCGTGCCCGCTCCCGGAGCCGAAGACTTCAGGGTGCGCGAGCAGGAACAGAACTTCAACCACGAATAGCGAGAGACGAATATATGGCCTGGAGTGAATCGAAAGCCTGGAAGCGCGGCACCGAGAACAAGAAGTTCTACCAGGCGCTGCTCGACGATGCCACGGAAGCGCCGGCGCGGAACGCGAAGCGGAAGAAGGTGATTCCGCCCGAAGACATGCCCTGGGAGATGTCGCGCCAGGGGCTGCTCAAGCACCTGATCAACGAGGCGATGAACACGCGCCTCGAGACGGTGGATGCCTACATGCAGATCGTGCCGCCCGGCAGCCGGTCGGGCAAGCACCGCCATCTCGCCGAGGAATGCCTCTACGTGCTCGAGGGACAGGGCTACGACCTGCACCAGGACTGCGACGTGGAGATCACCGACACCTACCACTGGAAGGCGCAGGACGAGGTGAAGCGGTACGAGTGGGAGGCGGGCGACGTCATCTACATTCCACCGAACACCATTCACCAGCACTTCAACGCCAGCGGGGACAAGCCGGTGCGGCTGATCTCGGTGATCAACCGGATCTTCAAGGCCACCGGCCTGAACGATCTGGAACAGCTCGAGAACGCGCCCGAGTACGACCCGGCGGTGGTGCTCAACGCGGAGATCGTTGACGCCTACCTGCGTGGGCGCGTGGCGGCCGCCCGCTGAAACGGGCCACAGAGACACGGAGACACAGAGACGGCCCCTTCTTATGGCTCTTGATCGCCGCGCTTTCCTGCTTGGGCTGCTTGCCGCACCTGCCGCGGCGCGCGCGCAGTCGCGGACTGTGCCGTCGCCGCATCGCGGCATCTACATGATGCAGGCCGCCGACCGGCAGGCGACGCTCCTGGCGGGCGCGAAGCGCGAGGGCGTCGTGTCGGTCTACACGTCGCTCAACCTGCAGGACTCGGTTCCGCTGACCGGCGCCTTCGAGAAGAAGTACGGCCTGAAGACGCAGTTGTGGCGCTCGAGCAGCGAGCGGCTGGTGCAGCGCGCGGTGGCGGAGGCGAGGGCCGGGCGGTTGACGTGCGACGTGTTCGAGACCAACGGCCCCGAGATGGAGGCGATCTACCGCGAGCAGTTGCTCGACGACTTCCAGAGCCCGAGCTTCAGCGACCTGCCGCCGGCGGCGTTTCCGAAGCACCGGCAGTACGCCGCCGACCGCTTCAACTTCTTCACCATCGCCTACAACACCCGGCTGGTGAAGCCGGAGGAGGTGCCCGACTCGTACGACGACCTCCTGCACCCGCGATGGGTGGGACGGATCGGCTTCGAGTCGGCCGACGTCGACTGGTTCGGCGCCATGGTCAAGCACATGGGAGAGGCGAAGGGGCTCGCCTACTTCCGGAAGCTGGCTGCGGCCAGGCCGCAGATGCGCAGCGGGCACACGCTGATCGGGCAACTGGTCGCGTCGGGCGAGATTCCGCTGGCGGCCAATATCTACAACCACAACGCCGAGCGGGTGGCGGTGCAGGGCGCGCCGATCAAGTGGAAGGCGCTGACGCCGACCTTCGCCCGGCCCAATTCGATCGGCGTCGCGCGGCGCGCGCCGCATCCGCACGCGGCGCTGCTGTTCACCGATTTCGTGCTGTCGCGCGAGGGCCAGACCATTCTCAAGCAACGCAACCGCGTGCCGGCGAGCCGCGCGGTCAACTCGCATCTCAATGCATTTCCCTTCGAGACCATCGATCCGATCATCACGCTGGACGAAGACGAGAAGTGGTCGAAGCTCTGGTCCGATCTCTTCCTGAAAGGCCAGCAGGTCCCACGCGGGGTGGATTAAAACTTATGGGCAAAGAGTCACACTACAGCAGCAAGAAACCGCGCGTCTTCGTCCGCGGCATCGAAGGCCACTACAACCTGCGGGAGGAGCTCGCGCGGCTTCGCTCGATGCCGCGCGTCATCAAGGGGCGCGAGCTCAAGTTCAACGACGGTCCGCAGGCGTTCAGCAAGCACTTCGTCGAGCCGATCGACGGCCTGACGCAGACGCTGCACATTCACCTCGAGGAATACTCGCCGAACGGCCACAACCAGAAGCACGGCCACGTCAACGAGGCGGCGTTCTACATCCTCGACGGCGAGGGATACGAGATCCACGACGGCATTCGCTACGACTGGAAGGCCGGCGACGCGGTGGTCGTGCACAACAACTGCGTGCACCAGCATTTCAACGCCAGCGCCACCAGGCCGGCGCGCGCGCTCGTCATGAAGACCAAGCCGATGTATCTCTTCATGAACATGCTGTTCCAGAAGATGGTCGAGCCGCGCCCGACCGTGCCGGCGGCCGGCGCCGAAGACTTCCGCGCGCGCAACGACGAAGAGAACTTCAATCACGACGAGGACTAGATCCAGGACCCATGGCCAAGGACGCAGTTGTTTCAGAAGACCTGGCGAAGAAATTCGCCGCCGAGAAGGAAACCCCGTACACCCGGTGGGTGCGCGCCGAAGGGCTGAACATCGTCAGCTCGCTGTACGTCCCCGATCTTCACACGGTGGAGCTCGCGCCGTGGGCGCGGCGCGGCGGACGGGGCGTCTTCCTCAACCATGACGCGTCGCGCACGTCCAACGACTGTTACGTGTGCGAGATTCCTCCCGGGAAGGAGCTGGCGCCGCAACGCCAGTTGTACGAGGAGATGATCTACGTGCTCGACGGACGCGGTTCGACCTCGGTGTGGAACGAGGCCGGCCGGCGCATCACCTTTGAATGGAAAGCAGGCGCGCTGTTCGCCATCCCGCTGAACGCGTGGCACCAGCACTTCAACGGCTCCGGTGTCGAGCCCGCGCGCTACGTGGCGGTGACCAACGCGCCCGTGATCATCAACGCGTTCGGCGACCTCGACTTCGTCTTCAACACGGGGCGCGACTTCGCGGAGCGCTTCAACGGCGAGCCCGAATACTTCGCCAACCGCGGTGAGCAGCGCGGCCTGCTGCTCGACACCAATTTCGTGGCCGACGCGGTCAACCTGCCGCTGATCACGGCGAAGGAGCGCGGCGCCGGCGGCTCGCACATCCGCTTCAGCATGGCCAAGGGGCACATGAACAGCCACATTTCGCAGTTCCCCGTGGGCACCTACAAGAAGGCGCATGCGCATGGCCCGGGCGCGCACGTGATCATCATGAGCGGGGAAGGATTCAGCATGATGTGGCCGGAGGGCGAGGAGCCCAAGCGCTATGAGTGGAAGGAGGGATCGATGATCGTCCCGCCCAACCTCTGGTTCCACCAGCACTTCAACACCGGCACGACCCCGGCCCGGTACCTGGCGTTCAAGGCCGAAGGGGTGTCGATTCGCAACGCCCAGGGGGTGCCGAAGGCCTGGATCTCGAGGCGCCTCGGCGGCGACCAGATCGATTACGCTGACGAGTCGCCGCGCGTGCGGAAGTCGTTCGCCGACGCGCTGGCGAGCCGCGGGATTACCTCGCGGATGGAGGCGGCCTACGAGGCGGAGCTCGAGAACCTTCCGCCGCTCGAGTCGCAGGCAGTGTGATGATGTGTTCACGCAAGGCTCTCGGCTCTAAGGCTCTCGGCTCTGGGCTTTGGGCTCTAGGATGGCTCTTCGTCGCCGGTTGTGGCTCGGCTCCCTCATCCGAGACGTCGGGTGCGACGGCGGCTGAGGTCGCGCTGTACGAGGGCGAGGATCGCCTGCAGCGGCTGATCGACGGCGCCAAGAAGGAAGGGCAGCTCACCATTTACACCTCCGCCCAGGCGGAGGACCTTGGTGCGGTGATCGAGGCGTTCGAGAGGAAGTACGGCATCAAGACCGAGCTCTGGCGCTCGGGTTCGGAAGCGGTGCTCAATCGCGCGCTGCAGGAAAGCCGCGCCGGCCGCCACACGGTCGACGTCGTCGAGACCAACGGTCCCGAGCTCGAGTCGCTCAGCCGCGAACAGATCCTGCAGGTGGTGAAGAGCCCGCATCACGCCGACCTGATTGCCCCCGCCATTCGCGATCATGGCGAGTGGGTGGGTACGCGCCTCAACGTGTTCGTGCAGGCCTACAACACCAAGCTGGTGAAGAAGGAGGAGCTGCCGAAGACGTGGGAAGACCTGCTCGATCCGAAGTGGAAGGGACGCCTGGGCATCGAGCAGGAAGATTCCGACTGGCTGGCCGGCGTGCTCAGCGAGATCGGTGAGGAGAAGGGCAAGAAGCTCTTCAAGGAGATCGTCGCCAGGAACGGCATCTCGGCGCGCAAAGGGCATACGCTGCTGACGCAGTTGGTCGTGTCGGGTGAAGTGCCGCTGTCGCTGACCGTGTACAACTACAAGGCGCAGCAGTTGAAGACCGAAGGCGCGCCGATCGACTGGTTCACGATCGGCAACGCGATCGCCCGCCCCAACGGCGTGGGCGTCGCGCGCAACGCGCCGCATCCGCATGCCGCGGTGCTGTTCTACGATTTCGAGTTGAGCGAGGAAGGGCAGCGCCTCATCGCCACCCGCGATTTCGTGCCCACGAGCAAGCTCATCGATACGCCGCTCAACAAGGTGCCGATGACCTTCGTGGATGCGCGGGTGTCGATCGACGAGTACGATAAGTGGAAGTCGCTCTACGAAGAGCTGTTCCTCCGGAAATGAAACACGCACTCATCGCCTTCGCGATCGTCGTGTCCGCCGTGATGAATGCCGGAGTTGCGTACGCGCAGGCGGACGCCGCGGCTGCGAAAAAGGAGGGCACCCTTACCCTCTACACGACCATCGCCGAGAAGGACCTCGCCACCCTCACGAAGCCCTTCGAGGCGAAGTACGGCGTCAAGGTGGTCGTGTGGCGCGCCGGCACGGACAAGATCCTCCAGCGCACGATCGCCGAAGCGGCCGCCAGGCGGTATGACGTGGATGTCGTCCACTTCGGCTCGCCCGAGATGGAGGCGCTCTCGCGCGAGAAGATCCTTCAGCCGATTACGTCGGCGGTGCACAAGGACTTGCAGCCCGGGTCGGTCCCCGTCCACCGCGAGTGGGCCGCGACGCTCCTGTCGGTGTGGGTGCAGGTCTACAACACGAAACTGGTCAAGAAGGCCGACCTGCCGAAGACCTACCAGGACCTGCTCAACCCGAAGTGGAAAGGGAAGCTGGGCATCGAGGGAAAAGATTCGGACTGGTTCGCCTCGGTCGTCGATGCGACGGGCGGCGGCGAGAAGGGGCTGAAATTTTTCCGCGATCTCGTGGCGACCAATGGCATTTCCGTCCGCCAGGGGCACACCCTGCTCAACAACATGGTGATCTCGGGCGAGGTGCCGCTGGCGCTGACGGTGTACAACTACATGCCCGAGCAGGCCAAGAAGAAGGGCGCGCCGGTCGACTGGTTCGCGATCGAGCCGGCCATCGCGCGTTCGAACGCCGTGGGCGTGGCGAGGCGAGCGCCGCATCCAAACGCGGCGCGGCTGTTCTACGAATACCTGCTCGGCGAGGGGCAGCAGTACTTCGTGAGCATGGACTACGTGCCCACCAACATGAAGGCGCCCTCGCCCCTGAAGGGCGTGAAGATCGTCCCCACCAACCCCGCCCGCTCACTCGACGAATCGGAGAAGTGGACCGCCCTCTTCGATAGCGTCGTCATAAAACGAGCGCGGCGATAACTTCCCCCGATTACTTCCAGGCGCGGTTGTCTACGGTGTTCTCGAACGTCGCGCCTGGGACGGTCATGTTCCACTTCACCGTCCAGTTGTAGGTGTCGTCGAACCGCTCGCGGGTGTAGGGCGTCGGCGGCGCGTGCAGCAGGCGCCATGTCTGGAGCTCGCTCTCCTTGAGCAGCCCGCCCGTCTCGGCCACGAGGTAGTGGATGAAGGGCTTCGGATCCTTTTCGAGCACTTCCACCGCTTTCGCCTGCGCGCGGAACATCGCCGCGAGCGTCGGGCCGTCGAGATCGTCGCTGGCCGCTTCGCTGCGCGTGGAGTGCGACTCGATGATCAGCCGCAGCCCTTCCTTCTGCGCGACGCTGATCCACGGCTCCATCAGGACCACCGCGTCGACCTCGCCACGGCGCATCGCCTCGAGACGCTTCAGCATCGACCCGGCATTGGTGGTCTTCACGTGCTGCGGCTCGAGAAACCCTTCGACCATCTTCAGCATGGTGAAGTGCGACCCGTTGTTGGGCGTCACCGAGATGAGCTTGTCCTTGAGCATCTCCGGCTCGTAGATCTTCGAGTTGTTCATCACCGCGATCGCGAACTTGGACATCGACGCGCCCAGCGCGACGATCTTGCGGTGCCGCAGGCCGGTCGTGTCGGCCTCGACGGCGCGCTTCATGATGCCCCACTCGCACATGCGGTACTGGTCGATACCGCCTTCGTTGTAGACCGAGTCGAGGGGCCGATCGAACACCGTGTCGAACTTGACGGTGTGCGAGGTCGTGACCTGCGCCATGCCAGGCGTCGTCACGAACTCGATGTCGAGCCCCTCGTCCTTGAAGAAACCCTTGTCGCGGGCGACCAGCACCGGCAGGTCGTGCACCGCGTTCATGATCGCCACCTTCGTCTTGCGCATCGATTGAACAGTCATAAGCCCAGTAGCGTAGGCGCTGAGCCGTCTGAGATCAAGTGCTAGAAATCCTATAATGGCGCTTCTCCCCTTCCCATTGGCACCGAGGATTCTTCTCGCGGCGGCGCTGGTCGTGGCCTTCCTGGCCGCCTGGATCGTTCTTCCCGCGCCGAATCGTCTGCTTCTCGCGCTGGGGGTTGGCGCGCCGGAGCTATCGGCATGGCTGCTCGTTGGCGCGCTGATCGTGGCCGGAGCTGCTCTTGCGCCCCCCGGGCCGGCTAAAGCCGGCCCCTACGCGCGACGAGTCACGGTTATGGCTGCGGTCGTCGCCGCAGTGCTGGCGGCGGCGCCGCTCGTGCGCATTCCATCCGCCGTGCGGCGGTTCGACGCGACGATGCGGACGGCGCTTGGAGACGATTTTATGAGCGGTATTCCCGCGGATCACCGCGCTCGGATGAGAGGCGCACCAGTCGTCGCGCTCGATCTCTTCCGCGGAATCGCGATCGGTGACGCACTGGTGACGCGAGGGATGCCGTTTGCGACCCCCGAGGGCGTGCCGCTCACCCTGGATGTCTATCGTCCTGCCGCATCGGGCCGGTATCCGACGGTCGTGCAGATTTACGGCGGCGCCTGGCAGCGGGGAGCTCCTGGAGACGACAGCACGTTCGCGACCTACCTCGCGGCCCGGGGCTTCGTCGTCTTCGCGATTGACTACCGCCACGCGCCCACATGGCAGTGGCCCGCGCAGATCGAAGATGTGCGGGCGGCGCTCGCCTGGATCGGCGAGCACGGCGGCGAGCACGACGCCGATACCTCTCGAATGGCTCTCATCGGCCGCTCGGCGGGCGCGCAGCTCGCGATGGTGGCGGCGTATGAAGACGACGCGCCGCCCATCAGCGCGGTGGTCAGTTATTACGGCCCGGTGGACCTGGCTGACGGCTACCGCAACCCGCCCAGGCCGGATCCGATCGATGTGCGGTCGATCGAGGAACTGTTCCTTGGCGGCACGCCAGACACGCAGCCCGATCGCTACCGCCAAGCCTCACCGATCACCTACGCGGGCTCGCAGCTTCCCCCATCGCTGCTGATCTATGGCAGCCGCGACCACGTCGTGCTGCCGCGATTCGGCGCCATGCTCGACCAGCGGTTGCGCGCCGCGGGCGCGATCTCGGTATTCCTGGAGATTCCGTGGGCCGAGCACGCCTTCGATGCGATCACCAACGGTCCGAGCGGCCAGCTGTCGCTCTATTACACGGAACAGTTCCTGACCTGGGCCTTGGTTACTCCTGGTCGAAGAACTTCAGCGCCATAGCGCCGTGCGTCGCCGCGCCGCCGGCTCTCAGCGCCGCCGCCAGCAGCGCCGCCTCGGCGACTTCCTCGCGCGTCGCCCCCGCGGTTCGCGCCGCCTTCGCATGGACTTCGAGACAGTAC
>CANIBQ010000060.1 GCA_947465645.1 Acidobacteriota bacterium | reverse complement strand
TCGCCGCCGACGAACACGGGGACGCTCACCATCTCCAGCACCCCGCGTTCGTGCGGCCAGAAGGTCGAGAATTCACCCTCGGACGGCGCCCGGCGAACCGCGGGCGGCAGCGCCGACGCGTCGGCACCGGCCGCACCGAGCACGCGGCCCTGTGGATCGATGAGCAGCAGCAGGTCGGCATTGACCTGCTCGAGGTACTCGTCCGCGAGCGGCTGCACGGTGGGAGGGTCTTTGGTGGCCATCGCCGCCTTGAGCTTTGGCAGGTCGGCGACCAGCCGTGCCAGGCGGGTGAAGGTATCGGTCAGCGTTCCCTGGTGCTCGTCCACGAGCGTGCCCGCCTCCGACAACCCGCGCCGCAGGTCCGCCTCCGCCTCGCTCGCCACGCGCTCGTTCACGAAATAGAACGCAAAGCCGAGCGACAGTACCGCGAGCAGCGTGCACGCCAGGAACACGCGGTTGGTGAGCGAGGCGGAGAAGCGCATCACCGCACCACGAAGGCCTGCTCGACGACGCCTCCCTGCGAGGGGATCGCGATCGTTCGCGTGTCGCGCACGTCGCCCTCGTGCCACGCGGCCGGACCGTTTCATGATTTACGTGAATGGTAACCCTAAACCTCCCAATGTATACTTCCGCTGGCAAACGCTCTCAGGAGACCCATCAGTGGCCTACATCATCTGCGAACCGTGCATCGGGACGAAGGACAGTGCCTGCGTCGACGTGTGCCCGGTGGACTGCATCCATCCGCGCAAGGACGAGCCCGCCTTCGAAACGACGGAGATGCTGTACATTCACCCCGATGAATGCATCGACTGCGGCGCATGCGTCCCCGCGTGCCCCGTGGAAGCGATCTTCGCGCTCGACGAGACGCCGGAGAAGTGGGCGAGCTTCATTCCGGTCAACGCGGATTACTACCAGAAGTAGCCAGACGTCCGGAACAGCAACCCGGTAGAAGGGTGAGGTGCGCAGGTGCAACGGCTTCTCAGGTGTGCGCTGATCCCCGCCGCGATTGTTGGAGCGTGCACGTTCGGGCTGCGCGCGGCCGGGGCGATCTCCAGCGGCGATGCGGAGTTGCAGATTCAACTCGCGAACCTGCTGATCGAGGAAACGCGCTACACCGAAGCGCTCGAGGCCTTCGAGCGCGCCGCTCTCGCTGACGACCCGCTGCTGGCACTGCGCGCGCGCAAGGGAAAGGTCAAGACCGCGCTGCGTCTTGGCGAGTTCGGCATGGCGCACGAAGAGGGCGCGTCCCTCGCGGCCGATGCGCCGAAGGACGCCGAGGCGCTGACGTTGTACGGCGACGCCCTCTGGTCGGCGGGCCTCTTCGACGAATCCGACAACGAGTACCGCGACGCGATGGCGATCGCGCCCGGCTCGTCGCGCGGCCGTTTCGGCCTCGCCCGGTCGCTGGCCACGCGCAACCGCCTCGACGAGGCGCTTGACGAAGCGCTCGGCGCGGTCGCCTCCTCGCCCCGCGACGGCGAGATCCACCACATGATCGGCTCGATCTACGAGCGGCTCAACCGCTTCGACGAGGCCGCCAACGCCTACACCAATTTCATCAACCTGCTGCCGAACAAGGACCGCAGCGACAAGGCTGCCTGGTCGCGCGCGCAGGTAAAGTTCCTGGAGGCGTTCGCGGGCCGTGTCCCCGTCGAGATCGACGACCAGGACAACGAGATGCTGCACACCGTGCCGTTTCGCGTGGTGAGGGACAAGATCGTCGTGCGCGGCAAGGTCAATGGCGGCTCGGCGCAGGATTTCATCCTCGATACCGGATCGGAAGAGACCGTCGTGTCGGCGCAGACCGCCCAGCGCGCCGGCGTGCGCCCGATTACCTACACGCTCAGCGCCGGTGTCGGAGAAGTCGGTCTCCGCGGCCTGCAGCTCGCGCGGCTCGACTCGCTCGAGATCGGCACGCTGCAGGTGCGCAACCTGCCGGTGCTGATCAAGAACCCGGCGCTTCGCGGCATTCCCAGGCGCGAGGGCGAAAGCTTCTCGCCGCTGTCGCTCGGCATGTCGATGACGATCGACTACCAGCAGAAGCTGTTGACGATTGCGCGGCGCTTGCCGGAGGGACGCTCCGACTTCCGCCTGCCGATGCGCGTCGCCAGGCTCGCCCTGGTGCGCGGCCTGCTCAACTCGAAGACAGCGGCCTACTTCGTCGTTGACACCGGCGGGGAAGTCATCTCGATCAGCAGCGACACCGCCGACACGCTCGAGAAGTCGCCATTCCGGCGGATTCCGCTCCGCGTCTACGGCACCTCCGGGTGGGACCGCGACGCGTTCCTGCTGCCCGGCGTGGACCTCGACTTCGATCGCATCGAGTACCGCAATTATCCGCTCGTCGTCCTGAACCTTCGCGCGCCGAGCGTCCTGCTCGGCTTCAAGATTGGCGGCATCGTCGGTCACAAGTTCCTCAGCAGCTATCGCGTGTCGATGGACATGGAGCGCAGCGAGCTCAGGCTGGAGAAATTCTAGGCACCGAATGAAGCACGCTCTTTCCGCGATGGCACTTGCCGCGCTCTTGCCCGGCACCGCTGGTGCGCAGGGTGTCGTCATGCAGCGCAACCTGTCGCTGCCGATGGCAAAGCTGATTGCCGAGGCGACGCTGGCCGAGTGCAAGGCCAAGGGGTTCAACACGGCGGCGGCCGTCGTCGATCGCTCAGGGCAGGTGCTGGTGCTGCTGCGCGACGAGCAGGCGACGTCGCAGATGTTGGAGATGGCGAGGCGCAAGGCGTTCACGGCGCGCATGTTCCGCATGAGCACCGCCGCGTTTCAGAAACGGACGTTGGACGACCCGAGCCTCGCCCCTCAGCGCGACATCGCCGACGTGCTCGCGCTCGGCGGCGGGCTGCCTATCCAGGTCGGCACCGACACCTTCGGGGGTGTCGGGAGCGCCGGATCGACTCAAGAGATGGATGAAGCCTGCGCGAAGGCGGGGATTACGAAGGTCGCTGAACTCTTGAAGTAGTTGTCAGTTACCAGTTGTCAGTTGTCAGTGCAGTTGTCAGAACGCCACGAGCCAGCTCGATGCCTTCCGACAACTGACAACTGACAACTGACAACTGTCTAAAAATCGTATCCAATCCACATCGCGAACCGCGCCTTGCGGAACGCGGCGCTGCCACCGGCGGCGGCGAAGTTCACGTCTTCCCATCCCTTGTTGAAGAGCGTGCGCCACGCCCAGTCGAAGTGGACGGGGAAGCCGAGCGCGAACGTCTCGAGACCGATGCCGTACGACGCCCGCGCGTCCACCAGGCGTATGCCGTCGACGCGCGCCGGCGGTCCGAACACCGGGATCCCTGCTTGCGTGACGGGGTCGGTGTTGTAACTGATAATCGGCCTCACGATCTCGGACTTGCTCGAGAACCACGTGAACGGCTGGTCCGCGAAGCTGCCGCCGCCGAGGTTGCCAAAAAAGACGCCTCGGATTCCGCCGAGGACGCCGAGCGGCGTGAGCATCGCCTCGATGAACGGGAAGCGGAGCTCCGCGTTGAGGAACGCCGCTTTCGAGCCGAGAAACTGGAGGTACTCGTATCCGCGCATCTCCGAGTTGCCGCCGAAGTACATGAAGTCCGGCGAGTCGCCCCAGCTGTTGAAGCCGCGGAACCGCGTCGCCAGCAGGCCCGATCCGCCGAGCCGCAGGTAGTGCCGGAGGTCGACCTCGGCGGTCTGCCTGGAGAGCGTGTTGCCGATCTTCGGTGCGACTTCGTACGAGAGGCGCATGGTGTTGCCGGCCAGCGGCCCGAACTCGCGGAAGATCGTCGTCTCCTGGACGAAGTTCACGCCGAGGGGCACGTAGGAGCCGTTTCGGAAGAGCGTCCGGCCGAACTGCTCCTGCTGGTATTGGTTGGAGATGTTCTCGAGCGTAGGGTCGTTGAACTGTTCTTGGTACTGCAGCACGCCGCCCATCACTTCGAGCCTGCGGTAGCGGTCGATCGGCCAGATACCGAAGGCGCTCCCGCCGCGAATCGAGCGCGTCGCCACGGCGAGGTCGCGGTCGATCAAGCCGGAGAACCGCGGGTCGTAGAACACGCCCTCGAGCTGGCCGTAGAAGAACTGCGTCTGCGAGTAGCCCTGGATCGCGTAGTTGAACCGGCGCGCGATGTTCAGGAACGAGAACGACATCGTCCGGTACTGGGAGATCGACGCCGCGTAGAAGCTGAAGTTCTTGTCGCCCAGCACGTCGCTGAAGCTCACCGCTGATCCGCCGAACACGTCGCCGCCGCTGGTCACGCCCACGTTGACCGGCGGCCGTCCGTCGAGGAACAGCTTCTCCCACGTGCCCTTGCGCCGCTTGTTCTGGGCGACCAGCGTGTGCGAGAGCGGCGCCTGGAAGTCGATCACGGGACCGGGCGCACCGAAGTCGGCGCTCGCCGCCGTCACGATCGCATCCTTCCGGTCGAGCGTGTGCAGCTCGTATTCGTTCTTGTAGTAGCTGACGAAGGCGATCCGGCTGTTGTCGTTCGCCTCGCGCAGGATCACGGCCGACGTGTTGCCGCCGAGCGTGTCGGTGTACTGCTTCAACTCGCCGGTCTTCAGGCTGAGCGTCCAGATGTTGTAGATGTTGCCGTTGCGGGCGACCTCGGGCTCGATGGGCTGTCCGGGATCGGTGGCCGTCGAGGAGAACACCAGCGTGTCGGCGTCGAGGAACTGCGCCGCCGAGTCGTCGTGGGTCCCGAAGGTCACCTGGGTCTTGGTGCCCGTGGCGACGTCGAGCCGGAACAGCTTCTCGCTGCCGCTGACGCGCGCGACGTAGACGATCGACCGCCCGTCGGGCGCCCATGTCGGCCCGGAGTCGGCAAAGCCGTCCTTGGTCAGGTTGACGACCTCGCTCGATACGAGGTCGACGACGAAGATGTCGCCGACGCCGCCTTGCAGCGCGGCGAACGCGACCTTCCGGCCGTCGGGAGAGATATCCGGCGACTCCGGGTCGTCCACCGTCCTCATCTCGACGCGCTGCTCGACCTCGCGGTTGAGGATGTTCTGCAGGATCAGCGTCCGCGACTTCTCCTTGCGGACGAAGTAGCCGATGCGGTCGCCTTCGGGCGCCCACGACATCCAGGGCACCATGTTGAACCGCATGCCCGGCGTGATGATGAACTCGAACCCCTTGTCCTGGTCGAATCCGTCGGTCAGGTTGCGAATGACCGAACCGTCCTTCGCCGAGACGAGGATGATGTCGAGCTCGCCGTCCTTGCGGTTGCCCGACACGACCGCGATCAGGTCGCCCGAGGGGGACGGCTCGATCGAGGCCGCCCCGTTGAACGGCGTCTTCTCGCTATCGGGGGCGAGGTTCCTGCCGTAGTCGGCCGGCCGCTCCTTGTCGCGGAACGGCTTGAAGCGGTCTTTCAGGTACTTGTCGAACTGCTGATCGAACTCTTCCGGCGTGAGGCGGAAGGCTTCCATGTAGGCGTCTTCGCCGCCGCCGATGACCGCCTTGCGCAGCGAGAACATGAACTGCCGGACACCCTCCTTGCCCCAGCGCGACTCGATGAACTCGAACACGGCATGCCCGAGGTTGTAGATCAGCCGCGGGTTGGAGAACTGCCCGTAGCCCTCGAGCTTGCTCATCTTCGGGACGATGTCGGCGACCGCGGCGTCGCGCACGGTCATCAGGTCGATCGGCCGCCAGACGCCGGTCATGTAGTCGGACTGGCCTTCGTTCATCCAGAGCGGCACGCTGCGGCGGATGAGAGAGGTCGGGATGATGTCGAACTGGAAGACGTGCGTGAGCTCATGGACCATGAGCCGGTAGAGCAGGTCAGGCGGCTCGTCCATCGGCATCAGGATGCGGTCGCGCGACGGCTCCGCAAACGCGCCGACGCCTTCCTGCGCCGCGCCGGGGATCACGTTCTGCTGCTGGAACTCGCTGCTCGTCTGGAAGAGGATCAGCGGCACCTTGAACGCCAGGTCGTGCTTCAGATCGGAGCTGATCGTCTGGTAGGCGCTTTCCGCATACCCAGCCATCCGCTCGAGGTGCGGCTCGATCTCCGGGTAGTAATAAATCTCGAAGTGATCCGTCGTGTAGATCTGCCACACGAAGTGGTCGTACCGGATCGAGTTCTTCCCGAAGTAGGGGATGTAGGGGGTTTGAGCGGTCGCTGGAAGCGGCGCCAGTACGATTGCAGCCATCAAGGCGGCAGCCACGCCGAAGGCGGGACATTTCATATGTGCTCCTCTTAACCTTTGCGGCGGCAGCAAAGGACGTACCGATGAGTCTTCTTCAAAAGCACGCCGATCCCGGAACAAACGATATCACGCCCCCGTGAAGTGTCCTCCAGGACGAAATTCGCCTCTCGTATACTGTCTCCTGCTGTCTCCGGGTCCGACGCCGTAACTTCTTGCGGCAGACGCGATGCACCTGCTCGAGCCGCTGCACGCGACGGCGATGCGCCTGACGCGAAACCGCGCGGACGCCGAGGACCTCGTCCAGGACACCTTCGTCAAGGCCCCTGCGTTTCGAGGATCGGTTTACCCCCGGTACCAACCTGCAGGCGTGGCTGTTTACGATGCTCCACAACACCTGGACGAGCCGCTGCGGGGCGCTGCCCGCGAGCCGGTGGACGAGGGGACGGAAGCGATAGAATGGAGGAACACATGGCAGAGGAACACCCCCTCGTCGACGCGCCGCCAGACCGCCGCAAGACGGCGTGGATTGGCATGGGCGCGCTGCTCGTGGCGCTCGTCCTGCTCGCGTTTCTCTCCGGGCCGAGCGGCATCGACCCGGACGCCCCGCCGCCCGCCGCGGATGGGCGCCTCGCCACGGCGACCGATGCGCATCCCGAGGACGAGAAGTCGACCGGCACGATGGCGCCGCTGGAGTTCACGCTGAAGGACATGAACGGCGTCGACGTGAGCCTCGCGTCGTTCAAGGGCAAGGTGATCCTGCTCAATTTCTGGGCCACGTGGTGCGGTCCGTGCCGCGCCGAGATTCCCTCGCTGATCGAGCTGCAGAAGGAGTATCCCGACGATCTCGTCGTGCTCGGGTTCTCGGTCGACGATCCGGTCGCGAAGCTGAAGCCGTACGCGAAAGAGTTCCAGATCAACTATCCGATTCTCGTGGGACTCGGCCGCGAGGACGTGCAGGAGGCGTACGGTCCGCTGTGGGGCATTCCCGTCTCGGTGATCATCGCGCCCGACGGCACGATCCAGAAGAAGCACTCGGGCATCGCCACCAAGGAACAGTTCGAGCGCGAGATCCGCGCCGCGCTCGGCGTGTGACTTCAGCGTGCACCGTGCATAGTGCACGATGCGCCGTGCATCGTGCCGCCTGTCCAATGTGCACTGTTGCCAGTGTGTAGTATGATCGCGCCATGTTGAAAGGCTTCACGCACGCCCGTCTCGCCTGCGGCTGCAGGCTCGCGTTCCGCGACGGCGTCGAAGGCAGCCCCGTGACGGTTGTCATCGATGAGAAGGGCATTCATTGCGTGATGTCTCTGCACGTGCGGGACCTCCCGGTGTACGACTTCCGCGAGGCGCTGCGCCCGCCGACCCGCTTCCTGCCCGTGGAAGAAGAGGAATACGAAGAGGAAGGCTAGAACTTCACCTTCAGCTCAGCCACCAGCGGCAGGTGGTCCGACGCCATCATCGAAGCCCGCGTCCGCGGCAACTCCAGCTTCACCACCTCCACCTGACCGTCGTAATAGATGTGATCGAGATGTAAGACCGGGAACATCCCCGGGTACGTCTTCCGCCGGCGCAGGTGCTGCCGGAGGTCGATGCTCTGCAGCCGCTCGCTGAGCATCTGCGTCGCCAGTCCCTTCATCCATTCGTTGAAATCGCCGAGCACGATCTTCGGCTGCCCGACGCGGCGGTCGTGCACGATCGCGCTCAGCCTCGACGCCTGGTACCGCCGTTCGAGAAACGCGGTGCCGAGATGCACGTTGTACAGGTGCAGCGTGTCGTCGCCGATGGCGATGTCCACGCGCTGACAGCAGCGCGGCTCGCACGTCTTCCACGACAGGTCGTACTGCGTGTGATGGAGGATCGGAAAGCGGCTCAATACGACGTTGCCGAAGAGCGACCCGCGCAGGTGCCGCACCGGCGCCATCACCCAGCCCATCCCCAGTTGCGCGCCGATCTCCTCGGCGTGACCCGCGGAGTTCGCTCCGGCGCCGACGACTTCCTGGAGGGCGACGATGTCGGGCTCGATCGACCGGATGACCTCGGCGGCCCGCGCCGGATTGGTGCGGCCGTCCATCCCGCGGCAGCGGTGGATGTTGTAGGTGGCGACCCGAATCGTGCGCCAATGCGTGTCAGTCATCTACCGCTAGAATAGCTCCATGGCGAAGCTGAAGAGCGAACTCGAGCTGACCTGTCCCTGCTGTCACTCTCTGCTGATCGTCGACATCAACCTCGGCCGGATCCTTTCGCACAAGGAGCCCGAGCGCGGCGACAAGCCCGAACTGGGCGACGCGAGGCGGATCCTCGCCGAGGCCGATCGGCGCCGCGAGGCGCTGTTCGAGCAGTCGGTCGAGGCGGAGAAGGGACGGGATGATGCGCTGTCGCGCCGGTTCGAAGAGGCTCTCAAGCAGGCCAACAAGGAACCGGTGACCAGGCCGGCGCGCGACTTCGATCTCGATTGAGCATCTGAGTCCTCACCCCCGGCTCCGGTATTCCTTCGGCAGCGCCGTCCAGCGCTCGCGTCCCCGGTAGTACTTCCACGGCTTGTAGCCGTGCGCCTGGTAGAACGCGCGGTACTTGCGGCGCAGGCGATCGGCGCGCCGCGCCGAGTAGGCGATGCGGCGGTGGGGCCAGTCGAGCAGGAGCTGCTCGACCTTCCAGACGTTCTTGTTCAGGAGCCGCCAGTCGTAGCCGCCCAGCACGCGCAGGTCCACCACGGCGTACGCCTTGACGGCCCCCGTGAAGTCGATGTACCCCTCGAAGTAGCTCAACGCCAGCGCGCGCGGCGTCGCGAACACGGGCTTGCGCCCGTGCAGTCCGGGATCGCGCGACCGCGCGACCGAGCCCCATCCATCTGCACCTCGATACACGAAGATGACGTGGTCGAGCAGGTCGATCGATTCGAAGCTCAGGACGAGCGGCGGGTAGCGGTGCTGCTCGAGGATGACCGCGGCTGACAGTGCCGCCTCGAGGCAGTGAGCGGTGCCGGTGCGCACCACGCCGCGAAAACTGCGGAGGGTCTCGCCGCCCTTTTCGGTGTTGTACGGAAGATCGTTCAGCCACCGCTGGACCGCATCGGGCGTGCGAAGGCGATCGATCACCCGGCGCTCGGCCGGCGTGAAGGCGAGAACAGGCGGCTCGGCCGGGTCAGTGCGCGGGAGCGGGGACCGCTTTGAGGTCGGCAATGAGTTCGGCCGGCGTCCACATGTTGCCGGAATAGGCCTTCACCAGTCGTCCCTCAGCATCGATCACCGCCGTCCGCAGGTTGTGCACGACAAGCGCGTCCGGCGCGCCTTGCTCGGAGGTGACGCCGAAGCTCCGGGCGAAGCGTGCGAGCTCTTCGGTGGGGCCTGTGACCAGGTGCCAGATCTTCAGGTCTGCCTTGAGGTCCTGCGCGCGCTTCTTCAGCACCTCCGGCGTGTCGAACTCCGGATCGATGGTGACCGACACGAGACGCACGTCGGCGAGCTGCGGCGTCTTCCTGATCGCCTCCTGCACCTGCAGGAAGTGCTTCTCCATCAGCGGGCAGAAGTCGGGCACCGGGCAGCGGGTGTAGACGAAGGTGAGCGCCACGCGGTGACCGCGAAGCGAGGAGATGGGGCGAGGCACCCCGTCCTGATCGACCAGCGCCGTGTCGGGCACCGGTTCGCCCGGGTCGACGAAATCGGATGCGGTGAGCGCCGGGCCGGCGGACGGGTCGACGATCGGCGCCGTGCCGGTCTTGGTGATGGCTGTCAGGCTGGCGTCGAGCTCGCCGACTTCGAGCGTCGCGGTGATCAGGTCTCCGGGTTGCCTGCCGTCCAGGAGCGATGGACTCTTCACCTTGTACGGCATCGTCATCGCCGGCATGAACCCGGGGATGTCTTCGTGCTTCACGAGGACTTCCTGCACCTCGGGCTTCACCGACAGGATCTGTCCCTTCAACTCGTACTGTTTGGGCGGCGGGCTGGCGGGACGCCCGCACGCGGCGGAGGCGAGCGTCAGCACCGCAATCAGAAGTCGCACGATGGCCATTTCCGATAACTGTAACAAGTTTCAGGGCGACACACCGAATTGACGAAATCGCGTGCCCTCGTTGCACCGTCGAGAGCTGAACGTCATGCTGGCCCCAGATGCTGCCGACATCGATTGCGGCCGTCACACCTCAACGGGTGGAGTCGATCTCTCAGCCGTCCAGAAGCGCTGATGAGCGGAGGGTCGCGACGATCCGCGAGCGCTCCTCTTCGGAGAAGTCGTCTCCATAGAGCCGTTCGAAGAGCCGCACGCGCAGGTCGCTGCCGCTGATGCCAGGATCGTCGGCCCTGATACCCGCCACGGCCAATGTCCGCGCCAGGTCGAACATCTCGCACGCCATCCGCACGCGGTCGCCGCCGGACCGCCGCGACATGAGCGCGTCGAACTGTGCCGCGACCTCCGGGGACGTGTCGTTCACGCTTCCACCTCCCGCAGGAGATCATCCACAGACAGGCTGACCGCCCAGCGATCCAGATACGCGCGGTCGAGCGCGGCCTGCTGGAACCTGAGCACGCTTCGGACGTCGCGCAGCTGGAGCTCCGAGCGGCTGTCCCTGGCCCACACGAGTTTTGACAGGATGAGATCCTCCGGCGCCACCATCCAGAGCGTGTGCCCGTCGATCTCGACGAGGCGTCGTCGGCCGAATTCCTCGATGCGATAGGCGGCGTGCTTCCGGACGACGAAGTCCACCTTGACCACCGCCTCGCGATGAATCACGTTGAAGAGGCTCCGACGGACGATGGCGGTGCGGATGGTCTCGGGGTCGGCGGCGAACTCATCGCCGAGCGCGGCGGCGAGCCGGGAGGCATCGGCTGGCTCCAGCTGCACGACGATGTCGATGTCCCGGGTCATGCGAGGGTGGCCGTAGTGGCCGGCCGCGATCGAGCCGGTGATCATGTAGGGAATCAGGGCCGTGTCGAGGCGACCGGTCACCAGCTTCAGGATGGACAGTTGATCCTGAGGCTGGTCGCTCACGGCACGAGTGTACCACTCCACTCCGGATGCGAGCGGAGGGAGATACCGCGTACACTCGCTCGGGGGCACCCGGCCACAACTGTCCCGCGTGGAAACCCGGAGGCTGAAAACGAACGGGCCATGGCTGCAATCTGGGTAGGAACATCCGGCTACAACTATCCCGAGTGGAAGGGGACCTTCTATCCCGAGAAGCTTCCAGCGGCGAAGATGCTGCCGTACTACGCCGAGCGCTTTCCGACGGTCGAAATCAACTACACCTTCTACCGCGCGCCGAATGAAAAGATCCTCGACGGCTGGAGCAGGGCGACGCCGGAGCGCTTCACGCTCACGCTGAAGGCGCCGAAGCGGATCACGCACGACGCGCGGCTGCGCGAGTGCGGCGACCTGGTGAGGCAGTTCCTCGAAACCGCCGCGACGCTCGGGCCCAAGCTGGGGGCGCTGCTGTTTCAACTGCCGCCAAACCTGAAGAAGGACCTCGCGCTCTTCGATGCGTTCCTCGACTCGTTTCCGCCCCGCGCCCGCGCGGCGTTCGAGTTCAGGCATGCGTCGTGGCTCGACGAGGAAGTCTACGCACGCCTTCGCGCGCGCAACCTGGCGCTGTGCGTGGCCGACAGCGAAAAGCTCTCGACGCCGGTGGAGATGACGGCGGACTACGGGTATTTCCGGCTGCGGGACGAGGGCTACACCGCCGACGACATCGGCCGATGGGCGGACGTGATTCGGGAGAAGGCGGGGGCGTGCGGTGACGTGTTTGTCTATTTCAAGCACGAAGAGTCAGGGAAGGGGCCTGAATTCGCCCGGCTGCTGACGGAGCGGCTCGGTGCGCCTCGGCAAACCTGACGATTTCGCGCTCTACCCAGTAGCCGTCGTACTCTCCAGCTCCGCGCTCGAGGTAGGCGCAGTGCCCCCCGTGCGGCGTGATCGTCACCGTGATGCTGGGATTGCCGGCGACCGCTGCGTCACGAAACGGGTCGGCGGGGACGAAGGGGTCGTCTTCCGACGTGACGATCAGCGCAGGCACACGGATGCGGTCGATCACGCGCATGGCGCTCGCCCGGTGGTAATAGTCGGTGGCGTCGGCAAACCCGTGGTGCGGCGCGGTGTACGCCTCGTCGAATTGCCGCACGGTCCAGACGCGGCGGAGCGGCGCGATCGAGAAGAGTCCCGGATGCGCCGCCGCCTTCCGCCGCATCCTCGCCTTCAGGTTTCTGACGAAGTTGAACTGGTAGGCGATGTTCGACCGCCGCTCGAGCGCGTCGACGCAGCGTCCGAGGTCCATGGTCGGCGAGACGGCGCACACCGCCTTGAGCTCTGGCGGCGCGGTCTCGCCAAGATCGCCCGCGAGCTTCAGCGCCAGGTTGCCGCCCAGCGAATAGCCGGCAATCGCGATGGCGCCAATGCCGTCGCGCTCGATCAGTTCGCGCATCACGAACAGCGGGTCGTGGGTCAGCCCCGAGTGGTACAGACCGCGCGAGAGATGTTCGGTGCCGCCGCAATTGCGCTGGTTGAGCCTGACCACGTTCCATCCCGCGGCCCAGGCCTTGTCCGAGATCCCGCCCATGTAGTGCGCCTGGCTCGAGCCCTCGAGGCCGTGAAGCAGGATGAGCGACGGATGCGCGGCGGGATCCGCATGCCAATGGCAATGCGCCAGCACGCGGGCATCGGGCGCGACGTCGAAGTAGCGCTCGGACGAGGCAGGCAGCCGTGGAAACCGGCGCCGCCGCGCCCAGGCGTACAGCGTCTGCGTGTGCCCGCCCGTAAAGAGCGGCGTGTACCGGGATGGTTGGAACGTCATCAATTGTACGTAGTGTCCGGCTCTAGCCTCGCTGTGCGTAGTGTCCGGCTTCAGCCGGACCGTGACCGCGGCTTCAGCCGGACCGTGACCGCGGCTTCAGCCGGACCGTGATCGCAGCTTCAGCCGGACCGTGATCTCAGAATATCATCCCGCTCATGACCTACTCGCTCGAGTCGACGCTGCTGCATCTCGCGCGCACGCGCCTGCTGCAGGACTATCCCGGACAGATCGACGCCTGCCTCGCGGTGCTGGACGACGAGGACGTGTGGTGGCGGCCCAACGAGCAGGCCAACGCCGTCGGGAACCTCGTCCTGCACCTGTCGGGATCGAATCGCTATTACCTGGAGCAGGTGATTGGCGGACGCGACACGGAGCGCGACCGCGACGGCGAGTTCACCGCGCGCGGCGGCTATTCGAAGGACCAGCTCAAGGCGTTATGGGACGAGACGCGCGGCATTGCCGAGGGCGTGCTGAATGGCCTGGATCCGTCGCAGATGCTGCACACCACCGAACGTACCGGCAAGCTCACCACCTACGCGCAGATCCTGCTGCACGTCACCCACCACAACGCCGCGCACATGGGACAGATCGTCTGGATCACCAAGATGCGCCGAGCGGGCGCGCTCGACGACATCTGGATGAAGATGCGCTCGCGGTAGAGGAGACCTTCAGGTCTCCGTCACTATTTCGCGGGCTCGGCGAGCGGATTCGCGTGACCGCCGGCGATGCCGTACTGGTTGTTCTCCTGGCAGACATATTCCATCAGCTCGTCGCCCGGATTGCTCAGCCTCGCATTGAAGGTGAGCGTGAACGGCCTCGAGTAGGCGCCGGGGTCGTCCACCGTGACCTTGATCTCCATGCGGCCCATGTCCTGCCGCGTGAACCGCTCGATGGTGTGCAACTGCTCGGTGTGCGGATGTCCGCGGCGATCGAACCAGAACTTGTCGTTGAAGCCGACCGTGTCGACGACCAGCGTGTCGCCCTCCCACCATCCGATCGAGTGTCCGAACCACGTCGGATCGAGCTCCGGCGGGTGCTTTCGGCCATCCAGGAAGATCTGGCGGTAGCTGTGGATGTTGCCTTCCTCCAGCTTGAACAGGTGGGTCGCCTTCTTATGGGTGTAGTTCTGGACGAACCGCCACGGGTACGGCTGTCCCCGGATGACGCCCTGCGGCATGCAATACAGGTAGGGGTCGTCCGGCTCTTTCCGTGAATCGCGTAGGGCCCTGGCGGCGGGCAGGATCGGAACCTCGTCTGGCTTCAAGCCCCCCTCGCGTTCCATGTCGAAGATCACGCCGCCGCCGACCCAGAGGCCATTCAGGTCTACGGTGCCGTCGGGCAGCCGCGGCGTCGGTCCGGCTGGCGGGGGAGGACGCCGCACGGTCTGGCCGATGGCGCCGACGCCTTCCTGGCCATCCCCGGCATCCCTGGTGAGCTGGGCTGCGAGCGGCACGGCCAAACCGACGACGATCGAGACGACGAGAAACCTTCTCACGACACACCCCTCTATGCTCCGTTCGACGCGGAGTTGTCGTGGAATTTAGGTCTTACGGGCGGCTCTGTCAATCACGTTGTGGGTTGAGCGAATAGATCCGGAATTGATCGTTGCGGTAGGCAAGGGGCAGCGGCAGATCCGCCGTCGTCACGAGGTAGTCGAGGTCGTATCGCCGCGCCAAGTCGCGCGCATGGTCGGCCGTCAGCGTCGAGAAGTCTCCGACGGCATGGGTCCGTTCGACCACCCTCGCCGCGACATCGCGCGAGTAGATCGCCAGCGCCGCATCCTTCACCTCTTCCAGGAACACGTCGCGCCCGGCCGACACGCGGACGCTCGTGCCGTACTTCCACGAGTGCCCTGGGTCGGCGAGCACGTGGACGTCGAGCGGCTGCCGCCGAATCCAGAGCATCGCATCCTGCCACGGCGAATCGACGAGGCGCGTTTCAAACAGCGAGCGTTCGGGCCGCTCGACGAGCATGACGTAGGCACCTCGCGAGGCCGCGACCGTCATCAGCAGCAGCGCGACGATCATGGGACGCCGCACCGCGAACGTGCGCCCGGCATACTGACCGGTGTCACCCACGACGGCGATCAGATAGACGGTCGCGATGAAGTCGAGCAGCCAGAACACCCGCGAGATCTGAAACTGGACGACCAGCGACCAGCCGGCGGCGACCCACGGCAGCGTGACCAGGAACAACGCCACCAGCGCCGCGGCGCCCCAGGCGAGCGCGCCGTCCTCTGGCCGCGCCAGACCCTGGCGCTGCCGCCAGCGATAGGCCCACCAGACCAGCGCGAGCAGTACAAGGTTTGCCCCCCAGACCCACAGCGGCCACTGCGTCGCAAAGAGCGAATCCTTGCTGGCCACCGCCTGCAGCCAGGTGGCGTCCATCGTGACGTTGGCGGCTCGCAACGGGCCGAGCGTCGCCGCCCACCACAGGACCAGCAGCGCCGCACCAGCCCCGGCGATCGCCGGCCGACGGAGGTTGCGGTCGAGCACCGCCAGCGCGACGCCAATCAGCACCGCAAACCAGAGGCCGGTGGTGACGTGGATCACCGCCGAGAGCGCGACCAGCGCGACTGCTGTCCACGAGCGGTGCCGCAGCAGCGCCGCCACCGCGAGCGTACCAAGCGCGAAGGCGAGCATGCGCGGCAGGAAATAGGGCTCCAGGGAGTTGGCGCTGGTCAGCGGGATCCGGTGACGCAATGTGAACGCCGCCGCCAATGCCGCTGTGGCCCAGGGACTGCGATACAGGCGCGTGCCGATCGAGACGATGGCCGTCCAGATCAGCGTGAGCGTCACCAGGTATCCGGCGAGGTGCAGCGTCTCGAGAGAGAGCCCGGTCGTTCCGATGACCATCGCCAGCATTTCGTCGATGACCATCAGCCGGCCCTCGGCGTCGATCATCGCCGCGTCGCGTGGAAAGGCCGCGGGCTCGAGCGACCTGGTGACGACGGGAATGTAGAAGGCCTGATCGGCGACCCCGTAGCGGTAGCCGGCGCCGTTGGCGGTGGCGAGCAGCACGAACAGCACGCCGCCGGCCACCCAGGCGGGGACCGGCCAGCGTGCCTCCTGGCTCACTTAAAAGGCTGCCTCGTCGGCGCTCGGCCCGTAGATGGACGGCACGGGGATGTCGAGCAGCCGGAGATAGACGCTCAATTGACCGCGGTGGTGGACGAGGTGATTCAGGACGAACGAGCGCCAGACCACGGCCTTGGGCATCGTGAAGAGCGTGTGCCCGCCTCGCTTGAGCGACCAGACGGCCATCAGCTCGGCGTCGGTCTTTCCCGTCAGGGCCGCCCGTGTCACGGCCACGTGCTTGTCAAAGGTCGCCAGTAATTCCGCTCTCGACGCCGCCGGCGTCAGCGTCGGCGAGCTGCCGACGTCGATTTCCGACTTCTCGAGGGTCTCCGACCCCCACCACGGCAGGTTGGCCAGGTGTGTCGCCAGCGCGCCGAGCGAGAACGATTTCGCGTGTGGCTTCCAGTCGAATTTCTCCTCGGGCACCCGCTCGAGGAGCTTTCGAGTGGTCGTCATCTCGTGGTCGAACTCGGGTACGAGCGCATCGACGATCGCCATGGCGTGGTCCTATCCCGGCTGGCGTCCGAAGTTGACGGTCGGGACGCGTTCGGCCTCGGGCGGCGCATTGAACACCGCGTACTCCTTGAACCCAAAGATGCTCGCCGTGATATTCGACGGGAACGATCGGCGAGACACGTTGTACTCCTGGACGCGCTCGTTGTACCGCATCCGCTCGACGGCGATGCGGTTTTCGGTTCCCGCCAGCTCGTCCATCAGCCGGGCAAACTGCTCGTTCGACCGCAATTGCGGGTAGTTCTCGACGATGACGAGGAGCCGCGCGAGGGCGGTGCTCTGCTGGTTGGCCGCCTGCATGGTCTGGTCCGGGGTCTGGGCGCCGGCCAGTTTCGCGCGTGATTCGGCAATCTGGCCGAAGACGTCGCGTTCCTGCTGCGCGATGCCCTTGGTCGTCTCGACGAGGTTGGGGATCAGGTCATTCCGCCGCTGGAGCTGGTTCTCGACCTGGGCCCACTGCGTCTTGATCGCCTCTTCCTGCGAGACGAAGGTGTTGTACGAGCAGCCTGACGAGGCCACCGCCGCAAGCACCACCACCATCATCAGGACACGTGAACGAATGTTTCGTTTCATCTGCACCATCTCCTCCTACCAGGACGACCCGCCGCCGCCACCGCCGCTTCTGCCGCCGCCGAAGCCGCCAAACCCGCCACCGAAACCGCCGCCTCCACCGAGGCCCCCGCCAAACCCGCCGCCGAACGGACCGACGCCGCTGTTCCAGCCGCGTCGGCTGCCGCCCCAGTGCTGGCGATGCCCCTCTCCGCGCAGCCGGCCGGCGATCGCGTTGATCACGATGAACGCGACGAAGAGCGCCAGGATGAGCGATCCGCCCGGGCCCGTCTGCGGGGCGCGCGAGGGGGCGGGGGCGCGGGGGACACCCTGGAGCGTGACGTTTCGCTGCTCGGCGATCCGCGACACGATCCGCTCGACGCCCGCCAGCAGGCCGGCGCCGTAGTTGCCCGACCGAAACTCGGGCGCCATGAACTGGCGGCTCGTCTCGCCGGAAAACCCGTCGGTGACGAACTGCTCGAGGTCGTACCCGACCTCGACCCAGACCTGCCGGTCGCGCACGGCGAGGACAATCAGCAGCCCGTTGTCCTTTCCGCGCTCGCCGATCCCGCGTCCCCCGTTCTCGAAGAGCCTGTTCGCGAACTCGCGCATGTCGCCAGACGGCGCAAAGGTATCGACCGTCGCCACGACGACCGCATCGCCGGTCGCCTCCTGCAGCGATCGGATGATCGCCTCCATCCGCTGCTCGCTCGCCGGATCGACGACGTTGGCGAAGTCGTTGACCGGCTTGGTGAGCTCCGGCAGTTCCTGCGCGTAGGCGGGTCCCGCCAGGATCGCGAGGACCGCTAGACCACGAAGCACACGAAGGTCACGACTCCTGATCACGATCGCCAGCTATCCACCGCGCGCGCGAGCTGCTCTACGGCTGAGAGATACTCGGGGAACAACCGCGCCGCGTCGGCGGTAGGAATCGAGGCGGCGCGCTCCAGCGCCAGCACGTCGTTGACGACACCGGGGGAGAGACCGGCGGCGCGCGCGCCCTCGTGGGTCGCCTCGGTGCGGCTCGCGGTCGCCGCGCCGCCCAGCCTGGCGACGTTCCGGAGGAGCGACGCAAACGCCGGCGCGGACGCCGTCACGAGGCCGGCCACGGCCTGCGGCCGCCCGCCCGCTTCGATGAATCCCTCCCGCAGGTGCAACAGGTGGCTCTTGATCTGCGTCTCGCACGCGCGACGCAGGTCCTCACTCGAGATAGACGCGCCGGCGAACGGGTCGGTTCCGAGCACCAGCTCGTGCGCGCGGATGATCTCGCCGTACTCGAGTGGGAAGGCGTCGAGCGACTGCCTGAACTCCTGCTCCGGCACGATCAGCGGGATGGCCAGGCCGTGGCGCTCCCAGTGCGACACCAGCGTCGCGCACGATTCGAGGTCGCCCATCCCGCAGGAATCGACCAGCGCGAGGCAGGCGAGGGGACTCGTCTCGTCGGCGCCGTCGATTCGGGGACCGTAGGCGACAAGAGAGCGGAGGCGGGTAGCGAAGATGCGCCGGAGATCGGCGGCAAGCGCTTCTGCCGCGGGCCGCCACGTTGAACTCATAAGCCATTCTAGTGCACGGTGCAGGGTGCACTGTGCACTCGCACGTTGCACGTTGCACCCTGCACCCTGCACTCGCACGCTGCACCCTGCACCCTGCACCCTGCACCCTGCACCCTGCACTCGCACGTCGCACCCTGCACCCTGCACTGTGCACTAAAATAGCCCTCAATGCAGTTGCGCGAGCTGAACATCGGATGCATAGGCGGCGGCACGGGCCTGCCGAGTTTGCTCGGGGGCCTCAAGCGCAATCCCTGGCTGCGGCTGAACGCCGTCGTCACGATGTTCGACAGCGGCGGAAGCTCCGGACAGCTTCGCGACGAGCTTGGCGTGCTGCCGCCCGGCGACGTGTTGAAGTGCGCGCTGACTTTGGCGCGCCACGAAGGAGAAGCCCGCCGCGTCCTCCTGTCGCGGCTGCCAAGCCTCGAGCACCACGCGCGTCTCGCAGGCCACACGGGCGGCAATCTTCTGCTGTCGATGATGGAGCAGTACAGCGGAGACTTCCTGGCGGCAGTCGACGCGCTGCGCGCGCTCCTCGGCTGCAAGGGCAAGGTCTGGCCGGTGAGCGTCGAACCGGCGTCCATCTGCGCCGAATACGGCGACGGTACCGAGACGCGCGGCGAAGTGGAAGTCGACGCCGGGCAGTCGCGCGGCAACCAGGTGAAGCGCGTCTGGCTCGAGCCGGAAGTGTCGATTCACCCGGCGGTCGCCGAAGCGTTTCGAGGATTCGACGCGGTGATCATCGGGCCGGGCAGCTTTTTCACGAGCCTCATGCCGCCGCTCCTCGTGCGCGGCGTCAAGGAGGCGCTCGCGGGCATACGCGGACCAATCATCCTGATTTCGAATCTCCTCACGGAGGGGCGAGGGATGGCGGGGTTCACCGCCGCCGACGAGGCGCGGTGGGTGTCTCGCGCGATTGGCCGGCCGGTGGACGTGGTGATCGCCAATACCGGGAGACCGTCGCCGGAGGCGTTGATGCGCTACGCCGCCGAGCACAAGGAGCCGCTGGAGCTGGGCGAGCTCGACCCCGAGTCGGAGCCGGTGCTCGCGCGTTTGTGGTGCACCGAGATTGCCCGCCACGATCGCCGGCGGCTCGCGTTCGCGGTGTGGGCCGTGCTCAGCCAGCGCCTCTTGAGCCGCGAACCAGATTTCCAGCAGATTTCGAGTTAGCGTCCAGTAGACAATCCACGCCGCGGCGACCACGCGGCCGGGCATAATGTGCGATGTCGCCCTTCGCTCTCGGAGGAAGCATGCTGCTGCGGACGATGTGTTGCTGGCTCGCCCTGTCGAGCCTCGCGCTTGCGCAACAGGCGCCGATCCGGCCGATCAGGCCGGCGTCGCACGTCGCCGCGCTGTCGCCGTCGCAGGGCCCCATTGCGGGCGGCACGATTGTGACCGTCGCCGGGTCCGCGCTCAGCGGGGTCACGGTCCGCATCGACGGCAAGGTCGTCACACCCCTTTCTCAGACTGATTCCATCATCGAGCTGCGCATGGCGGCGCACGACAACGGGTACGTCGTCATCGCGCTGGTTGCGGCGGATGGCACCGCGTCCTACAGCCGATATCTCTACGTGCCGCCAGGGCTCAACGACATCCCGCCCGGCTACATCACGACCGTCGCCGGCGCATCTGCGCCCGGTCCGTTCAGGGCTGCGTGAGCGGGTTCTCCCACTTCAGTCCGTCAAACCGTGCGAAATCGCGGTCCGTTGTGCAGAGCATCGCACCGTGCTCGATGGCAATCGCAGCCAATGCCGCGTCCATGACCAGGGGCCCCGACGTCTGGCCGTCCCGGGTGAGCGTACGCAGGATTTCCCAGTGTCGTTCGCCAGGGTCGAGGACGCCGGCCGCCGGCTGCGCGAGCCAGGCGGCCACCGCAGCCTCGGCTTCCGCCATCGTCAGTGGACGCTCGAAGACACGGGGATTCGTCGATATCCGGAGGAAGGCCCAGAGCGAGAGCCAGGCAAATCGCACCAGCGGTCGCCCTGACAGCGCGGCTTCGAGCCAGCGCTTGCTGCGGGGGTGCTCGGTGGCGCGCGGGTCGTACGCGTACAGGAGCAGGTTTGCGTCGACGAGAATCATCGAGCGAGGGGGCCCTCGACTTGATCGATCAGTTCCGCGATGTTGTCGAGGCTCACACCCGGACGCCGTGCGCCGAGGTCCCGTGCGGCGACGTGGAAGGACTCGCGGCCTGCGGCGGCGGCGGGGCGCGCCAGGCCACGGCGCAACACGTCGTTCACGACCTCGCGAAAGGCCTGTCCGGACCGCCGCGCCAATGATCGCAGTTTCGCCGCCACGTCGTCGTCGAGCGTGATAGTCGTACGCACACCATGATGCTATACACGTGGCATCATGATGTCAAAATCTCATAAACTACATGCACGTCAACGCCGCACGGTTGTTCGAGGTGTACCGCGAGCGTTGCGGCCTCGTACGTCCGGCGACCGCACGATGTAACGGTAGGACTCGGAGATCTCGCGGTTCATAAGCCCTATGTTCGCGCGAGAAGTACTAGAACAGCGCTCCGCCGGAGCCCAGCATCAGCGGCCTGAGCATCGGGATCGGCGGGCCGCCGTGGCTGAGGAATTCGTCGTGGAACCTTCGCCACGCGGGGCGGCCGCCGCGGGCGGCGGTCCAGTCGGCGCGCAGCTTCCGGATCATCAGTTTCCCCATCGTGTAGTTCAAGTACGCAGGGTCGTATGTGCCGCGAGCGGCCTGCTGCCGCGCCGTGCCTACGTCAGTAAACGCCTCCTCACGGAACATCTGTTCCGAGTCGGCGACGGTCATGCCCCCGGTGTGCAGGCCGATCGCCGAAAGGAATCGGGCGTTGCGCAGCAGCGCATTCGTCAGTTGTCCGATGTGGGTCTCTGGGTCTCCGTTGCCGAGGCCCATCTCCCACATCATCTCTTCGGCGTAGTGCGCCCACCCTTCCGCAAAGGCGTATCCGACAAAGAGCCGGCCGACCAGCGACGGATTTCGGTTCGAGTGCAGGAACTGCAGGAAGTGTCCCGGCCACACCTCGTGTACCGACGTGAACATCAGGTCGGCCCGCCCGGGCAGGTACTCCTGCTGCTCCTTCGGCGTCCACGAGGGATCGGGGGGCGCGATGTAATAGATCGACGACTGTCCCTTCTCGTACGGCCCGGGGATATCGATATAGGCGCTATTGGCGCGGTTGTATGGCGGCGATTCCGCGACGCTGGCTTCCTCGGGTCCGGGAATCGTCGCGACGCCCGCATCGACGACAAATGTCTTCAGGCCGTCGAGCTGCGCGCGGGCGCCCTGGACGACGCTGCCGGGAGCCTTGTTCGCGTTCATCTTTGCAATGCAGGCGGTGATGGTTGCTCCCGGCGCGTACGCCGCGCAGGCCTCGCGCATGGCCTGCTGGTTGCGCGTCATGTCGGCGCGGCCCGCGGCCTCGAGCTCCGCCAGCGGCGTGTCGACCCGCTCGGTGGCGTAGAGCATCTTCGCGAACCTGTCGGCGCCGAGCGCGTAGCCGGCGGTGGCCGTGGGCAATTGCGACTTCAGCCACGCAGCGAGTTCCTCCATCGCCTTCGCGGCGCCGTTGTTGGCGGCGGTGAATTCCTTCTGCAAGGCGGCGTCGGTGACGCTGGCAAACACCTTGGGGACGTCGGTCGCATAGAAGCTGGCGAGGCCTGCGAAGGCGGAGATGCCGCGCTCGGCGAGCGGCTTCGACAGCGGCGTCCGCAGGTTCGCGCGGATCTGTGCCGCCGCCTGCGGTATCGCGCGCGCGTACGTCGCGTACCCCTTCATGCGGACGTCGAGGGGCGCGTAGGTGCGCGTGAGATACGGAGCGGGGTCGATGTTGTCGACGATCCAGTCGAGGTACCACGCCGGGTTGGTGAACGGCGCCTCGGCCGTCTCGAGCCAGAACAGGTCGCGATCGAACCGCGCCGCCATGTAATCGCGCTCGAAGCGCTCGGCGCCCACGAGATCGCCCAGCGCCACGATCCTGTCCTTCGCGGCGTGGAGGCGCGCGATCTCGGCGGCGATGCCGCTGGCACTCCAGTCGGGCAGCCGGCCGTCGTACTCGTGCCGGCCCTGGTAGACGGCGTACGCCGGGTGTGCCTCGAGGTATTCCTCGATGAGCGCGTCGCGGGTAACCGGCCAGTTGCTGGCTGTCGTGGCCGGCTGAGACTCGGTACGCCCACAGCCGACCAGAGCCACGAACGCGAAGAGCGCGAGCCAACGTCTCATCGTTTCTTCGTCCCTGTCGTCTTTGTTGACGCCCGGCGGGTCAGAGTGGTCTTCGTGGCCTGGCAGGTCGGCTTGGCGGACCCCGCCCTACTGGTTGCCGATTTCGCACCCCGCGCCGTCGCACCGTGTTTCATCTCGAGCGCGCGGGCGATGATCGTCCCGAACATCGCCCCGGTCTCGCCGCCCTTGGCCGGCCGGTTCGATCGCCAGACGTCGGGATTGTCCTGGGCAAGGATGTCCGCAAAGTCGCCGCCGTCCTTCACGCTCAGCGGCGCGAACTCCGTGATGTCCACCTCTCCGGCCCAGTCGTCGCGGTGCTTGATCAGCAGCCACGACCGGTCGCCGCCGCCGGCCCACGCACCCTTGGTCCGCACCAGCACCCACGACCCTTTCAATTTATATCCGTCGAGCGTGAATTTCAGGTCGCCCTTCTTCAGGGCCGCATCCACATCCTCGACCTCAGGCGTCCACGTCCCCTGGTCCCACAACATGACGATCCCGGCGCCGTACCCGGAGGGGATGACGCCTTCGAACTCGCCGTACTCGATCGGATGATCCTCGACGTGCATCGCGAGGCGCTTGGTCTTCGGATCGAGCGATGGGCCCTTCGGCACCGCCCACGAGAGCAGGACGCCCTCATGTTCGAGCCGTACGTCGTAGTGGAGGTGGCTGGCGAGGTGCTTCTGGACGCAGAAGAAGCGCGGCTTCTGCCCTGTGATCTTGCGCGCGCGCTCGGCGGCGAGCTTCGTGTCGCCGGCCGGCTCTGGTGATTCCTTGAAGTTACGCTTCTCTTTGTATTTCTCTAACGCCATGTCCTAACCGGCGCCGCCTTCCAGCTTTGTGATCGGTCGCGACAACAGGAACAAGACGATGCCGGCCGCGATGCCGAACGCGGCGACCGTCCCGAAGAGGGTGTGCAGCGGCATCGCCTCGTAGAAGGCCGCCAGACGGCCGCCGATGTAGTTGCCGACCGACGAGCCGAGGAACCAGACGCCCATGACGAGCCCGCCGATGCGGACGGGCGCCAGCTTCGACATCGCGCTCATGCCCACGGGGCTCAGCGTGAGCTCGCCGCACGTGTGCAGGAGGTACACGAGGACCAGCCACATCGGGCTCACCTTCATGCCCTGCTCGGCGAGGAACGACGCAGGCACCAGCACCGCGAAACCGGCGCCGACCAGGAGCAGCCCGAGCCCGAACTTCGCGCTGTTGGACGGCTCCTTGCCGCTGCGCCCGAGCCGCACCCACATCCAGGCAAAGACCGGTGCCAGGGCGATGATGAAGAGCGCGTTCAGCGACTGATACCAGGTGCTCGGGAATTCGTACCCGAGCACCGAGTTGTGGCTGTCGCGGTCGGCAAAGAGGTTGAGCGTCGAGCCGGCCTGCTCGAACTGCGACCAGAAGAGCGCGGCCGCCAGGAAGAGGACGCCAATCACGACCAGCCGCTTGCGCTCCTCCGGCGTCCATCCGGGAGAGAAGAAGAGCCACCCGAAGAAGACCAGCGTGAGGATGAGCAGGAAGTAGCCGGCGATGTCGGCGATCTGTGTCGGCGTGACGGGAAGCATGCCGGTGTACGCGCCGATGCCGACCAGCGCGATGGCCCCCAGCACCGCCGCCGTCCAGAGCGCGGCGTTCCTTGCGCGCTGGGCGGATGCTTCAGGCGACCCGGCGTCCGCGGGCTGCAGCCCTGCGGTGCCGAGGTACTTCCGGCCCAGTTGATACTGGATCAGGCCGATGGTCATGCCGATGCCGGCCGCGGCGAACCCGGCGTGCCAGCTCACGCGCTGGCCGAGATACCCGCACACGAGCGGCGAGATGAACGCCCCCGTGTTGATGCCCATGTAGAAGATCGAATAGCCGGCGTCGCGGCGGACGTCACGTGGCGCATACAGGCGGCCGACGATGACGCTGACGTTGCCCTTCAGCAGACCGGTTCCCAGGACGATCAGCAGCAGTCCCAGATAGAACGTCGTCAGCGACGGCACCGCCATGCTGAAGTGTCCGCAGGCGATCAGGATGCCGCCGTAGAGCACTGCGCGCTGCGCGCCGATCAGCCGGTCGGCAATCCAGCCGCCGGGCAGCGTGGTCATGTACACCATCGAGGTGTAGAGGCCGTAAATCGCTCCGGCTTCCGCGGTGCCCATGCCGAGGCCGCCCGTGGCGAGCGGCGCGGTCATGAAGAGGATCAGGAGCGCGCGCATGCCGTAGTAGCTGAAGCGCTCCCACATCTCGGTGAAGAAGAGTGTGGACAGGCCGCGTGGGTGTCCGAAGAAGCGGGTGTCCGAAGCCGTCTCGACGACCGTCGACATGCGGCAAGGATAGCGCGGAACCGGGATAATAAGGACGTGCGTGCTCTGCTCGTCTCCACATACGACCTCGGTCGCCAGCCGTTCGGCCTCGCGTCGCCGGCGGCATGGCTCCGGCGGGCGGGCGTTCACGTCGACTGCGCAGACACGTCGCGAGAGCCGCTCGACGATAGCCGGATCGCCGCCGCTTCGATGATCGCGTTCTACCTGCCGATGCACACGGCGACCCGGATGGCCGCGCCCCTGATCGAACGGGTACGCCGGGTCAACCCAACCGCGAGGCTCTGCGCGTACGGTCTGTACGCGCCGCTCAACGCCGGCTGGCTGCGCGAGCGCGGGGTGCACGATGTGCTGGGGCCGGAAGCGGAGCAGGATCTCGTGACGTTGGTCGAAGAATGCGAGGCGAGTCTGCATGGCTCCCCTCGCGGACCGCAACCCTTCGACCCTCTCAGGGTTGCCCCGAGCAGCGTCGAGAGGCAAGGGTCCGCGCCGCGCCTCGCGAGACTCGCCTTCATCCAGCCAGATCGGTCGTCGCTGTCGGCGCTCGATCGATACGCGTCCCTTCAGATGCCGGACGGATCGCTGCGGGTGATGGGGAGTACTGACGCGACGCGCGGCTGCAAGCATCTCTGCCGGCATTGTCCAATCGTGCCGGTCTACCAGGGCCAGTTCCGTGTCGTCCCGATTGACATCGTCATCGACGATATCCGGGCGCAGGTGGCCGCCGGCGCGCAGCACATCTCCTTTGGCGATCCTGACTTTCTGAATGCGCCGACACACGCGCTCCGCCTGGTGCAGCGCCTGGCGCGCGAGTGTCCCGGCGTCACCTACGACGCCACGATCAAGATCGAGCATCTGCTCGACCACGCGGAGATGCTCGCCGGGCTGCGCGACACCGGCTGCCTGTTCATCACGAGCGCCGTTGAGTCGATTGACGACGAGGTGCTGGTCAGGTTCAGAAAAGGACATACGCGCGCGGACTTCGCGTGGGCCGTGGCGTTGTGCCGCGAGGCGGGGATTCGACTGACGCCGACGTTCATCCCCTTCACGCCGTGGACGACCCTCGAGGGGTATGTGGAGCTGCTCGACGAGCTCTTCGCGCTGAATCTCGTTGAAGACGTCGCGCCCATCCAGTTGGCCATCCGCCTGCTCGTGACCGCCGAATCGCCGCTGCTCGAGCTCCCGGACGTCGCCGCCGTCGTCGAGCCGTTCGATCCGACATCACTCACCTGGCCGTGGCGGCACCCCGACGCGCGGGTTGACGCGCTGCACGACGCGGTGATGCGCGCCGTGCGCGACATGGCAGACGCACCGCGCGCCGACGTGTTCGACGCCATCGCGGCGCGTGCGGACGAGTCGCGCGGCCTTTCGTCCGCGCCGCGCCTTCACCGCAAGAGCACCGCCGGGCCGAGGGTGACCGAGCCGTGGTATTGCTGCGCCGAGCCGATGGGGCAACTCTGAAGGTTCTCCTGCTGGCGACGACCACGGGTTACCAGATCCGTTCATTCGGCGAGGCCGCGCGGAAGGTGGGGGTGGAGCTTGTCTTCGCCAGCGACCGCTGCGACCGGCTCGAGGATCCGTGGTGGGACCAGGCGATCCCGATCCGCTTCCACGACGAGGAGCGGTCGGTGGCCGCGATCGTGTCGGCCTTTCCGGATGCGCCGCCGGACGGCATTCTGGCCGTCGGCGATCGGCCCACGATCGTCGCCGCGCACGCGGCTGCCGCGTTCGGCCTGCCGGGCCATTCGCCCGAGGCGGCCGCCGCCAGCCGCAACAAGCTGGCGACCCGCCGCGCGTTCGAGGCCGCTGGATTACCGACGCCCTGGTTCCAACCCGTGCCGGTGGACCGCGACGCGTACGAGCTCGCGCGTCACGTGACCTATCCCGCGGTCATCAAGCCGCTTGCCTTGTCGGGTAGCCGCGGCGTGATGCGAGTGGACGATGCCGCGGGGTTCGTCGCCGCCTTCGATCGACTGCGGCGGCTTCTCGATGCACGCGACGTGCAGGTCGAGCGCGACACGGCGCACCAGGTCGCGATGATCGAGTCGTTCATACCCGGCGCCGAGTTCGCGGTCGAGGGCCTGCTGGACCACGGCGAGTTCCGCCTGCTGGCCATCTTCGACAAGCCGGATCCGCTGGACGGTCCATTCTTCGAAGAAACCATCTACCTCACGCCGTCGCGCGCTTCACAGGAGACACAGCAGCGCATCGTCGAAGCCGTTCGCGCGGCGATTGCCGCACTCGGGCTTCATCACGGTCCCGTGCATGCCGAGTGTCGTGTCGATATGTCCGGTAGGGCGGGTCCTTCGGCCCCGCCGGTCTATGTGCTGGAAGTTGCGGCCCGGCCAATCGGCGGGCTCTGCTCAAAAGTGCTTCGTTTCACTGACGCCCTGGTATCGCTCGAAGAACTCCTCCTGCGTCACGCGGTCGGCGAAGACGTCTCGAGGTTCGAGCGTGAGCGCCAGGCGTCGGGCGTGATGATGATCCCGATTCCGAAGCGGGGCATCTACCGGGGCGTTGACGGGATGGGGGAGGCGTGCGCGGTACCGGGGGTGGCGGAGATTCAGATCACGGCAAAGCCCGACACCATGCTCGTGCCGTTGCCGGAGGGAAGGAGCTACCTCGGATTTGTCTTTGCGCGTGGTGTGGACGCCGACGCGGTCGACCGGGCACTGCGCGATGCCCACGCCCGCCTGCAGTTCGCCATCGATCGAGAGGTTGCGGTTATTTAGTTTGCTGGGGTACGTAGCCAGGAGGCAGCGCGGCGCCTTCGCCGAAGAAGAAATCCTCCATCTGCTTCGCGATCAGTTCCTGGGCTTCCTTCTGCCAGGGCATCAGGCGGTACTCGTTGAGGATCATCTTCATCCGCTCTTCCCACAATTTCCACGCCTGCGCCGATACGCTGTCGTACACGCGCTGTCCCAGCTCGCCCGGCCATGGCGGGCTATCGAGTCCGGGCAGTTCCTTCTGAAACTTCACGCAATGTACCATGTGGTTGCTCTTGTCGCCGGCCGGGGCCAGGGTCGGGGCTGGCGTTGCGCATTCGTCCATGCAGCGATGGTAACCCAGTTGGGATTTGTACGGAATATAACCTCGACTGTAGGGTTCTGCGTCAGACGCCCACGGTGCCGGCTAGGAAGTTGCCAGTGGATTCAACAACTTAGGCAGATTGGCTCGCCCTCCATCTCGGCACAGACCTTGTTACTCGAGTCCACAGCCCAGCGGCGCATGACGCCGCTACGGCGTTGTTTGGTAGACACGGGAAACCAGGAGGAGTGCTGTGGACGGAGTCAGAAAAGAACGCCGCGGATTTGCCTCGATGTCGATTGAAAAGCAGCGCGAAATCGCCAGCAAGGGTGGCCGCGCCGCCCATGAGAAGGGCACCGCGCACGAATGGACGCCTGATGAAGCGCGTTCAGCAGGCCGCAAGGGCGGTCAGATCAGTCGCGGAGGCCGTGGCCGACTGCCCGGTCCCGTGGACCTCAATTCGATTCCCGGATCGGCTCATGTTTCCGGCATTGAGCTTGGTCGTGTCGACTGACGACTCAGTCGTTCGACCACTTCCTTCGACTTCGACCGGACAAAGCGAGAAACGACGTGCGAATATTTGCTAGTGCGCTGCTGCTTGCCGCGATGGTTGCGGCCCCAGCCGGCGCCCAGACCCCGGCCGCCGAGAGCGGCCGGACGACCACTCCGACAGCCACCGGGCCGAACCGCCCGGCGCTGCCCACGAACTTCGGCGACACGGGTCTCTGGTTCGTTCCCACCGCGGAAACATTGCCCAAGGGAAGTTTTTCGGGAAGCGTCTACCGCGCCAACTTCGATCGGCGGCAGGGCTTCACTGATATCTCCCTGATCGGCGTAACCGGTGCCGTTGGCGTCGGCGAACGGGTTGAGCTGTTCGCCTCATGGAACCTGGCGCGGATCGATCGCAACATGCGGCCGAACTTCGTGCCAGAGGATCGCGCCTTCGGTGGCCTCGTCTACGACTATCCGTACGTTGCGGGGCAATGGTCGAAGACGATTGGGGGACCGACCGTGGTCGGTGCGAAGTGGAGCCTGATCTCCCAGGCGCGAGGCGATGCCTTCAGCCTCGCACCGCGTTTCGCCATCCAGTTCCCCTCGGGGAATTCGTGGGCGAGCACCAATGACATCACCGGCATCGTCGATCTCGTCGCCAGCCGCGAACTCGGTGGCAACGTCGAGGTGACGAGCATGGCTGGCGGCAGACTGCGGGGGGACCCGAAGGAATTCAGCGTCTCCGACGGGATGGCCTGGGGTCTCGGCGCCAGCTTCCCGACGCGCAGCCCGATTCGCGCGCTGGTCGAGTGGCACGGCGAGTTCGTGTTCGACCAGGACACGATCACGTGGGATCCTGCCGGGCCGTTCGTGGCTGAGGACGGCAGCGTCGCGCCGACCACCAGTCCGATCCGCGATCCGACGATGTTCAAGATCGGTGGCGTGTGGCAGGCGGCCGGTGGCTTCTTCATCCACTCCGGCGTCAACTACAGCTTCGCGACCGGTGAACGGACGATCGGTGGACGGACCTTCGAGCAGCATCCGTGGGGTTGGGACATCCGTATCGGCTGGCACCCGGGCACGAAGACCTACGTGGCGCCGCCTCCGCCAGAACCGGTCGTTCGCGAAGTGATCCGCGAAGTGCCGGCGCCGGTCGTGGCCGCGCCCGCGCCGAACCGGAATCCGACGTTCAGCGTGAACGCGCAGTGCGATCCGTCGATCGTCGAGCCGGGCCAGAACTCGGCGTGCACCGCGACCGCCACC
>CANIBQ010000059.1 GCA_947465645.1 Acidobacteriota bacterium | reverse complement strand
GCGCACCAGGATCGTGCACACGCGGATCATCGAGCGGCGCGGCGGCGAATGCCGCGTCCGGGCGCACGACGTCGGCGTGCGGCTGCAGTTGTGGGAGCTGCTGCCAGACCCAGAGCCGGCGCGGATGGCGGGCGCTCACATCACGATGTCTGGCGCCGCGACGGAACGGCGCAGAGCCTCGTAGATTTACGCCGTCGTGATGCCGTTGTCGTTGCCGCTTGATGTGCCGCCGATATCGTGGCGGTATGTGCAGATATCTGACCCTTGCTCTTGTCCTCGTCGTCGTGCCCTTTTGCACGGCCACACGCGCCTACGCGCAATTTGAAACCGCCTCGGTAGTCGGCACGGTGAAGGACGGCACCGGCGCCATGGTCGCCGGCGCCGCCATCACGCTCACCAATACCGACACTGGCATCAGCCAGACGCGGACGACCGATGCGGCCGGCGGCTTCGAGTTCGTCACCGTCCGCATCGGCACCTACGTCGCCAGCGCCGAGAAGCCCGGCTTTTCCGTGGCGCTGGCGGACAACATACAGGTGACTGTCGGCGCGCGGCTTCGCGTCGATCTGCAGTTGCAGGTGGGCCAGATCACCGAACGCGTGGAAGTGACCGCCACCGCGGCACGCCTCGACACCGACAGCAGCCAGCGCGGGCAGCTCATCACCGGGGCGCAGACCAAGGCGCTGCCGCTCAACGGACGCGAGTACTCATCGCTCGCGCTGCTGACGACCGGCGTGCGGCAGTCGGCGCTCAACACCGGCGGCTTCACTCCGCGCGAAGGATCCTTCAACGTCAACGGGCTGCGCAGCACGTTCAACAACTTTCTGATCGACGGCGTTGACAACAACGCCTACGGCACCAGCAACCAGGGCTTCTCGAACCAGGTGATGCAGCCTCCGCCCGACGCGGTCGCGGAGTTCAAGGTCGTCACCAACAACATGAGCGCCGAGTACGGCCGCTCCGCCGGGGCGACGATCAACGTCGCCTATGCCAGCGGCACCAACCGCCTCAGGGGAAGCGCATGGGAGTTCGTTCGTGACACCTCGCTCAACGCGACCGGATTCTTCAAGCCGCCGTCGGGTGAGAAGCCGCCGCTCGAGCGCCACCAGTTCGGCGGCGTGATCGGCGGACCGCTCGTGCGCAGCAAGGCCTTCTTCTTCGCCGACTACGAAGGGTTCCGGCAGACGCGCGGCCTCGCCACGTCATCGACGATTCCGACCGCGGCGCAGCGCCAGGGCGTGTTCACGGTGCCCGTGCGCAATCCGCTGACCGGGGTCGTGTACGAGCCCGGAACGCCGGTGCCGATGACCGCGCTGGCGCGGAAGGTCCTGAGCGATCTCGTCGCACCCACCAACACCAACGCCGCGAACAACTACGTGATCCTTCAGGAGTTCGAGAACGTGACCGACAAGTTCGGGAGCAAGGTGGACATCACGTTCAGCCCCTCATTCACCGCATTCGGGCGATACGGATACCGGGATGTGGACATCGAGGACCAGCCGTCCATTCCGCTGCCGTCTGGCGGCGGCGGCAACGGCCAGACCTACGTGACCAACAAGCAGCTCGCCACCGGGGCGACGTGGGTCACCGGTCCCACATCGCTGTTCGAGATGCGCCTCGGCTGGTCTGCCACGGTGGCCGGCAAGAATCCGCTGGGGCTGTCGCTGGCGCCTGCGTCGGAGTTGTACGGGATCTCGGGGCTTCCGAACGACGAACGCGTCGCGGGCGGGCTGCCGAACCAGATCATCACCGGGCTGACCGATCTCGGGCGCCAGGCCACCAACCCGCAGTGGCAATATCCCACGGTCTACAACCCGAAGGTGAACTACACGCGGCTCGCCGGCCGCCATTCGCTGAAGAGCGGCTACGAGTTCCAGCACGTCCAGACCGAAGTGCAGGACGTGAATCCGCTCTACGGCCGCGACACCTACACCGGACAGTTCACGCGTCCGGCGACCTCTCCCGCCAGCAACCTGTACAACCTCGCCGATTTCATGCTGGGCCTGCGCAGCCAGTACGCGCTGAGCAACATCCTCGTGGCGAACCTCCGGCAGAACATGCACTTCGCTTATCTGCAGGACGACTGGCGCGTGAGCGACCGCCTGACGCTGAACCTGGGCCTTCGCTACGAATACGCCACGCCGTGGGTCGAGCGGGACAACATCCTGTCGAACTGGGATCCGGCCACGCGCCGCATGGTCGCGGCCACCGACGGGTCGCTCGAGAATCGCTCGACGATTCGCCCCGATCGCAATAACCTCGGGCCGCGCCTGGGCTTCGCCTACACCGTCACGCCTCGCACCGTCTTCCGCGGCGGCTACGGCGTCAGCTACGTGCACTTCCACCGCGCCGGTGGCGGCAACGTGCTCCCGATCAACGGACCGCAGGTGATCAACGCCGTCGTCAACCAGACCAATCCGCTGGACCCGTCGTTCATCCGCACCGAGCAGGGGTATCCGGCGGGCCTGACCGATCCGTCGCGCTTCAACCCGCTGGCCGCGAATATCACCTACATGCCGCGCGACTATCGCTCCAGCGACGTGCAGAGCTGGTACGCCTCCGTGCAGCGCGAGCTTGGGGCCAACATGCTCGTCGACGTCGCCTACGTGGGCAACCGCGCGGACGGCATGCTGCTGTTCGCCAACTTCAACCAGGCGCTGCCGAACAACGCGGCCGGCACCATCCCTCTCCAGGCACGGCGCCCGATTCCGGAGTTCGCCGACATCACCTACTCGTTCAACGGCGGCAAGTCCCGCTACCACGCGCTGCAGACGAAGTTCGACTGGCGGATGCGCGCCGGGTTCTCGGTGCTCAGCTCGCTGACGCTCTCGCAGACCAAGGACAACGGCGCCGGATCGCTCGAGAATCCGAACGGCAACTTCCCGGCGCCGCAGGACTTCCGGAACATGGACGCCGACTACGGTCTGTCGGGATATCACCAGCCGTACAACAGCACGACCAGCTTCGTGTGGGACTCGCCATTTACCGGGGCGGTACTCGGCGGGTGGCAGATCGCCGGCATCAACACGATTTACTCGGGCGAGCCGGTGACGTTCCAGTACACACCGGGCGTCGCATTCCAGGTCTCCGGTATCGCGCAGGACTTCCGCGGGGCGAATAACTACCGGCCGAACGTGAATGGGGATCCGTACGCGCCGGAGAGCGAGCGCACGATCAACAACTGGTTCAACAGGAACAGCGTCACGGTGCCAACCGACCCCAGCCAGCCGTTTGGCAATGCCGCACGAAACAGCGTGCGCGGGCCGCTCTTCTGGCAGGTGGATTTGAACATCGGGCGCCGCATACCCATGCCCTGGCCGTCGGGAAGCATCGAGCTGCGGGCGGAGTTCTTCAATCTGCTCAACCGGACGAACTTCCGCGCGCCCAACGGCAACAGGAGTGCGGCGGCGTTCGGCACGATCACTCAGACGTATGACCCGCGTCAGGTCCAGCTTGGGATGAAGGTGAGCTTCTGATATGGAGAAAGGAATCCTATGAGCGAAGAAGATTTCGACGCGGCTGTTTCACAAGCCAAGGCGCATTACGTCGAGATGCCCGGACTGACGCTGACGCCGGCGCAGGCCGCGCGTCTCTGGGCGCTGGACGTGGCGCTCTGCCGTGACGTCCTGACCACGCTGGTAGAGGCTCGGTTCCTGGTGCGCGTCCGGGAGGCGTCTTTCGCCCGCGCATAAGGGCAAGCGCCCTCAGAGTTGTTACAGATGTGACGGGCTTACATTTGCAGCGCTTCGTGTCGGGGCATCGGAACAAGCACCCCACGAGGCACATTTGTGGCCCACACTTCTCCCATATTGCTCGCGCGAGAGCAGATCCACGTCCTCGAAGGACACCTCACCGGCGTGTACAACGGCAATCCCGACAGCATCCACGACGCGCGCGTGGCAACTCGGCGGTTGCGCGAACTTTTTCCACTCATCGACGCGGATTTTGACCCGGCTGTTGAAGCCGAGGCCAAACAGGTGGGCCGATGTCTTGGGCGCGTCCGCGATCTCGACGTCCAGACGGCTCTGCTGCTGCGGATGGAGCAGCGTCTTCCGACGACCGCCGCGGTGGCTGCCATCGCGCGCGCGAGACTTCAGCGGTTCAGGTCCCAACAGCTACGCACGTCGATCAAGACGCTCGAAAAAATCGATTTTGCCAGTCTGGTGAAGCCGATGTCTGCGATGCAGCCCTCGTGGCGCGAGCGCATGGCGCTGACGCCGCCATGGACGACGCGGCTTCGGGCGCACACGGCCGAGCGCGTGCAGGGAGTGCGGGCGGCCGTCACGCATGAGACCGGCGCCTACTTTCCCCGCCGCGTGCATGGCACCCGTATCGCGCTCAAGAAGCTCCGCTACGTCGTCGAAGTCGCGGCTGCCAGCGGAACCTGGCGCCCCCTGCGGCTCCTGAGTGACTTGCGGAAGCTCCAGGCGACGCTCGGCGAGTTGCACGACGCCGAGACGCTGCTCTGCACGGTTCAAGAACTCGTCACCGCCGCGGATGCCAGCGAACGCGAGATCGAGGTCGTCCGCCAGGTGCTCGAAGCAGAGATCGCCGAGCAGCATGCCCGATACATCGCGAAGCGCGATGTGGTGCTGGCGGTGTGCGACGCGTGCGAGCGCTTCGCCGGCGATGGCCTGGGCCACGGCCGGTGGCTGGTGGCGGGATCCGCGCTGGCCGCGTCGGTGGCGATGCCCGCTGCGCTGGTGTTGGCGGCACGGCGACGGCCGCGGGCCGCCGCTCCCGTCTACAAGATCAGCTAGAACCTCTTCCATCCGTACGTAGTGTCCGGCTTTAGCCGGACTCACGCGGTCCGCCTGAAGGCGGACACTACGTACACATGGAAGGCGTTCTAGTTGGTGCCGCGCGGAAAGCGATCCGGGTTGTCGGTGAACACCGCGTCGACGCCGAGGTCGAAGACGTAGTACCGCATCTCCTCCCGCACATCGGCAAAGCGCCCCGTCGAACGCGAGCTGAACGTGTACGGGGTGACGGTCAGTCCCGCCCGGTGCGCATCGCGGACGATCTCCGGCCGGCCGTCGAGCAGCGCCTTATGCGGGCCGATCCCCGCCGCAAATCCGCTCACGCTTTTCAGGCCGTCCACCGAAAGCCATCGCGCCCCCTCTCGAACCTCGATGAGCAGCACTCGATGCGTGTCGGGACGGAGGCGAGCGAGATCTCGAAGTGTGATCTCGTCGAACGACTGCACGATGAGGCGGCTGGCCGGAGCCGATTCCAGGCCAAGGCCGCGCAGCGACTCGACGAAGATCGTGGTCATGTCGACGCCGCGCGCCCGATAGATCTGAGGCGATTTCAACTCCGGGTACAGGCCTGCGCGGGTGCCGACCGCGCGCACCGCTTCTTCCCAGGTCGGAATGCGTTCACCGGAAAACGTCTGATCGAACCAGCGGCCGGCGTCGAGACGTTTGATCTCGGCCAGCGTGAAATCGGCGGCCAGCCACTGGCGCCTGCCGGTCGCGGGATCAATGGTGAAGCGATTCGGGAAGACCTCTTCGACGTCGGTCGTCCGGTCGAGCGAATCGTCGTGCAGGCAGATCAGCGCGCCGTCGCGCGTGACGGCGAGATCCTGCTCGACGTAGTCGGCGCCCTGCTCGATGGCCAGCCGGTACGACGCCAGCGTATGCTCGGGCGCGTAGGCCGATGCGCCGCGGTGCGCCACGGCGTGGGGAGGCTCGGCCGAACGGACGCGATCGTCAGACATGAGCAGCGCGAGGACGCCGCAGGCGACGAAGATGCGGAAGCAGGTGAGCGGTCTCATCGCCTGACGATACCCGTCGCGAGCAATGTTTCTGTGACGATCGTATGACGAACGTCGCGGCCGCTATTCCGCCTGGTGGTGGTAGAGGTCGTCCCAGACCCGGGCTCCCGCCTGCACCGCGGCATCCGTCTCGTAGCACACCCTTTCCCTCTGCGCGCCGCAGGTCCGGTGGCCGATGGCGTGAAACAGCTCCAGGCAGGTCGCCTGATCCACGACCCAGCCGGCCGTGGCCACTTCGACGGCGTGCTGCAGCTCGTGGCCGATGAGCGCGATCGTCTGATGCAGTGACCGATAGCCGAAAAGGGTAATCCGGACGTACCGCTGGCCGCCCGCGCGGGTGACAAAGCGCGTCGCGCCGGCGAGACCCTGCCCCGGACGATTGACCCGCTCCACGTGGACGATCACGTCGGAGCGTTCGATGGTGTGGATGAGCGTGCGCAACGTCACCGACGACGCGGCGCCACGGGCGATCAGCGCAGCGACCGCTGGATCGAGCGGGCGAAGCCGGCGGAAAGGCCATTTCGCTTCGGCGGTGACCGTTGACGACGACGCGAGGATGAGACACAGGAGTGCGAACGAGATGATGGAAGCGCGTGTGCGATGCATGCCTCCACGCTAGAAGCTGGATGCGACGCCGAAGGCACGTTCCGGACAACTCGCTGTATCGATCGAGCGCGGTTACGATTCCGTCAGTCCAATCCCGTCAGCGCAAGCACGATTTCGAACAGGATCAGGAACACAATTGTCAGCTCGAGAAACTCGCCCCGCGCCATGGCCGTGTGTTCAACCGCGAATCGGTAGATGTCATCGACCGTCTGCAGCTTCTCGCGCACGCTGGCTTTCCAGTGGTCGAGGGCGAGCCGCGCGGTGACCAGCGAGAAGAGGCGTGCTGCATACACGTCACCGGCGATCTTCAGCGCGTTCTCGGTCTTGTCGGTCAGCTCGTTGACGTCGATGAAGAGCGCGTGCACCTGCCGCGCGGCGCCGGCGTAGCGGCGGCCGAACCACGTCTGCCGCCATCCGCCGCGCTGGAGCTGCGCATAGATGCGTGACAGCTCCGCGTCGAGCAGCCGATCGTAGTAGCGGAACTCGAGCAACTGCGAGTTGGCGAACTCGAGGATCTCGAGGATGCCCTGCGTGCCTGCCTCTTCATCGTGGATGAACGCCGCGTTCCACGTGGGTATCACCAGGTCGTTGTCGAAATACGAAAGGTGATGTCGCAGTACCTCCTCCCGCTCTTCGGCGCTCAGACGATCCCGCTCACCCCTCAGCAGTTGCGCCAGCTCCGCGCCGTGCTCGGCGAGAAACGCGGCGGCCGTCTGCGTCTCCTGCGGCCTCGCTGCGAACACCAGGTAGTCTTCGGTCAGGAAATCGTGTCGTGCCCGCGTGATCGCTGGCTGCAGCCGCTCTAGCAGCGCCCGACAGAACCGCTCTGCCGCCGCGGAGAGTCCGGGGTTCTCGTACCAGCCAAGGCCCTGTTCGAGCAGTTGATCCCACGTCGTCGGAAGCGGCCGCGTGAGGGCCACCGATATCACGCCGTAGTCGAACAGCTTGAAGCGTACCTGGAAGCCGTCGTGCTCAGGCATGTCCACCGACGGACCATCGATGGCGACAGGGGCCTGCTGGTACTGGACGTACGGCGGCGTTGACGGCTTCGGCGCCAGGCGCGCCTTGACGGCCGGGCCGATCAGGCGTTGCACGTGCGCGAGGTCGATCCCCTCGGCGACGTCGTAGAGGAAATAGGCGTGAACTGCGCCCGAGACGGTAGCCGCCATACCTGATTCTTGATCTTTAACCCCTTGGATCCTCACCCGTCACGATTTCGTTACACCCCCCTCCTAAACTCAATCAAGCGTCCGGAACAGCCGGGCTTCATCACATCCGCGGAGGAGTTTTCGACACATGCGAAAGACATTGAAGGCGCTGCGCACGCTGGCCCTGCCGGCCATCGTCCTGATCGCGGGGCCGCTCGCGGCCATCACGGCAGCGGCGCAGGACGGCGCGCAGGTCGCGCCGCCACGCCCTTCCGCCCAAACGGTTCGCGTCGTCGGCGTCGTGCGTGACGAGACCAACGCCATCCCGCTTCCGGGAGTCCCCGTGGAAGTCGTGGGCACCACGCGGGTCGTCTATACGGACGTGGACGGCCGGTACGTGCTCGACCTGCCTTCAGGCAAGCACCAACTCAAGGTCGTCATGGAGGGCTATCAGGAAAGGCTGTTGGACGTGACCGCTGGCAACGAGCGGACACTGACGGCGGATGTCGGCCTCACGATGACGCGATTCTCCGAGACGGTGACCGTTGTCGCCCAGGCGGTCAACGTGGAAACCTCGTCGGTCGAGGCGCAGCTCATCGAACGCCGGTCGGCGCCCGTCATCACCGACAACGTCGGCGCCCAGGAGATGAAGAGCAACGGCGACTCCGACGCCGCTGCGGCCATGTCGCGCGTCACGGGTCTCTCGCTGGTTGACAACCAGTTCGTGTTCGTCCGTGGTCTTGGGGAGCGCTACAGCAACACGACCCTGTCGGGGTCGGTGCTGCCGACCACGGAGCCCGACAAGAAGGTCGTTCCACTGGACATGTTTCCGAGCGGCCTGATCGACAGCGTGCAGGTCAACAAGTCGTATTCGCCAGACCATTCCGCCGAATTCGCGGGAGGGCTCGTCCAGATCGTCCCGCTGAAGCTGCCGAGCAACCCTGTCGTCGATTTTTCCTACGGCATCAGCTACTTCACGACCGCGACCGGCAAGGACATCCCGATGAGCTCGCTCGGCAAGCGGGATGTCTGGGGGTTTGATGACGGCGCGCGCGCGTTGCCGGGAGGCATACCCGACAGCAAGATCGTCCGTCAGGGCATCTACACCCCCAATGTGGGGTACTCGCCGGACGAGATCACCGCGTTCGGAAAGACACTCGAAAACCAGTGGCGGCCAGTCAACAAGAGCGCCAAGCCAGGGCAGAACTGGAGCGGCACGTTCGGCAACCGGTTCGGGAATCTGGGCGTCGTGACGAGCGTGACCCACTCCTACAAGGAGCAGTTCGTCGAAGAAGACCGCCGCTTCTTCCGCATCGCCGGTGACGGCGATCTCGAGGCGACCAGCGACTACCACATGCGGACCGGCACCCAGAAGGCGCAGCTCGGGGCTATCGGGAACCTGTCGTACCAGTTCAGACCGAGCCAGCGGATCTCAGTCGAGAACTTCTATACCCACAGCGGTCGCGATGAGGGACGGACCTTCCAAGGAGAGAACCTCGACAACGCCCGGGAATACCAGAACAGCCGGCTCCAGTTCATCGAAGAAGGTCTGATGTCGAACGCCGTGGGCGGCGAGCACTTCTTCCAGGGCCTGTCCAACAGCCGGTTCGACTGGCGCGTCAACTCGGCGCGTGCCACCCGTGATGAACCGGACCTGCGCGAGACACTCTACGAACGGCTGCTCGGCAGCGCGGCCACGGTGCCGTTCACGTACGCCGACGAGTCGCAGAGCGGCTTCCGCATGTTCAACGAGCTGAACGACGAGACGCTGGACGCGTCGATGAACTGGAGCATCACGAGCGCCGCCGGCGGACGTCCGACGCAGTACAAGTTCGGGTTGAACTACGTCGATCGGACGCGTGACTTCCGGTCGCGCCGCTTCCACTTCATTCCGATTACGACCCAGAAGGCGGACGCCGGCAACCTGCTGTTCAACCCGCTGCTCGAGCCGGAGCAGTTGTTCGTGTCGAGCAATATCGGCACGGCCTTCCGGTTCAACGAAGAGACGCGTCCGGTTGACGCCTACGCTGGCGACCAGCAGACGACCGCCGGCTACGGCATGGTTGACATCGCGCTGTCGGCGCGCACGCGTCTGATCGGCGGCGCCCGGGTCGAACAGTTCGACCAGACGGTCACGACCCAGGATCCATTCGGGCTGTTCGTCCGCCAGATTCAGGCGGTCAACAAGAACACCGACGTCTTTCCCGCCATCAACTTCGTGCAGTCGGTGAGCAGCCAGTCGAACATCCGCCTGAGCTACAGCACCACGGTCAACCGGCCGGAGTTCCGCGAGCTGGCCGAGTTCGAATTCACCGACGTCGTCGGCAACCGCGCGGTGAGGGGAAACCCGAATCTCGATCGCGCCTTGATCCAGAACGTGGATGGCCGGTGGGAGATGTTCACCGGCGGCCGGAGCGTGTTGGCCACGAGCGTCTTCTACAAGTACTTCGACAAGCCGATCGAGCGTGTCGTCATCGCGGCGGCCAACCCGATCGTGACCTTCCAGAACTCGGACCACGCCACGAACTTCGGACTCGAGCTCGAAGCGGGGCACCAGCTCACGAAGAACGTCTTCGTGAATGCCAACTACACGTTCGTGGACTCGAAGATCACCCTGCTGCCGGCGCAGCAGACCGTGCAGACGTCGAGTGAGCGCCCGCTCGCGGGCCAGTCGAAGAACCTCTTCAACGTGACGACTGAGTTCGCCGCGGGCGGATTCTCGACGCGCCTGCTCTTCAACTACTTCGGCGACCGCATCTCGGATGTGGGAGCGAACCAGGCGCCGGACATCATCGAACAAGGCCGCGGGGCGCTCGACCTGGTGTTCGCGCAGCGCGTCCGCGGTCTCGGCATCCGGCTGACGCTGGAGAACCTGACCGACAGCGGGTACCTGTTCACGCAGACGCTCGACACCACCGAGACGCAGCGTCTCTTCAAGATGGGTCGCACCATCGCGCTGTCGGTCGGCTTCAGCGCGTTCTAAGCCCTACGTCAATCATGCAGAGGAGCAGACTGGAAATCATGGGTCAGTACCTGAAGAAAATCGCTACGTGCGCGCTTGTGGCCGGCCTGCTGGCCGCCGTGCCCGCCGTGAAGGTGTCGTCCGAGCAGGCGCCGCCGGTGAACGTGCCCGGCATCGACAAGCCGGTGGTCGTCGTGACCGGCGAGATCACCGGCGCGGAGACGTGGGTGAACACCAACTATTACGTCCTGCGCGGCGCGGTGTTCGTCCGTCAGGGTGGCACGCTGAACATCCAGGCCGGCACCAGGGTCATCGGTGAGGCTGGAAGCGTCGGCACGTTGATTGTGCTTCGCGGTGGCCGCCTGAACGCCGTCGGCACGGCGGCGCAGCCGATCGTCTTCACGAGCGACCAGCCGATCGGGCGGCGGAATCGCGGCGACTGGGGAGGCCTGATCATCAACGGCCGCGCGCCGGTCAACCTGGAAGGCGGCGAGGGCGCCGGCGAAGGCGATACCGGCGTTTACGGCGGAACAGATCCGAACGACAACAGCGGCATCCTTCGATACGTCCGAGTGGAATTTTCCGGTGTCGAGTTCAGCCCAGACAACGAACTGAACGGCATCGCCTTCCAGGGCGTCGGCCGTGCAACCCAGGTGGACCACGTCCAGGCGCACATGAGCCGCGACGACGCGTTGGAGTGGTTCGGCGGCACCGTGGATGCCAAGTACATCGTGATGTCCAACGCCGCCGACGACAGCCTCGATTGGACCTTCGGCTGGACCGGCCGCGTGCAGTTCGCCGCCATCACACAGCGCGGAGACGACGCGGACAATGGGATCGAGGCGGACGACAACGAGTTCAATAACAACGCGCTGCCCCGATCGAACCCGCAGATCTACAACATCACGGCATGCGGCGATCCCGATCGGAACGAGGGCGGTGAGAGCCCGCGTGCCGCCAACCTCCGCCGCGGCACGGCCTTCACGATCCGGAACTTCCTGATCACCGGGTTCAAGACGGTGGGCTTCCAGATCGAGACCACCAACACCGCGACCACCGGACAGATCGACAACGGCACGTCACAGATGGGTGCGGGCGTCGCATGGGGCATGCCGACGAACATGCACGCCAGCGTCATGACCTACATCAACAACGGCCGCTTTCCGAACGTCCGCGTCGGCGTGGAGCCGGGAGTGTCCACCACAGCCTGCTCGAACCACGCGGCGCCGAACTTCCAGCCAAGCGGCATCGCCACGCTGGCCGGCGGTCAACTGGCGCCGATTCAGCCGCCGAACGACGGTTTCTTCGACGCCGTCACCTACATCGGGGCCGTGGCTCCGGCGCCGGCCGCCAACTGGATGGACGGCTGGACGTCGTTCCCGCAGAACTAGGTCCTGCCGGTCGCAACCGTAGAATTGTTCAACACGGCGGGTCCTCAGGGGCCCGCCGTTGTTGTGTACGCTAGGAGCCGGATGAACCGAACAGCGCTCGCAACGGGTCTGGTGGTGCTGCTCGCCGGCACCGCGTGCGACTCGCCGGTACCGCTGGCGAATACGCGTAACTCTCCTGAAGCCCTGGCGACAGCCGTGCTTGACGCGGTTGCGCGTGGGGATCGCATGGCGCTCGAGGCGTTGGCGCTCAACGAGCAGGAGTTCCGCTATCACGTCTGGCCGGACCTGCCCGCGGCGCGTCCCGAGCGAAACCTGCCGTTCTCCTACGTGTGGGGCGATCTGCACCAGAAGAGCGACGGGGCGCTGACGGCGCTGCTCCAGGCCCACGGAGGCCGGACGTACACCCTCATTGACGTGGCGTTTGACGGCGAGACCAAATACGCCAGCTACGATGTGCGCCGCGCGGCGACCTTCCGCGTGCGCGACGCGTCCGGTGCGGAGATGGACCTGCGCGTCTCCGGGTCGATGCTCGAAAAAGATGGTGCGTGGAAGGTCTTCAGCTTCGTCGTTGACGACTAGTGGCGAACTTGACGGTGGCCAAAGGTGCGAACAATCGCGAGGCCTTCGAGCCCATACTCCGTACGGCGGCCGAGGCCTGATTGGGCGCGGACCTCGTTCTCGCGTTGGATGGCGCACGATTCAGCCGCGGGCTGACCAGATAAAGGATCGGGACACTTTCCGGACATGTGTCCGGCGAGTAGGTACGGAACGGCGTGTCCGAAAATCTCGTGCGCCAGGATGCGATCGAGATCCGCCTCGAAGTCCATCATCAGCCGCTGGTACCTGTGCGCCTCCTCGAGCAGTGCCAGATTCACGACCACGATCACCAAATCAACCCGAAGGTCTTCGTCGGCGATGGGCAGCGCTTCCGCAAGAACACGCTTGTCGAACGATTTCACTCCCCCGTCTTGCGGGTCGATCACCCGCACCCGGCTGGGTGTCACGATGTACGCGCGGCGACCAGTTTTCCCAACTAAGTCGACTGCCTGGCGCCAGGCCGCGCTCCGGGCGGCGAGTCTATCCAGACTCGCTTGCAGGGCAGCGTTATCAGTCGTAAATGGTGAGTGTTCAAGATGTTGCGAGTTTTGCTGGTCCGAGGATTGTGCGTGCACAGGGGCTGGTTGGCCGGCCAGCATGGCCGCGACGGTGCAAGAGGCGAGCGCAGCTCTAAGAACCACGTCCATATTACAGTTGCATTAACGTAATGTTAATTGTGTGTAAATTTCAAGAGAATCTACGACCTCGAGCATCCCAGGTTTCCTCGTCGGCCGGGTCGCCGGTTAGTTCGTCGCAAGCTGGCTGCGTCGCTGGCTGCGGCCGCCGTAACCCAACACAACTCCTGTATAAGTCGAATCAGGTCGAATTGATTAACGTATCGGGCCGGATATAGAGTTAGCGAACCGTGCGGCGGCTGTGGTTCGCCATTCTCGTCTTGTGCATGTTCGTCCCTCGGGTGTCGCCTGCCGCGCAGCTTGGGGCGGCGGGTCTGACCGGTATGGTGCGAGACCCCTTTGGCGCGGCAGTGCCCGGCGCGACGGTGACGCTGACGGCCGTCGACTCCGGGCGCACCGCGATCTCGGTCTCGACTGATGCGGGGCTCTATGCCTTTTCCGGGCTGAGCCCATCGCCGTACCGTCTCACCGTTACGCTTCAGGGATTTCGAACCATCACGCGCGAGGCCCTCGCCCTGCGGACGGGTGAAACGGTGCGCCTCGACCTGACGCTCGTCGTCGGCGACGTAGCGGAGCTGGTGACGGTTGTCGCGGAGACTCCGATCCTTCGCGACGCCTCGGCGAGCCTGGGACACGTGGTCGATCACGAGCGCGTCGTCCAACTGCCGCTCAACGGCCGCAGCTTCATGGCGCTTGCGTCGCTGGCGCCTGGGGTGGCGCTGCCGCCGGGCTCGCAGTTTCCCCGCATCAACGGCGGGCGACCCCGCACCAATGAATACCTGTTCGATGGCATCTCGGTGCTCCAGCCTGAGCCAGGGCAGGTGCCAATCTTTCCGGTGCTCGACGCGATCCAGGAGTTCAAGATCGAAAGCAACAGTCCGCCGGCGGAGTTCGGCCGCTTCAACGGGGGGGTCATCAACCTCACGACCAAAGCGGGGTCGAACGTCTTGCGCGGCAGCCTGTTCGAGTTCGCCAGGCACGAAGGGCTCAACGCACGAAACTTCTTCGCGCCGGCCGACGCGTCCAGGCCGCGGTTTCGCCGCCATCAATTTGGTGGCACGCTCGGCGGCCCCATCGTGCAGGACCGCACGTTCTTCTTCGTGGACTACCAGGGCCAGCGGCAGACGATCGGACGCACGGTGATCTCGACCGTGCCGACGATGTTGCAGCGGCAGGGGGTCTTCACCGAGCCGATCGGAGGTCGCGCGCCGGTCATCTATGACCCGGTGACGCGCGCGCCGTTTTCGGCCAACGCGATCCCGATCGCACGATTCGACCCGGTGGCTGACGCGTTGCTGCAGCGGTATCCGTTGCCGACCGCTGGGGGAACCGCGAACAACTACCGGCGGACAGCCGCGGAAGCCGACGACCAGAATCAATTCGACGCCCGCGTGGACCATCGTCTCGGCGCCGCGCAGGACCATGTGTTCGCGCGCGTGTCGCACTTTCGCGGGCGCTTCCTTCCCGTGACGCCGCTCCCCGACGGCAGCGGGGTGACGACGGGCACGCTCGGCCCGCAGGAGACGCGCGCCTGGGGGCTCGCCTCCAGCTACCAGCATGCGTTCTCAGGCCAGTGGATGAACGAGGTGCGGTTCGGCGACACGCGGCGGGACGTCACGAGGGCCGCGGCGCGGGACGCCCGCGGCATCCTGCCAACGTTCCAGATCGCCGGGTATCAGCAGCTTGGCTCGCCGCCGAACACCGAGTCCGACTTCGGCACCAGCGTGACGCAGGTGGCCGATACGATGACATGGGTCGCCGGCCGCCACACCGTCAAGACGGGGTTCGATCTGCGGTGGGAGCGCCTGAACATCGTCCAGCCGCCATCGCCGGCCGGTCTGTACCAATTCAGCGCGCTCTTCAGCGATCTTCCTGGAACGGCGAACACGGGAACGCCGCTCGCCAGCTTCCTGCTCGGGCAGGTGCAATCGTTCTCGATCGATCTGCAGCCACGGCAGATTCGCAACCGGGCCCACGTGCAGGAGTATTTCGTCCAGGACGACTGGAGGATGTCCGATCGCTTCACGCTGTCGCCAGGACTGCGGTACACGCTGAACTTTCCGTCGATCGAGAAGGACGACCAGGCGGCCGTCTTCAACCTGGACACGCGCCAGCTCGAGTTTCTCGGCCGCGACGGCCGTCCACGGGCCGCGCGCCGGCTCCACAAGCTGAATCTCGGTCCGCGGCTCGGGATGGTCGGCCGGCTCGACGACGCCACGGTGTTGAGTGCCGGTTACGCGCTCGTCTGGATCCAGCAGGCCGGGGTCACGACGCCGTTCACGACGCCGGTCTTTCCGTTTCTGCAGACCGTCTCGCAGCGGACGATCGACAACCTCGCCCCCGCGTTTACGCTGGCACAAGGGCCCACGGTGCTCCCGATCCCGCTCACGCCGTCAGCGGGCCTGGGTCAAGGTGTGTTTGCGGTCGATCGCGATCTCGGCTCCGGGTACGTGCAGCAATGGAACCTCTCGGCGCAGCGATCGCTGGGCCCTGCGACCGTCGTGGAGGTGGCCTACGTCGGATCGAAGATCACACGCGTGGGCATCCCCGACAGCAACATCAACCAGTTGTCGGTCGCGCAGCTTGCGCTGGGTCCGGCGCTGCTCGAGCGAGTGCCGAACCCGTACTTCGGAGTCGTTCCGCGGTCTTCTTCGCTCGGCGACCCGACGATCGCGCGCGCGCAACTGCTCAAGCCGTTTCCCGAGTACACGACGGTCAGCCTGTACAGGAACAACGTCGGCACTTCCTTCTACCAGGGAGTGACCGCGAGAATCGAGCGACGGCTCTCGCGCCGCCTGTCGTACACCGCGAGCTACACGCGGTCGACGCTGATGGACGATGCCTCTTCGGTCTTCGATGCGTCGATCCTGACCGGGCCGGTGACCAACGCGCCGGTGGCCGACGGCTTCAACCGGAAAGGGGAGCGCGACTACTCGACCGGTGACATCCCGCACCTCTTCGTGTCGTCGGCGATATGGGAGCCTGCGGCGAACTGGACGCTGGCCGGGATCGTCACGCTGCAATCAGGTATCCCGGTGGCCGTCACCCAGGCGACCAACTTCAACGCGTTCGCCGGCTTCGGCACGCAGCGTCCGAACCTCTCGCGCGACCCCGAGCTGCCGGCGGCTGACCGCAGTGCCGGGCGATGGTTCGATACAGGCGCGTTCGCGGCCGCACCGCAGTTCACCCTCGGCAACGCCTCGCGTAACCCGGTACGTGGGCCGTCGTACCGGAACGTGGACGTGGCGGTGATTCGGCGGATTGCGTTGAGATCTGTCGGCGTGCTCGAGGTTCGCGGAGAGATCTTCAACCTGCTGAACACCCCTCCGCTCGGGAATCCGAACGCCGTCGTCGGCACGGCAAGCTTCGGCATCATCACGACGGCGGGTGATCCCCGCGTCGCGCAGGTGGCGGTGAAGTTCGCGTTCTAACGCCTTCTTCGTGAGGCGAAAAGGCGTTAGGTCAACGACAGGCGGGGTGCTGGCAATCGCAGCGCAGCTCGATCTTCTCCCCCGCCTGCTTGCAGTGGTCACTGCAGTATTTCCCGTGGGGTCCGCTGTTCATCACCTTGCACTGGCACGACGGATGTGCGCATTTCGTCTCTGGCATTACGCCCTCCACAACAGCAATGTATGCCTGTTGCACGATGGGCACAAGAACGAACCCTTACCTCAGGCATAGAGGGCTTCACCTCAGCCGCGTTTGATGGCAGGATGCATCCCTACGCCGCATGCGCCCATTCCGATGCCTGGTGTTCGCCGTCGCCGTCGCCGTCGCGGTCTCCGTCGCCGCTCCGCAGGCACAGCGCGGTGATCCCCCGCTTCCGTTGACCGAGACCCTTGCGAGGATCAGCGACCGCGTAGAGCAGTGGTACGCGCGGGCACAAAGCCTCGTCTCGCTCGAGAGCGTGTCGATTCAGCCGCTTCGCTCGGACCTGACGTCGATCGATTTTCCTCGAAGGCTGGCGTACGAGCTGCGCCTGGCGTGGGACGCCCCCGCCGACGGCGGCGAGCTTCCGGAGGCGAATGTCGTCCGGCAGTTGCTGACGATCAACGGCCGCCCGCCGAAGCCCAAGGACGAGGCGGGCTGCCTCGATCCCAAACCCGTATCACCGGAGCCGTTGAGCATGCTGCTGGCAGCGCAGCGCGGCGACTACACGTTTTCCGTGGCCGGCACCGCGCGCGTGGAAGGCCGCGCCGCCATGATGCTCGATTACCGAAGCGTCGCCGCTGGCGAGCCCGAGATCACTTACATACGTGATTGCATCAGCATCTCGCTGCCGGGACGTTCGCGCGGCCGAATCTGGATCGACGCCGCGACCTACGACGTGCTGCGGCTCGACGAACGCCTCAGCGGCATGTTTGATTTTTCAACGCCGCGGGAACAGCAGCGCCGCGGCGCCGCCAGGAACATGACGATCGAACGTGCCGACTCGTCAATCCGATACAAGCGGGTGTCATTTGTCGATCCCGACGAGATCCTGATGCTGCCGGACGTGATTGAAACCGTGACCGTCATCCGCGGCGGCGGCACTCAGCGGAACCGCATCACTCAGCGTTTCTCGGATTATCGCCGCTTCATTACGGGTGGACGGGTTGTTCAGTAGGCTCTCGGCTTTTGGCTCTAGGCGTTAGGCTTCGCTGCGCGGCCGCGTCGACGGGCTGTTAGTCAGCGACTGCAGTTGGGGAATCAACTGGCGGCATGCGTAGGTCAGGCGGTCGCGTCCCGGCACAGAAAGAAAATCAAGCTCAGACGCGAGCTCTATCAAGTAGGCGACTTCTGCAGCGGAGCCGCGGGCGATGTTGAGAAAATTGACGTACTCAGCGCTCCCGCGGCGTGCACTTCCTTCAACGATGTTGCTGGCGATTGACGTGGCGGCACGTCTGATCTGTGCGCGAAGACCAAACCATTCGTCGCGAGGAAAGTCCTTCGTTTCCTTGTAGATCGCGATCGTGAGCTGGTGCGCCTCGTGAAACACGCGCAGCCGTCGGTGGTCTCTTGCCATTCCTGCCTCCGGCGCGAGAACGGCATAGAGAAGGCCCATCAACTCTTTCGCGCGCGCGGCGTCCGACCTCGTATCCGCGGTGGGCGTTGGCGGCGTGGATGCCGATACCCACCGCGTCACCCTTCGAGACCGAGGCTTCGTCGAAGCGTTCGAGGGTTTCATCGATGACGGCGGGAGGGCCGTAGGAGTCGGGCGTGGCTGACGCCAGCACGTACAGCCACCGCGGTGTGATCACGCCAACGCCAAGCGAAATATCGCTCGGGTTTACGAGGTGCACACGCATGCGAAAAGAGCCCTTCCAGGCTCAGACGGAAGCGTCTCTTTACCGGGCGATAAAGACCCGTAGTGTATACTGAACGGGTCTTTTGGAAGCTTTGCCCGCCGCTTTACCCTCGCCAGCGTTGAACGAGCCTTTTTCGACTCGCTCCTCTCTAGTGACAGTCGAGCTTGAGCGTGGTGCTCAGGCCAGTTTCCGAAGTTAAAGCCGTGCCACAGGCACGGTCCATTCCACGGGGAATGGAGGAGCAGTAGTTCATGAGTCGAAAGCTTTACGTCGGCAACCTGCCGTACGAAACCAGCGAAACAGATTTGCAGGCGCTCTTCGAGCAGGCAGGCGCCGTCGAATCGGTGCGCGTCATGCGCGACAACGCGACCGGCCGTGCACGCGGCTTCGCGTTTGTCGAGATGGCCACCGAGCCCGAGGCGCAGACGGCGATCCAGCAACTGCACGAGCAGCAGTTTGGCGGCCGCACGCTGACGGTCAACGAGGCGCGTCCCCAGGAGGCGCGTTCGGGCGGCGGCGGATACGGCGGCGGCGGCGGCGGTGGCCGCAATTCCGGCCCGCGGCAGCGCACCGAGTCGCGCTGGTAAGATAGTCACGGAAGTTGTCGGTTGTCAGTTGTCAGTTGTCAGGAGGCCGCGAGCCAGCTCGAGGCCAAGGGACAACCAACTGACAACTGATAACGGACAACTGACAACCGATTTAGGAGGTTCCGTGGCGCGTTATTCAGTTGGCGATCGAGTTTCCCAGGCGACCTACGGCACCGGCACCGTCACGGCGGTGAACGAGTACCACACCACGATCAATTTCGACGAGCATGGCGTGCGTACGTTTGCCACCGCCATGGCTCGGCTGGAAACGTCCCAGACTCCCGCGCCGCCGAAGCCCGCCAAGCGTACGCGCAAGGCGCCAGTTCGCGTCGCGACGACCTAGGCACTCCGCGCCGGCGCCTCGTCATCCCAGGAGGCGCCTCTTCATTTCCTCCACGTCGAAATCGAGCTCCACCCCGATGATGATGCCGTTGTGGATCTCCAGGAGATTCCGGAACGGCAACTCGGCCATGCGTCCCGTGGCCGGAACGCACAACGTCTCCCCGAGCACCAGATCGCCGGTGTGCGTCCCCTTGCCGACGAATTCCACCTGCACCGAGTGATCGTTCAGTGCAAGGGCGGATACTACTTCCAGCCGTGCATCCTCGAACGCATTGAGCCACAGACCCATGACGGCATGAAATCCGGCGCGGCCCACGAACCGCTGCCGCGTGGGCAGGTAGTAGTAGATCGCATGGGCATCGACCATCGCCGCCGCGTCCTCGAGCCGCCTCTCGTTCAATAACTGATAGTAGCGTCGGGCAATCTGCTCTGGCGTCATCCGCAAGATGTCATCGGGGAATCTCTAGATTACTTCAGCACCGTCACAACGCAGCTCGACAGCGCACCTATATAATCGCGTCTCTGGAGGCAACCACTGTGAAAGCGATTCGTGTCAATGCGTACGGCGGTCCCGAAGCGCTGAGCTTCGAGGACCTGCCTGATCCCGTGCCCGCCGGCGGGCAAGCCCTTGTCCGCGTGGAAGCCGCGGGCGTCAACTTCATCGACGTCTACCAGCGGATGGGGATCTACAAGAATCCGCTGCCGTTCACGCTGGGGCAGGAGGGCGCGGGGGTCGTCGAGTCGGTGGGTGAGGGCGTCACGGTGGTCAAGCCGGGAGACCGCGTGTCATGGACCAGCATCATGGGGAGCTACGCGCAGCGCGCGGTCGTGCCGGCCGACCGCCTCGTGCTCCTCCCGCACCACATGACGACCAAGCAGGGCGCCGCGATCATGCTGCAGGGCATGACCGCGCACTACCTGGCCACTTCAACCTATCCGCTGAAGCCGGGCGACACCTGCGTCGTCCACGCGGGCGCCGGCGGAGTTGGGCTGCTGCTGACACAGATCGCCAAGCTTCGCGGCGCACACGTCATCACCACCGTGTCTACGCCAGAGAAAGCCGCGCTGTCGAAAGCCGCCGGCGCGGATGAAGTCGTCCTCTACACGACCGAGGACTTCGAGGCCGCGGCGAAGAAGGCGACCGGCGGCAAAGGCGTGCAGGTGGTGTACGACTCGGTTGGTCTCACCACCTACATGAAGAGTCTGAGCTCGCTCGCGCCGCGAGGCCTGATGGTGCTCTTCGGACAGTCGAGCGGCGTGGTGCCGCCGATCGACCCCGGCCTCCTGGCCAAGAGCGGCTCGCTCTTCCTCACGCGTCCGACGCTCGTGAACTACATCGCCAGCAACGAGGAGCTTCGCCAGCGCGCGACCGAGCTCTTCGCGTGGGTTGCCGCCGGCAGGCTCACGCTCCGCATCGAGCATGAATACCCGCTGAAGGGCGCCGTCGAGGCCCACGCGGCGCTCGAAGGACGCAAGACCACCGGGAAGGTGCTGCTGATTCCGTGAGAGCGACCGAGGGACTCAGGCCGACTGCCGTCAACACGATCCTCGGTGAGGTCCGTGCCGCGCAGTCGGCGGGCCGTGCCCTCGTGTCGCTCATGCGCGGCGAGCCCGATCTCCCCACGCCTCGTCACATCGTCGACGCAGCGACGCGCGCGCTCTCCGACGGCCGCACCGGGTATCCGGACAATCGCGGCGAGCCTCGCCTGCGCGACGCCGTGGCGGCAAAGCTGGCCAGGGACAACGGCCTCACCTACGATCCCGCCACCGAAATTCTGGTCACCACCGGCGCGACTCTCGGGATCTACGCAGCGCTGACGGCGATGCTCGAGGAAGGTGACGAGGTGCTCCTTCCTGACCCGGTGTACGACGCGTATCAATCTCCGATCGTCCTGGCCCGCGGCCGCGCACGGCCTGTCCGCGCGCCGATCGTCGACGGACGTTTCGTCCTGACGCGGGAGGCGCTCGAGGCGAGCGTCACCCCGCGGTCGAGAATGCTCCTCCTCAACACGCCATGGAATCCGGTGGGGACGGTCTTTCGCGAGCCGGAGCTGCAGGTCATCGCCGACTTCGTGATTCGCCACGATCTGCTGCTCGTGAGCGATGAGATCTACGAGGCGATCGTCTACAACGGTCACCACCACGTGTCGCCGGCCGCGATCTCGACCGAGCTTCGAGGCCGCACGATTCTCGTCAACAGCCTCTCGAAGACCTACGCGATGACCGGCTGGCGCGCCGGGTATTGCGCGGCGCCGGCGGGAATGATCGACAGCATGTTCCTGGTGCTGCAGCAGTCGAGCCGCGGACCGGCCACGTTCATCCAGGACGCCGCCGCCGTGGCGCTGGCATCGTCGCAGGCGTGTGTCGGGGAGATGCGCGACGAATACGCGTCCCGGCGGTCCACGGTACTGGCCAGGCTTGGCGACCTTGGACGTGTGCGGGTGCTGACGCCCGAGGGCGGGTTCTTCGCCATGGTCGACGCGCGCGCGACTGGCATTCCCTCCAACGACCTGCGCCGGCGCCTCCTCAACGATCACGGCGTCGTGGTGGCGCACGGATCCGCGTACGGCGAAGGAGGCGAGGGCACCCTGCGAGTGTCGTTCGCGAGCGGCGGTGACACGCTCACGAAGGGACTGGACCGGCTGCGCGAGGGCCTCGCCGGCCTGTGAACGCCGACGCCATCCGTGTCGAGCTCGAACGCCAGCTCGAAGGCGAGGTCCGCTTCGACCGCGTGACACGCGCCCTCTATTCCACCGACGCCAGCGTCTACCAGATCGAGCCCCTGGGAGTTGTCGTGCCGCGGTCGCGTGAAGACCTGATCCGAACCGTACGAATCTGCGCCGAGCTGCGATGTCCGCTGACGATGCGCGGCGGCGGGACGTCGCAGGCAGGACAAGCGATTGGCGCCGGGATCATCGTTGACACGTCGAAGTTCCTCAATCGCATCCTCGAAGTGAACGTGCAGGAGCGGTGGGCGCGCATCGAGCCGGGTGTCGTCCTCGACGAGCTCAACGCCGCGCTCCGCCCGAACGGACTTCGGTTCGCGCCGGATATCTCGACCGCCAGCCGCGCGACGGTCGGCGGGATGATGGCGAACAACTCCGCCGGCGCGCGATCCGTCTACTACGGCAAGACCATCGATCACGTGCTGGAGCAGGAGGTGCTGCTGTCGGACGGATCGGTCGTCCACCTCGGGCCGGTGTCGGTGGACGATCTCGATGCCCGGTGTTCGTCCGACACGCTCGAGTCGCGCTGCTACAGCGTCGTTCGGCGCCTCGCCAGGGAGCATGCCGGCGAGATCGGGCGCCGGTATCCGAAGATCCTCCGCCGGGTCGGCGGCTACAACCTGGACGAGTTCGTCGAGCCAGGCCGGCCGTTCAACCTGGCCAAGATGATGATCGGATCCGAGGGCACGCTCGGCGTCGTGCTCGAGGCGAAGGTCAACCTGGTGCCGCTGCCGGCCGGCAAGGCCGTGCTGGTGATCCAGTTCGCCGATCTTCTCGAGTCGCTCTCCGCCACGCCGCTGATTCTCCGGCACCGGCCGTCGGCGGTCGAGGTGATGGACAGGTTCATCCTCGACTATACGAAGCAGAACGCGGCGCTCGACGCACTGCGCCGCAGTTTCATCGACGGCGATCCGGCTTCGCTCCTGTGCGTCGAGTTCTACGAGGACGATCCACGGGACCTGCCCGTCCGCCTCCAGCAGCTCGAGTGGGATCTGCGCGCGCACGCGTTCGGCAACCGGTACTTCCATGCGCTCGATCCGGCAGTGCAGGCGCGGGTGTGGAGCCTTCGCGAAGCCGCGCTCGGCCTGTCGATGGCGATGAAAGACGACGCCAAGTCGCTGTCGTTTGTCGAAGACACCGCGGTTGAGCCAGAGAAGCTGCGCAACTACATCGAGCGGTTCCTGGCACTGGTGAAGAAACACGGGACAACCGCCGGCGTGTACGCGCACGCCTCGGTTGGCTGTCTCCATGTTCGTCCGGTGATCAACCTGAAGACCGAAGAGGGCGTGAGGCGCTTCGAGGCGATCGCCAACGATGTCGCCGACCTCGTCGTGGAGTTCGGTGGGGCGCTGTCGGGAGAACACGGCGACGGCATGGTGCGCAGCCCGTTCATGGCCAGGATGTTCGGGCCGGCGCTGTACGAGGCATTCCGCACCATCAAGCAGACGTTCGATCCGCACGGCATCTTCAATCCCGGCAAGATCGTGGACGCCGGCCCGATGACCGCGAACCTGCGGTACGGCGCGGGATACCAGACACCCACGCCGGTCACCTTCTTCGACTACTCGGAGCACGGCGGCATGGCCGGCGCGGTGGAGATGTGCAGCGGGCTCGGCGCGTGTCGCAAGACGCTCGACGGGACGATGTGCCCGTCGTACATGGCGACGCGCGAGGAGAAGCACTCCACCAGGGGACGCGCCAACGTCCTGCGGCTGGCGATGACGGGACGCCTGGGCGAAGCAGGGCTTGGCGACGAGGGCGTGCACGGGGTGCTCGACCTCTGCCTCGAGTGCCGCGCCTGCAAGGCCGAATGTCCGGTCGGCGTGGACGTGGCGCGGTTCAAGAGCGAGTTTCTCGCGGACTACTACACGCGGCACGGCACGCCGCTCTCGGCGCGGATGCTTGGCAACGCGCGCAGCCTGGCCGAGTGGGGTAGTCGCCTGGCTCCGCTCTCGAACTGGATGATGGGCGCGGGTGTCGTCCGGCGGGTGGCCGAAGCGGTCGCCGGCCTCGACCGCCGCCGCGCGCTGCCGAGGTTCGAGCGCCGCACGCTGTCTCAAGTGGCTCCGGCCGCCGACGATCGGTGCGAGGCGGTGCTCTTCAACGACACGTTCACGAATTACTACGAGCCCGGCATCGGGCTTGCCGCGCTCAGTCTGCTGAAAGCCGCGGGTGTGCGCGCAGGCCTCGGGCAGCATGGCTGCTGCGGCCGCCCGCAGATCTCGAAAGGCCTGCTGGGGCGCGCGCGCGAGATGGCGGGCGAGACGACGCGGTCATTGCACGCGCACGCCAAGGCCGGGCGGCCGATCCTGTTTTGCGAGCCCAGCTGTCTGTCGGCGATGCGCGAGGACGTCCCCTCGCTGCTGCGCGGTGAGGACCGGGCGCGCGCCGAAGAGGTCGCGCGGTCATGCATGCTGCTGGAGGAGTTCCTCGAGGGCCTTGGCGATAGACTGCCGCTCAAGTCGAAAGCGGTGGACGTCCTGCTTCACGGCCACTGCCATCAGAAGGCAATGGGACTCATGCCGCCGGCGAAGGCGCTCCTGTCGCGCATTCCGGGCGCCACAGTCGTCGATCTCGACGCCGGGTGCTGCGGCATGGCCGGGTCGTTCGGGTATATGCGCGGGCACTTCGATGTGTCGCGGGCGATCGGCGAGCGGAAGCTGTTTCCAGCCGTGCGCGGGAAGGCGGCTGGTGCCGTGGTGGTGGCCGCGGGCACCTCGTGCCGCCATCAGGTACGTGAATTCACCGGGGTCGAGGCGGTGCATCCCGCCGTATTCTTGCGATCGCTGCTGTAGGTCCGGCTAAAGCCGGACACTACGTACAAAGAACAAAAGAACATATGTCACTCGCGTGGATCTCGCTCATCGCCCTCGTCATCGTGCTGATCGTGAGCTGCGTCAGCGAGCTGAACGTGGGCGTGCTCGCGCTGGCGGCGGCCTGGATCGTCGGCGTGTATCTCGCGGGGATGCCGCTGAACGACGTGCTGGCGGCCTTTCCGACGCAGTTGTTCCTTACGCTGGTGGGCGTGACCCTTCTTTTCTCACAGGCTCAGCTCAATGGGACGCTGGGAAGAATCGCGCAGGCGGCGGTGCGTGTGTGCCGCGGCAATGCCGGCCTGATCCCGATCATGTTCTTCCTGCTCGGCTGCGGCATCGGCTCGCTGGGTCCGGGCAACGTCGCGACCGCCGCGATGCTGGCGCCGATGGCGATGGCCGTGGCCGCGCGCGCGAACATCCCGGCGTTCCTGATGGCGCTGATGATCGGCAACGGCGCCCAGGCGGCGGCGCTCTCGCCGTTTGCGCCGACGGGGATCATCGCCAACGGGCTCCTGCTGAAGATCGGCCTGGGCGGCCACGAGTGGTACTTCTACTGGACCAACCTCGTCGCCCATGCGGCCGTGGGATTCGCCGGCTACTTCCTTCTGGGAGGGATGAAGCTGTTCCGCCGCGAGTTCTCCGGTGAGCCGGTGGCAGATCCTGATCAGACCCCTGTCACGATTGGCAACTGGATCACCATCGGCGTGATCCTGACGATGATGGCCGCCGTGCTGTTCCTGAACGTCAACATCGGGATGGCCGCGTTTACGGGAGCGGTGGTGCTGGCGGCGATTCGAGTGGCCGATCACGACGAGGCGATCAGGAAGGTGCCCTGGAAGCCCATCATCATGGTCAGCGGCGTGACGGTGCTGATCGGCCTGCTGGAGAAGACCGGCGGCCTCGATCTCTTCACGTCGCTGCTGGCCCGCACGGCCACGCGGGATTCGCTGACCGGGATGGTGGCGTTGGTGACCGGCGTCATCTCTGTCTACAGCAGCTCGTCCGGCGTCGTGCTGCCCGCATTCCTGCCCACCGTCCCGGGCCTGATCGAGCGCCTCGGCGGCGGCGACCCGGTGGCCACCGCCGCCGCGATCAACATTGGCGCCCATCTGGTGGACATGTCGCCGCTCTCGACCACGGGAGCGATCTGCATCGCCGCCATCATGAAGGCCGACGAAGTTCGTCCGACCTACAACAAGCTGCTGATCTGGGGTCTGTCGATGACCGTCATCGGCGCGGTCGGCTGTTACCTGTTCTTGTAGCCGCGGGCGGCGATCGGCCACTCTCCGATCACGCGTCCGTCCTCGATCGCGTAGAACACATCGTGGAGGTTGACGGTGGGATCGGTGTGCGACGGCCAGAGCTCGATGCGGTCGCCGATCCTCACGCGACTGCCGGGCGGCAGGGCGATCCCGGCATGTTCGTCGTTGAGGAGTGTGACCGATGCGCCCGGCATGCCTTTGACAGACGGCAGGCCATGATCCTTGGTCATCGACTTGTGTCCGCAGTCGGCGACGCAATAGTCGGCGCGGGGCGTGCTGACCACGGTGCCGAGCACCGAGAACGCCTGCTCGAACGGCAGGCTCAGGCGCGCGTAGTCGGTGTCCATCAGCACGTACGAGCCGGCCTGAATCTCGGTGACGCCCGGCACGCGGCCGCTGATGTCATAGGTGCCTGTTCCGCCGCCCGACACGACGTCACACGGCAGTCCTGACTCCTGCAGCAGGCGCGCGGTGGCCACGAGCTCGTTCATGGCGGCCGACGCCTTACGCTCCCGCTCGGCGCGATCGGCGATCGGCTGAAGGTGACCCTCGTAGCCCATGACACCTCGAAGGCATACGCCGTTGGTTGCCGCCACGCGTGTCGCAAGAGCGAGCGCAGCCGCGCCTGGTGTGACACCGCAGCGGCCTTGACCGACGTTCACGTCGACGAGGATTCCGATGGTCTTGTCCCCGGCTGCCGCGGCAATCTGGGACAGGCCTTCCTCTGAATCGATGGCAATGGTGATGGTGCCTGGGAGGGCGGCGACCCGTGCACACTTGTCGGCGCCGATGATCTCGTTGGCGATGAGGATGTCGTCGCAGAACGCGGCGGCAACCTCGGCTTCCGGCACGGTCGCGCACGTCAGGCCGACGCAGGAGCCTGCGGCGAGCTGACGTCTGGCGATCTCGGGTGTCTTGTGCGCCTTGAAGTGTGGACGCAGCCGGCAGTTCCCTTCCGAGAAGAACCGAGCCATCGTCGCGATGTTCCTCTCCAGCGCCGCCACGTCCACGAGCAGCGCTGGCGTCGGAATGTCGGCAATGTTCATTGAGGACTGGAGAGCCTGAGCATCAGCGCGTGTGTGTCCGCCTCGCCGAGCGTGAATCGCTGGCCGAGGTTGCGAATCGATGCGAGGTATTCGGGATCATTCCACATCCCTTCTTCCACGTAGTCGATCGCCGCCGCGAGGTATTCGCCTGGAGGAAGGCCACGTATCTGAAACCTGCCCTCCTGGTCGGGCCGCGCGGCCTGCACGAAGCGCGAGTCGTCGGCCCACTTGCCGCTATCCGAGGAGAAGACGAGAACAGTGCCGTCGGTCAGCGCCGCACCCTTGTCGTCGGTGATGCGGCCCGAGAGCGTGGTCACCCGATCGCTGACCATCACCTGAAACCCGGAGAGCACGTCGCCGTTGGTCGGCTCGAAAACCGTGTCGGTTACGTCGCGGCCGTTCTGCGTGATCGCCTTGACGATCCACGTATCGGGCACCGCCGCGCGCAGTCGCGCGGGACCAAAGATGCCGGACACCGTGAATGTCCCGTTGTCGCGGACGCGGCCGTTGTCGAGAGCGGCCGTCCCGGGCGATCCCTGGGCCGACTGGTGGCCGTTGATGGGATGCGCCACGATCCTGAACCCCGCCATGAATCCGGTGGGTGACATCCCACCGTCGGCGACGACCTGGCCGCTCAACGACCATCCATTCGACGTCGCCAGGATCACGTTGTCGAGATCGATCCCATCGAGCACGATGGGCACTGCTGCGGTTTCCTGCGTGCTGGCGCCCTCCTTCGTGGCGGCGCTTGTCTGGAGCGTGTATTCACCCGGCGGCAGGTGTGGGATCCTGAAGCTCCCATCGGCTTTGACCGGCGCACCCGACCCAGTGTTCATGAGCGTGCCGAAGCCCGGTCCCCGGAACTCCTGCATCACGCTGACCCGCCGCCCGGCGAGCGGCCGTCCCTCCGAGTCGGTCGCCGTCCCGGAGACAGTCGCAGCGCGGCCCGAGATCAGGGGGAAGTCGTTGTGGCTCGCCTCCTCTGAGACGCCGACGGTGATCCGGCGCGCGTTGCCGACGCTGGGAGTCCCCGGGAAGTAGGTCGGCGCGTACCCGAGCGTCTGTTCGATGCCGTTCTCGACGACGGTCCACGTTTCGCGCACGTCCGACATCACGAAGTAGCTGCCCGGCATCAGCCCGACGATGCGGTAATGTCCTGCGTGATCGGTGGTCGTGTTCGTGTCCGTGGCCACCGGCACCAGCCGGCGGCGTCCCTCGAAGTACGCCGTCCGCATGGCGAACACGCGAACACGGGGAATCGGTTCGCCGGTTTCGTCGACGATGCGTCCGCTGATAAGGCTCATGCGCGGCAGCAGGAAGTCGATGTCGCTGACGACTTGATTGTCGGCCACCGGCAACGGCTTGCCTCGTTCCGATGGCAGCCGCTGCCCGTAGATGAGCCGGAGATAACCGGTGCGGGTCACCGCGACCGTGTATCGGCCCGCGGGCAGTTCGTCGATCTCGTAGCGGCCGTCGGCATCGGTGGTCGTCGCCTTGCTTCCACCGCCCAGGCCCGCTGCGCTCACGGTGACGCGCGCACGGCTCAGGGGCCGTTTGGTATCGCCGGCGAAGACGCGGCCGCGTATCACCGACGTGCCCGTCTGCTGCGCCCCTTGCGCGGAGGCGGCCAGGGACGCGGCGATCCATCCGGCCAACCCCAGGCTCAGCAGGCGTGTCGCTCTCATGCCTCCATTAGACGCCAACTGGAGCTACGGCTTAGTGCTATGCGGCGCGATTATGTGAGTCGCGATCATTGCGGCGCGCCAGCCAGTCCAATCCCACGATGATCCACACGATCAGGGTGATTCCGCCGAGCAACACAACGGAGAACATCATTTCCGTTCACCTTCCGCGAGGGCGAAGACAGCGACGATCAGCAGCAGCCACACCACGACGCCGCCCAGGGCCAGCGCGAGCGAATAGGGGCGCTCGCTCAAGAACTGTCCGAACAATAACGATCCGGCAGCGACATTCGCCAGTTCGGGCAGGTGCGCGATCAGCACTCGCCGTCGCGCAGTGGTCAATCGTATCATCGTCCCTCCGGACGCAACGGACGACGCGAATGTTGTGCCGCCTGGACTCGTGAAGGAAATCTCCGCGGGGGCCGACAAGGTACATAATTTCTGCGACCCAACCGCGCGATCAATGTCGCAGTTTGTACACAGAGAGGAGATGCCATGGCCAGGATGATGATGGTGAGTGTCGCCCTCGCGACTGCCGTGGGCTGCTCGACGCAGCCATCGGTTGAATCTGGACCGCGAGCGCCCTTGTACAGCAACCTCGGCGACTACCAGTTCCCGATTACGACTTCGTCGCCCGACGCGCAGAAATACTTCAACCAGGGGTTCGCGCTTTCATACGCCTTCAATCATGCCGAGGCGATCCGCGCGTTCAAGCAGGCGGCCGCGCTCGACCCCTCGTGCGCGATGTGCCACTGGGGCATCGCGTTCGCCCTGGGTCCCAATATTAATGCGCCGATCACGCCGGAGGCCGCGAAGGAGGCGTATCAGGCGATCGCACAGGCGCGGGCACATGCAGGCAGCGCGACCGATCGCGAGCGCGCCTACATCGAGGCGCTCGCGAAGCGATACGCCGCAGACCCTGCCGCCGAGCGAGCGCCGCTCGACCGCGCCTACGCCGACGCGATGCGCGTGGTCGCACAGCGGTTTCCCGACGACCTCGACGCGTCCACGCTGTTCGCCCAGTCGCTGATGGACACCGCGCCCTGGAACTACTGGAATCTGGACGGCAGTCCGCGCGCCTTCACGAACGACGTCGTCTCGTCGCTCGAGTCGGTGCTCTCGCGGAAGCCCGATCACATGGGCGCGATCCACCTCTACATCCACGCCGTCGAAGCGTCACCGAGCCCCGGCCGCGCCGAGCGCTACGCCGACCGGCTGGCCGCGCTCGCCCCGGGCGCCGGCCACATCGTCCACATGCCCGCGCACATCTACCTGCGGACGGGACGCTTCAACGAGGCATCGGTCGCCAACGAGAACGCCATCAAGGCGGATGATGCGTACTTCGCCGGCGACGCGGTCGCCGGCAACATGACCTACCAGATCGGCTACTACCCGCACAATATCCACTTCTTCGTGACCTCCGCATCGATGGAGGGCCGGCGCGCCGACGCGTTGAAGGCCGCCGACGAGGTGCGCGCCAAGATGCACGCCGACATGCTTCGCGATCCCGGCATGGGTGGCATGGTGCAGCACATGACCCTGACGCCGCTCTTCACGAAGGTACGTTTTGGACTGTGGGACGAGGTGCTCGCCGCGCCCGCGCCTCCCGGCGACGTGCCGTACATGAACGCGATCTGGCACGCGGCGCGCGGCCTGGCGCATGTGGCGGGAAGCCGCCTGGCGGACGCCGAGAAAGAGCGTGCCGCCATCGCGGCGATCAAGGATGATCCGTCGCTGAAGACGCTGATGGTCTCGAGCGTGAATCCCGCCTCGTCAGTCGCTGGTATTGCGTACGAGGTCCTCTCTGGGGAGCTGTCGGCGAAGCAGCGGCGCGCGGCGGAGACCATGCGCCACTTTGCTGTCGCGGTGAGCCTCGAGGATGGGCTGACGTACATGGAGCCGCCCGACTGGCCGATCCCCGTGCGTCAAATGCAGGGAGCGGCGCTGCTCGACGTGGGACGGAATGCGGACGCCGAGAAGGCATTCCGCGACGACATGAGGAAGTTTCCGGAGAATGGATGGTCGCTGTCGGGCCTGCAGACCGCGCTCGAGCGTCAGGGACGCGCGGCTGAGGCCGCGGCGGTCAATACGCAGCGTGTTCAGGCCTGGCGCCGCGCGGACACGACAGTGGTCGCCGCTCGTCCCGCAGCCCATTAGTGGTATGTCCTT
>CANIBQ010000058.1 GCA_947465645.1 Acidobacteriota bacterium | reverse complement strand
GGATCCCCAGTACCGCAAGCCGAACGTCACCGGCATCGTCGCCAACGCGATCGACGTCGTGGTCGAGGCTGGCGACTCGGGGCCGGTGACACCCGTGGGCATCAACCTGCCGAACGACCAGTCGATCCGGGAGAAGTACGGCAGCAAGTCCGTCGCGCTCTCGAACGTGCGCGACGCGGGCGACCGCGCGACGCCTGACTCGATGCGCAGCGAGTTCGCGTGGACGCAGGAAGAGAGCGACCGCGGGGAGAAGTACGCCGCTTTGGCAGCGGAGCTCACGACCGACATGCACGAGGTGATCGGCCACGCCTCGGGCCGCGTGTCGCCGGGCCTGAAGGGCACGCCGCAGCAGACGATCAAGGAACACTTCTCCGCGCTCGAGGAAGGGCGTGCCGACCTCGTCGGGCTCTACTTCCTGCCCGATCCCAAGCTGGTCGAGCTCGGCATCATCCCCGCGGCCGATCAGGACGGGATCGTGCGCGCCGAGTACGAGGCCTACACGCGCAACGCGCTCGTGCAGCTCCGCCGGGTGCGCGAGGGGACGCAGATCGAGGAAGACCACATGCGCAACCGGCAGATGATCGTCCGCTGGCTGATGGCCAACACCAAGGCGATCGAACAGCGGACGCGCGACGGGAAGACCTACCTGGTGATGGTCGATCCGGTGGCGTTCCGCGAGGGAGCCGGGCGGCTGCTCGGCGAGGTGCAGCGCATCAAGGCGGAGGGTGACTACGCGGCGGCGAAAAAGCTCTTCGAGACCTACGGCGTCCACTTCGACCCAAAGCTGCGCGACGAGATCGTCGCGCGGGTGGACAAGCTGAACCTGCCGTCCTACAGCGGCTTCGTCATGCCCAAGCTGACGCCGGTCACCGGCGCCGACGGAAAGATCACCGACGTGAAGATTTCGTACCCGCTGGATCTGACCGCGCAGATGCTGGAATACTCGGGGGCGCGAACGCGCTGATGCTGGTCGGTGCGACGCCCTCTTCGTTCGTCGATGCGACTCTTGTTCGCGTGTCGGTGCGATCTTTCTTCGTTCGTCAGTGCGATCGTGTCAACGTGTCGGTGCGATCTTTGGTCCGACAGGTCGGGGTTCGAGTCCCCGCTTCCGCACCACATTCCAAGACCACCTTAAGAACCGAGACTTTTTGAGTCTCGGTCCGCTATTTGTCCACCGATTGTCCACGAACGGGGCGGCACTCGCCATAAGCGGACAAAACGCGCAAGGAGCTTTGAAATGTAGGTCCGGGCCGTCCGTATCGTCGGAGAACTTGGGTTGTAGCCGAATCAGCAAACACCAACGCTCGGTACGTACGCAATTTCTGCCGAACGCCGTCGACTTGCCTCAATTTTCCTGGGCTTCTCGACAGCACTGCTCTTGCTTTGCCGTGAGGCATGACTGACGAGGACGTACTGCGCGAGATTGCCGACCTTCTGGCGAGACGGAAATCACGCACCGAGATGGTGGGGGAATTCTTTCGCGAGATCGCGGTTCTCCTGGTGGTGTTCGTGCCGCTCGACGCGGCTTTCAATCCCGGCGCCTTGAGGTGGTGGCAAATTGGGGCGATCGTGGCGCTTGCCTTAGGCGTAGGATATGTGGGAATGCGTCTGGAGGAGAAACCATGGATCCAGTGATGGAGGCGATGCTGGCCGTCGCGATCACCTGCGCGATCGTGGCTGCCTTTGGTTTTTACTGGAAGAAGCGCGAACGCGAAGAGTGGGAGGCGCGGCGCAAGCGCTAATCGCCCGCCCAGGGGCGTCAGCCTAGAAGCGCCAGCGCCCCTCCTCTAGCGTCCGACCACGCGATCGATGAAATCCAGGATCTCGCGCGAGACGCTCGTATCCACGGTTCCAATCGACAACAGTTGCGACACGTGATTGTGGCCAAGGCTCTGCCGGAACCGCGGCCTCGCCTGCTTGTCCACCAGCTCGGTGAACAGCCGCGCGACCGGACCGAGGTAGCGCGCCTCGTCCCATTCGGCCGTGGTGAGGAGCACCGGGATGTCCGCACGCGTGATGTTGCCGGTGACGACCATCTGCGGCCAGCGCGACGTGTCCTCGCCGAAGTAGACGAGCTCCCCCTTCATCGGCTGCGAAAAGTCGAACGTAAACGGCCCTGACGCCAGAATCGCCCCGGCGACGCGCGGTGTTCCCGGCGGCAGCAGCTCCGGCCTGAACACATACGTGGCCGCGTGCAGCGATCCGGTGGAGATGCCGACGAGAAACATCTTGTCGGGATCCCCGCCGTACTCGCCGACGTGTTCGTGCAGCCAACTGACGACCGCGCCGACGTCGCGTCCGCCGTCGGGCCATTTGGAATCGGGCGCGAGACGATAGCCTGCGTTCACGCCGACGAAGCCGATGCTCGCAAAATAGTCGGCGACGGTCGGCGTGTTGGCGCGACTGCCGCCGATCAGTCCGCCGCCGTGGAAGACGACGACCACGGGCACGGGACGCGGTGCGCGGCGCAGCGTTGCCGTGTGCACGTCGATCTGCTGCCGCTCGTGCGGGCCGTACGCGATGTTCCGCGCCACTTTGATTTCGCTCGCCTCGTAGACGCGCGGTTGCGGCGCGTACACCTTGTAGGTCTGCGCGTTGGTGTCAGGCGCCGTCCGCAGCGCCATCAACTGCGTGGCGACATCGGCCGGCATGCCCTGCCGCGCGATCTCGGCGGTGCTCACGCCGCGTTCCTGCGGCAGCGACCACCGCAGCGACTGATTGGCCTCGCGCGCCGGCTCGCAGCGCTCCAGCAGGACGTCGCGCCGGTGATAAACGGGGGAAATCAATATCGGCGTTCCAGCCGGCGCGCCTTTGTCGCCCGCGAACGTGATGCAGAGATCGGACCGGGAGATCGGACTGAGACGTCCGGACGCCATCGACCATCGCTGCGCCGCCGCCGCACAAGGCCGCACGACAAGCTGCGCGCCGGCCGTGAGCGAGCCGGCCGCGAGGCAGCGATCGTAGGCGCTCGCGCGGATGGCGCCATCTCCCGTCAGCTCGAAGCGCTGATCGTCATTCGGCCCGCCGTACTTGCACGTGTGCGCCTGCAGCGGATCGTCGAGCCGCAGCGTCTGCCCCTCGCCGGGAATATCCAGGCAGTAGCCCCGCGCGTCGTCCAGCGCATGAATCGTCCGCAGCAGCCCCGCGTCCGCGTAACTCGGTGCCGCAGTGCACACGAGCAGCAAGAGCCCCGTCGCCGCTACGGCGCAAATCGACCTGGACATGACATTCCTCCACACACGCGGTTTAACGGCATCGCAGATGGCGCAGGACCCCGATCATACGCGCGACCCAACAAGTCCTGCGAGCCACACCGATTCAGTTGTAACCTTGCGCCGACATGGAGCGTCCCGCTCCTGTCCGGCCTGAGAGGTCTCATGAGGCGACTGTATTCGGTCATCGCGGCCATGGTCATTCTTACCGCCACGGCATCGGCTCATCACAGCGCCGCTGCCTTCGATGCGAGCTCCCAGATCACCCTCCAGGGCAAGGTCACGCGTCTTGACTGGACGAGCCCGCACACCTATGTCTACGTCACCGTGGAGAGCGCGCCTGGCAAACCCGCCGAGTGGATGCTCGAGACGGATGCGGTGCCGATTCTCACTCGAAGCGGTTGGCGTCGCGAATTGCTGGCGGTTGGCTCCGTGGTGACAGTGCGGGCAAGTCCTGACAGGAACGCCCAGCGGAATCACGCGCTCATCGTGTCGATCGCCCTTGGCAACGGGGTCGTGTTGACGCCTCGAGCCCCCGCGACGACGAGTGCGGCCCTGGCGACCAGCGTGGCTGGCGTGTGGAACGGCCTTCGTGGATTCACACGGCGGCGCATCGGCGCGTTGAAGCCGACAGCAAAGGGCCTGGCGGCGATGAAGGCGTACACGGAAGCGTCGAATCCGGTGACCAAATGCATTCCGCATGTGGCGCCCTTCCTGTCGACGCTGCCCTACCTGAACGAGATCGAGGTTCGGAATGATCGAGTGGTCATCCGAAACGAGTTCTTCAACGTCGATCGGACCGTGTTTATGGACGGACGCCCACACCCGAAAGACGGTGCGCGCACGACCCAGGGCCATTCGACCGGGCGGTGGGAGGGCGAGGTCCTCGTCATCGATACGACGCTGTTCGCGGATCACATGTTGGGCACCTACGCCGGCAGCGGCCCCGAGCTGCGGGAAATGCCATCGGGACCCCGGAAGCATGTCGTGGAGCGATACCAACTCAGCGACGACAGGACTCGCCTGCTGGTCAGCTCCGTCGTCGAGGATTCAGATTATCTGGCGGAGCCATTTACCATGAGCAGTGAATGGGACTACGCCCCACAGCAGCGGCTTCTTCGATTCGGGTGCGATCCCGAGCAGGCGCAGCGATACCTGCCTCGCTGAGCGCCGGCGCAATCTGCCAGGTGCCGACGTGAGTCGTTACGTTGGAGCGCTCGACCAGGGGACGACCAGTACCCGCTTCATGGTGTTCGACGAGGCAGGTCGCGAAGTGGCGCGCCGTCAGCTCGAACACCGGCAGATCATGCCCCGGCCCGGATGGGTCGAGCATGACCCGATCGAGATTGCCGCGCGCGTCAACGAGGTCATTGCCGGCGGCCTGCGCGCCGCCGGCCTGACAGGGCGCGATCTCGCCGCCATCGGCATCACCAACCAGCGCGAGACGACGGTGGTCTGGGATCCCGAGACCGGCCAGCCGTGGCACCACGCGATCGTCTGGCAAGACACGCGCACCGCCGCCGCGGTCGCGGCGCTTGAGCCCCGTCGCGCGCTACTCGCCGAGCGGACGGGCCTGCCGCCTTCCACCTACTTTTCATCCACGAAGCTGCGGTGGCTGCTCGATCAGGTGGAGGGTCTGCGTGATGCGGCACGCAGCGGCCGGGCGATGTTCGGCACGATCGACACCTGGATCATCTGGAACCTCACCGGCGGCGTCGGACGCGGTCTGCACGTCACCGACGTGACCAACGCCGGCCGGACGCAGCTGATGAACCTGCGGACCCTCGACTGGGACCTCGAGCTGCTCGCCCTGTTCGACATTCCCCGCCCGATGCTCCCGCGTATCGCGCCATCGTCGTCCGCGTCGGCCTTCGGCTCGACACGCGCCGATGGCCCCGTAGGCGCGGAGGTGCCGATCGCCGGGTGCCTTGGCGACCAGCATGCCGCGATGGTCGGCCAGGCGTGCTTTGCGCCCGGCGAGGCGAAGAATACCTATGGCACCGGCAACTTCCTGCTGCTCAACACCGGCGGCTCGCCGACGCCGTCACACGCCGGGCTGCTGACCACGCTCGCATATCAATTCGCTGGCGCTTCGCCCGTGTACGCGCTCGAAGGATCGATCGCCGTGACGGGCGCCGCCGTGCAGTGGCTGCGCGATCAACTCGGCATCATCACCTCGGCCGCGGAGATCGAACCGCTCGCCGCCAGCGTGCCCGACAGCGGCGGCCTCTGCTTCGTACCCGCCTTCTCGGGCCTGTTCGCTCCCCACTGGCGAGCCGACGCCCGCGGCGCGATCGTCGGGCTGTCGCGCTTCCACACGAAAGCGCACCTCGCGCGCGCGGCGCTCGAGGCCATCTGCTTCCAGACGCGAGACGTGCTCGACGCGATGACCAATGACTCCGGCGTGCGGCTTGACGTGCTCAAGGTCGACGGCGGCGCCACCGTCAACAACCTGCTCATGCAGTTGCAGGCCGACCTGATCGGGGTGCCGGTCGTCAGGCCGGTCGTCTCGGAGACCACCGCGCTTGGCGCGGCCTACGCGGCGGGGCTGGCCGTGGGTGTCTGGAACGATCTCGACACGCTGGGACGTCAGTGGCGGGCGGATCGGCAGTGGGAGCCGCGCTGGTCGGCCGATCAGCGCGACGAGGCATATCGACGATGGCAAAAGGCGGTCGAGCGAAGTGTCGGGTGGGTCGACGTCGGGTAGAGCGGATTTCGTCAGGGTGCGGGCAACGGAGGCGCCGGAGGGCACGGCCTCACACGGAGCCACGGAGTAACTGATTTCACCTCGACGACGACCAGATCCTCGACGATCAAGTCGACGCGGTAGTGCGAGTCCAGCGCGATCCCTTTGTAGACAATCGGAATGGCTCGTTGAACGACGAACCGCAGGTGCCGGGCCGCGAGCTCGAACTGCAGGCACGTCATATAACTGGATTCGAGGAGACCTGGGCCAAGGATCCGATGGACCTCGATTGCCCCGCCGATGATCTGGCCCGTCACGGCGTTGAACGGCGCGTCGATCAGCACGCAGTTCCAGGAGCAAAGAGGTGGCCGCTCAAAACCCTGAGGGAATCCGCGAACAGCGCTCACAGGTACGCAAGAACGTCGAGGGCAGAGGCGTTTGACGTACGCGAGAAATTCAACCTCCGTTCCTCCGTTTCTCCGTGTTGAGCCGTTGCCTCCGTCCACTCCGTACGCTGCTGCTAGACGAAAACGGACCCACCTACTCGGGAAGCGGCGCCTCCGCCTGGGGACCGACGACGGTGGTCCACTCGCGGACGCGCCACCGCGTCACGATGCCGCTCGTGACATAGGGATCGGCGGCGGCGAACGCTTCGGCGGCCGCCGGCGAGTCGCCGCGGAACAGCAGCACCGAGCCGTCGGGCGGGTTGTTGAACCCGCCGCCGAGAATCAACTCGCCGCGCGCCACCGCCTGGCGCGCGAGAGCGATATGCGCGGCGCGAAACGGTGCGCGCCGTTCGGGATAGTTGTCAACGACGTCGTAGAAGAGCAGGTAATGCATCGAGGTCAGGGTTAGTTGCTGGTTGTCGGCGCGTCCGCAGGCTGCGGCTGCGCGGGCGCCGGGGGGGCAGGCCGGCGCGGCATCTGGTCGGCGCCAAACAGCGGGAGCCGATCCTCGCGCATGGCCAGGTGATACACCGCCGCGGCGATCACCATCGCCGACTTCTTCACGTCTTCCTCGACGATCCGCTCGTAGGTGTCGAGGTTGGTATGCCACGTCTGCGCGTTGTACTCGATCGGATCCTGCAGCACCCAGATCCCGGGCAGCCCCGCCTCGTTGAACGACGTGTGATCCGAACCGCCGCGCGTGCGGTTGCGCGTGGTGTTGGCCCCGAGCACGCCGAGATCCTTGAACGACGCGACCGCCTGCTGCAGCACCGTCGCGGCCGCGGGCGGGCCAAACACGGTGAAGCCGCGGGCGCGGCCGGTGCCCTGGTCGATATTGAAGTAGCCGGCGAATTTCGCGTAACCAGGTTTCTGCTGCTCGAAGGTGCCGAAATGCTCCTTCACGTACGCCTGCGAACCGAGCAGCCCCTGCTCTTCTCCGCTCCAGAGCGCCACGCGAATCGTCCGGCGCGGTTTCACGCCGATCGCCGTGAGGATGCGCGCTGCCTCCATCATCACCGCGCAGCCGATGGCGTTGTCGGTCGCCCCGGTCGCGGCGTGCCACGAGTCGAGATGTCCGCCGAGCATGACGACTTCATCCCACTTGTCGGTGCCGACAATCTCCGCGACGACGTTGTAGCTGGTGCGACCCTCGGGATAAACGTGATTGACGATATCGAACTCGAGCTCGACGCTCCGGCCATCGGCCAGCAGGCGCGAGATTCGGCCGTAATCCTCGTTTCGCATGACGACGGTCGGCGGCGCCTTCGCAACGTCGTACAGCCGGTTGTTGAACGCGCGGATCTGACCCGCCGCGCGGCCGGCGTCGTTGATGCGCACGAGCGCGCCGCTCGAAGCCAGGAACGGCATCAACTGTTCCTCGATCTGGTTGGCCGTCAGTGGCGGAGGCGGTGCAGGCTGAGCAGGCGGCGCGGCTGCAGGACCGCCGCCGCGGCCCGCGGCAGGCGCCGCGTTCAACTGCGTGACGATCTCGGCATCATCGCGCCGCATCGCAGGCGGATTGAAGTTGATGGGCACCTCGCGCGGCGGGCCGACCAGCACCATCTTGCCTTTCAGGCTGTCGTTGATGCTGGCGAAATAGGCGGTGAGTTCGGCGCTGGTCGGCCGCTGCGGCAGCGTGATCTGGATCGCGGCGCCGCGCACCGCCCCCTTCGTGCCCGGCGTCCACGAGAGCGCCTCGACAACCAGCGCATCCTTTACCGGGGCGACGATGTGGGCCGAGAGACGCTCGTTGAGCCACCCGGAGCGCCCGAAATCCCATGGCTCGAGCCTGGCGTTCTCGAGTCCCCACTTCTCCATCTGCTGCGCGGCCCACTCGCCTGCGTTCTTGAGATTCGGCGAGCCGGTCAGCCGCGGCCCGTAGACGTCGGTCAGGACGTGAAGCGTCTTCAGAATCTGGGAGTTGCTGGTGGCTTCCTGGCGGATCTTCCAGAACAGGCCCTCGTCGACGCGCTCCTGCGCGGGCACCGCGACGAGCGTCGCGACCACCAGAACACCGGCGATGACAAGCCGCCGCGGCATGCTCATGAAGACCCCAGAGGATAACACCACTAAAATCGGAACACGGAGCGATAGAACTCCAGTTCCGACTCGAGGCACCGGATGATGGTCTCGGCCTTGCGGAACCCGTGCTGCTCGCCTTCGAACGTGAGGTACTCCACCGGCAAGCCCTTGGCCCGCACGGCGTCGGCCATCATCTGCGACTGGTTCGGAGGCACAACTTTGTCTTCCAGACCCTGAAACAGGATCAGGGGGCACGCGAGCTGGTCGACGAAGTGGATTGGAGACCGGGCGCGATACAGGTCCTGCTTTTCGGGGTACGGCCCGATCAGGGTATCGAGGTAGCGCGATTCGAACTTGTGCGTGTCGCGCGCCAGCACCTCGACGTCGCTCACGCCGTAGTAGCTGGCTCCCGCCCCGAACACCTCTGGATGAAACGCCAGTGCGGCAAGCGTCGTGTACCCGCCGGCGCTGCCGCCGCGGATGATGAGACGCTTCCGATCGGCCTTGCCCTGCGACGCGAGACACAGCGCGGCGTGGACCACATCGTCGACGTCCACGATGCCCCACTGGCCATTGAGACGCTGCCGGTATTCGCGTCCGTACCCGGAGCTGCCGCCATAGTTGACGTCGGCAACGGCGAAGCCGCGGCTCGTCCAGTACTGAATCTGCAGGTCCAGCGTGCCCTTCGCCGCCGTCGTCGGTCCGCCGTGGCTGATGACGATGAGCGGCGGGGTGTCGAGCTGAGGCGCGGAACAGTCCTTGTTGCGCGGCGGATAGTAGAACGCGTGGGCCGTACGTCCGCCGGTGGTCGGACACTCGATCGCCTCGGGCACCGACACGTATCCGGGGTCGAGGGAGAGCGAGGCGGCGATGCGCACGGTCTCGGTCGCCCCGGTCGCGATCTCCAGGCCAACGAGCGCATCGGGCGAGGTCGGCGAGCCGGCGACGAAGAACGCGTAGGTCTCGGAGGCCGCCAGCCACTCGTGCGGCTGCACGTCGGTGGCGATGTTCGCGAGCGTTCCCGTCGTGATGTCAATCAGCGCGAGATGCCACCGGCCATCGCGCGTGTAGGACGCGACGATCCGGGACGGCCCCGCGAACGCCCACGTCGCCGTACCGAACACCCACTGGGGTCTTCCAAATTCCGCCCGCTCAATCGGCTCGTTGAGGACGGGTTGAACGGAACGGGAGCGATCCGAACGGTCCGAACGACCCGAACTGTCCGAACGATATAGATTCCACCACCCTGTTCGATCGCTGACGAAATAAAGGGTGCCGTCAGGTCCCCATCCGGGCTGGTAGATTGACTCGCTCTCACTGCCTGCGACGCGACGGGATTTGTCGAGCGACCCGTCCTCGCGAATCGACGCGATCCAGAGCTCGGTGCCGTCCCACGGCATCTGCGGATGGCGCCACGCCAGCCAGGCGAGCCGCGACCCGTCAGGGCTGACGCGCGGCGTCGAGTAGAAGTCGTAGCCAGAGGCGAGCACATCGCCCGCGCTCGTCGAGCCGTCCATCGGCAGGCTCACGAGCGTACTGGCCGGCTCGCGACCGGGCTGCGTATGGTCCTCGCGGGCGCAGATCAGCCGATGCCGCGTGCGGTCGATCGTGAAATCACCGTAGAAGAATCCTTCGGGCGTGATCGGTGTCGGCGTGTTCGAGGGTTCGGGGTGCGTGAATTCGGCGAGTCGATATACACGCTGATCGGCGAAGTTCACGTAGAAGGCATTGCCGCTCGACACGATGTACGCGGGGCCGCCGTACTCGTGCACACGCGTGCGGACGTTCACCCCTGGAGGCACGAGATCCGAGGTGTGAAGGTTCGCGTCGCGACGCACCAGCACATTGCGTCCGCCCTCGCTCGGCCGTCCTTCGATCCAGTAGATGTCGCCGGTGTCGAGGGTGATGCCGCTGATGCGCAGCGCGCCGGCCGCGATCACGCGGGCGCTGAGGGGCGAGACCCATGTTCCGTACGGCGCGACTGTCATCGTGAGCGAATATAGAACATCCCGGAAGACCACAACACGATCACGACACACCGAAGCTCCGAGGCACCGAGGTTTTTTGCCAAAGGAGTTCTCGGTGCCTCAGTGCCTCGGTGTGCCGTCTCAGGAACCGTCCCGGATCACTCGACACGACTCGATGTCGAAGCTCACCTCGCCCATCGTGATCCGCGTCTGATCGCGGAGGCTCCTGGCGAATTCGTAGAACGTCAACACATCCGCGAAGTTGCTCGCGACGCCGAGCGACACGCGGACGGCGCCGGCGCTCTTGCCTCCGCGGTGGGTGATGAACTTCAGGAACCTCGGCAGCGTCATGTCCGCCTCCTCGGCGACGGCCTCGAGCACGTCGGCCTCGGTCAGCCCCTCGGCCGTCTCGCCCGCGCCGGGGTTGCAGAAGCAGCCGGTGCGCAGCGAGATCCGCTGGGCGCTCGCCAGCTCCTCGACGCGGCGGTAGTCCAGCAGGTGTCCCTCCGGATCGTAGAAATTCATCGTCACCACGCCGCCGCGCGATTCGCCGGTCATCGGGCCGTAGATGCGCACCATGTGGCGGCCGTTGGCGTGGCGAAGCTCCAGGAGCCGCTCCAGGAGCCAGCTCGTCAGGCATCGCACGCGCGCCTGGATGGTGTCGATGCCGATGGACGCCAGGTGGCGGAGGCCGATGCCAACCGCGGGGATCGCCAGATAGTTCAGCGTCCCATCCTCGAACCCCGCTTCCCCGGGCGACAGGATGTGGCGGCGTCCCTGTACGGTGGCGAAGTTCACCGTGCCGCCGGCAAACCACGGACGCCGGAGCTTGCCCAGCACGGCATTGCGAATCAGCAGGCATCCCACGCCGGTCGGATAGCCGAACATCTTGTAGAACGAGAGGGTCACGAAGTCCGGCGTGACCTCGCGCAGGTCGAGACGGCTCGTCGGCACATAGGCCGCGGCGTCGAGCAGCACGTCCCACCCCCGCGCGTGCGCGTCATCGATGAGCGCGAGCGGATGCTTCACGCCCGAGAAATTCGACTGCGCGGGAAACGCAAACAGATTATCGGCGCCAGGGTCGGCGCCTGCCAACAACGGCTCGAGGCGCTCGCGGTCGATCTTCAGCTCCGGAAACGTCAGCGGCGCGTACTCGACGGCCGCGCCGCCCGCACGGGCGAACTCGCGGATGCCGTTGACCGAATTGTGATTGTCGGCCGTCAGCAGAAACCGTCCGCCGGGCGCGAACGGGTACGACTCGCCGACGTGCTTGAGCGCGCCGGTGGCATTGGCGGTGAAGACGGCCGTGTATGCGCCAGGCGGCGCGTGGAACCATTCGAGCACCGCGCGCCGCGTCTGCTCCACGAGTTCCGTCATGCCCGACGAAGTCAGGCTCGCCGAGTGCGGGTTGCCGAAGACCTGGCGCGTGAGCAATTCCGCGTGCGCGCGCACCTGCGAGTCGGCGTACAGGCTGCCGCCGGTGTAGTCGAGGTAGACGTGCTGCTGCTCGTCGAGGCGCGCGTAGTCCGACGCGCGCAGCTCGTCGAGACGCGCCGTCGTCTCGTATTCGGGATGCGCTTTCAGGAACTCGGCATGCGCCGAGGAGTCACTCACTTCTCTATTATGTCGGGGTAGAGCATGGTGGCGCAGTCGGGACAGATCCCGTGGGTGAACTCCACCGGCGCGCGGCTGCTGAAGTACTCCTCGACGTGTCCCCAGTACCCCTTGTCGTCGCGCACCTTCCGGCAGCTCGCGCAGATGGGCAGCAGCGCCTCGAGCTGCGACACCTTGCGCAGCGCCTCCTGCAGCTCGTCGATCAGCCGCTCGCGCTCGTCTTCGAGCTCCTTCTCCACCGTCACGTCGCGGGCCACGACCAGCCGGCCGGCCGCCGCGCCCCATCGGTCGCGAACCGGATCGATGCGCACGTCGAGCCATCGGCGCACGCCGCCGTGCTCGAACTGCGCCTCCGATCGCCACGGCCCACCCACATTGGCGAGCGAGTTGAACCCGAACGCCGGCGCCAGGGTGCCGCTTTCGGAGCCGATCATCTGCTGCGCGGCCTGGTTCGCGAAGATGACGTTCCCCTGCGGGTCGAGCATCATCACCCCGTCGGTCATCTTCTCGAGCAGCGCCTCCGGCGCCTGCGGCAACAGGTCGAGAAGCCCCTCGCGCAGCACCACCCACACCAGCAGCGAGCCGCTGATGCCGAGCGAGAGCGTGAGCCAGTTCAGCCCCGGCCACGGTCCGAGCTTCGCGTTGTACAGGGCGTTGCCGATCCACGGCAGGATGACGGCGACGAGCACGACGATCATGGCGGTGCGGAAGTGGCGGCCGACCCGCCTGATCGCCCCAAGCAGGATCACCGTGGTGGCCACCATGAGGATGTAGTTCTGCGCCGTGAGCACCCAGAACCACCAGCCGTACTGGTAGGACGCGAAGGGCGAGTCTCCTGAGGGCGGGAGGATGTCGATCCAGAGCCAGCGGTGCCAGGGATTGGTCCAGGCAAAGAGGAGCGAGGCGAGCGGCACGCTCCACACCGCGACGAGCAGCCCGCCGCGCAGCCGCGCGCCGAATCCGGCCAGCTCCATCGCCGCGTGAAAGAAGAACGGCGCGGCGGCGATCACGCCGAGGTATTGCACCTGCGAGACGAGCCGCTTGCCGTCCACCGACGGGACGTGCAGCTCGATCGCGTCGCACAGCGCCCAGAAGGCAGCCGCGAGAAGCATGAACGCCAGCGGCCTGCCGCCAGGGGCCTGCCGGCGCGGCCAGATCACCGCGAACCCCGTCAGCCCGATGGCGGCCGCAAGCAGGTACACGAGCGAAAACGAGACTGCGGACGACACGTCTGACTCTCGACCGATATCATAGGGCCGATGCACGGAAAAATTGCGGTGGAGGAACACTACGTCCTCCCGTCCATGAAAGACCAGATGCCGGCGACGCCCTTCTGGCACGACGACTATTCGCGCGAGGTCCGGGAGCGGATGGCCGACACGGGCGACATCCGGCTGCGAGAGATGGACGCTGCCGGCGTCGAGCGGATGGTCCTCTCACTCGGGGGAACGGGCGTGCAGGATGAGCTCGACGTCGCGCGAGCCGTGCAGCGGGCGCGAGCCGCCAACGACGCGCTGGCCGCCATCGTGGCAACCCGTCCCGATCGGTACTCGGCGTTCGCGACGCTGGCGATGCAGGATCCCGGCGCCGCGGCGGACGAACTCGAGCGCACGGTTCGCGACCATGGCTTCAAGGGCGCGCTCGTCAACGGCTACACCAGCATCGGCAATCTCGACACGCCTGCGTACTACGACGAGCCCGGCTTCCTCCCCTTCTGGCAGCGGCTGGAGGCGCTCGGCGTCCCGTTCTACCTCCATCCGCGCAACCCCCTGCCCAGCCAGCAACGCGCCTACGAAGGACGCCGGGAGCTGATTGGCGCCGCCTGGTCGTTCGCGGTCGACACCGGGACGCACGCGCTTCGCCTGATCACGAGTGGCCTGTTCGACCGCGTCCCCAACGCGACGGTGGTCATCGGCCACATGGGCGAGCTCCTGCCCTTTGCCATCAGCAGGCTGGAGGCGCGAATCCGTCACGCCAGGGCGGTGAAGCTCCAGAAGCCAGCCTCTGAATACCTCCGGACCAACTTCTACGCGACGACGAGCGGCAATTTCCACACGCCGTCGCTGGCCGCGACCATTCAGCAGATGGGGGCGGACCGTGTGATGTTTGCCGTCGATTACCCCTTCGAGAGGCTGCAGGACGGCTCGGCCTGGCTCGACGGGGCCGCCATCAGCGACGAAGATCGCCTGAAAATCAGCCGATCCAACGCCGAACGCCTGTTTTGCTTATAGCCCCGCTTGCGGACGGGCGATCCGTCTCGTACGATGGAAGTCTCAATTCCAGTTCCACCAAGGGGTTACCGTTTGAACAGTCGAGCTGTCGCGCTGCTGCTGGCAGCGTGTGCGTGCACTGGGGGTCTGCCGCTCGGCAGAGCTGAGGCGAAAGCCGCACCGGCTCCGGCGGCTGCTCCCGCCGCGCCTGGTTCGCGTATCGATGTCGCGTCTGCCACGGCAGCGGGCGTGCCGACCGATGCGCTCTCGCTCGCGCTGGGCGCCATCCGCTGCGCGGTGACCTCCGGCGACATCGACATGCCGAAGACGCTGACCTTGATCGACTATTCGAAGCCGTCGACTAAGCCTCGCCTCTGGGTGTACGACCTCACCACCGGCAAGCTCCTCTTCACGGAACTGGTCGCGCACGGCAAGAATACCGGCGACAACATGGCGACCCATTTCTCCGACACGCTGAACAGCCGGCAGTCGAGCATCGGCCTGTTCGTGACGTCGGATACCTACGTCGGCAGCAACGGCTACTCTCTTCGCCTCGACGGTCTCGAACCCGGATTCAACACGCACGCGCGCGAGCGCGCCATCGTCATGCACGGCGCGCCGTACGTGAGCACGCAGTTCGCCTCGGCGCAGGGCCGCATCGGCCGCAGTTGGGGATGCCCGGCGCTGCGCGAAGCCGTCGCGCGCCAGGTGATCGACACGATCCGCGGCGGCGGCGTGATCTTCTCCTACTACCCCGATCAGACCTGGCTGAAGTCGTCGCGCTTCCTGAATTGCGGCAAGACGCCGTCGAACACCCTCGCCACTAACTAGCGCGCTTCGCACCTGACCTGGCCACAGAGTCACAGAGACACAGAGGTTTTCTAGGCTTTTTCTCTGTGACTCTGTGTCTCTGTGGCCCGTGATTGTGAAGACCGCTTTAGCCTAACAACGGCTCGACGAGGCCGAGGATGCCGCTCCAGATGATCGCGACCGCGACGCACAGCAGGATGAACGCCGAGAGGCGGAGAAACACGTTGGTGCCCGTCACTCCAAGCGACGCGATCAGCCGCGACGCGAACCGGTAGCTCAGATACACGGTCAGCGAGATGATCGCGGCGCCAATCAGGTCGGTGGCAAGGCCGAGCGGCGAGAACGGCCGGCCCGCGTCGCGCGCCCCGATCGTTATCGCGATCGAGATGGTGCCGGGCCCGATGGTCAGCGGAAACGTCAACGGGTAGAACCCGCGGCTCGCCACCTCACGCTGCCACGCCTCCGCCACCGGCGACGGCGGCGCGTCTGGCGTTTCTCCCGCATGCAGCAGCCGCCACCCGGCGGAGAGCAGCACGAGGCCTCCCGCGACACGCACGACCGGCAGCGAGATACCGAAGAACGCCAGGACGTACGACCCGAAGAGCATCGCGGCCGTCAACAGCACGAACGCGTTGCGCGCGACCACCGTGGCCAGGTGACGCCGCGCGCCGGCCGGCAGGTCGGCTGACATGGCGAGAAAGATCGGCGCCGTGCCGAGCGGGTTGACGATCGGCAGCAGCGCGGCCAGGGTGACGAGGATCGATTCAAGAACCTGCAATCGCCCTGGTCACTTCCCGGCTGACGCTTTCACGAGGCACCACGTCGTCATCGCGCGCTTCCCTTCGACGTTGGTCGTCTTGATCGGATCGATCATCTGCCCACCGAGGCGAACCGTCCACTCGCGGAGCATCGCCTCATCCACGACAAACCGATCCGTGCCGTCCGGAATTCGCACGCGCCTGCGGGCGGCGCCGACCTGCTCCTCGAGGCCTATATTGGAGGCAAGGCGCCCAAAGAACAGACCGTCCTGGGCGAGCACCCTCCACATCTCTTCCATGAGCGCCCCGAAGTGCGCCTCGTCCTCGACGAAGTGCAGCACGGCGCTCGAGATCACGGCGTCCATGGCGCCGTCCGCCCATGGCAGGTGCGCGATGTCGGCCACTCGAAAGTGGTCCTGGGGCAGTGCCGGCGCCAGCAAGGCTGCAAGCTGTCGCACCCGGCGAATGGCTTCCGGATCGTCGTCAACGCCGAAGCACTCGAAGCCGGTCCGGAGGAAATAGGTGAGGTTGCGGCCGTCGCCGCAGCCGGCATCCAGAACCCGCCAGCGGTCGTCGAAGCGGCCGCGGAGCACCTGATCGAACAGGTAGATATCGATGTCGCCGAACTGGTCGCGAAGCTCGCGGCTGGGAAGGGGCTCGTGCATTGAATAGAGTGGCGGCGTCAGGGGCTGACGCGCCCCAGGATGATCCGCTCCGCATGTGGCGCCCCGCACATCGTCCGGATGCGCATCCGGAAGTACCCGGCGCGCAGGGCGTGCAGGCGCCCGACGTTCAGGTCGGGATCGTCCGACCGCAACGCCACCACCGCCGGGGTCACCTCCTCCGCCTCGATCACGACCGGCACACCTGCCATCGCCACATCGGCGCCGTTCACCGCAACCACGCTGATCGAGTTGAGATCGTAGCGGCCGTCCGCGCGCATCTCCAGCTGGTCGGGGGCGACCTCGAGGCGGTCGACGACGCGCGGATCCCTGCAGGCTTCGACGAGCTGTGAAGAGGTGAAGCCTCGAGGCGCGACGCGGATGCCTTCGGTGAACGTCGCGGACGTGAGCCCTTCCGCAATCGAGACAAAGAACAAGTCGGGGGGGGTACGGATCTCCTGCCCACGCAGCAGTGTGACCACGAGGCCAATGCCCGCGCCAATCGCCGCGCCGGTCGCCGCGCCGGTGATCAGATTGCGCTTCCACGACCACTCATCCGGATACCGGCCTGGCCGGAAGCGGTGGTCGAAGCCGACGCCGAAGCTCCCCAGGGCCGCACCCGCGACCCCGCCAAGGATCACCAGCGTTCGCGTCGGATTCGGTCGCAGGGCGGCGGGGACGCGCGCCGGCGGCGCAGGCGGCAGCGGCGGCGGCTGTTGCGCATGCAGCGGCAACGCACAGGTACACGTCAACGAGAGCACGAGAAGGGCGCCGACACCGCGTCGGATCATTGAGCCTCCTCGTCCATGATAGCGCCGGGGTAGCTGAATGTACCGGTCCTGCGCGATCCGCACGTGCTCCAGCAGTTGCCACGGAGAATGCGGAACGTGGATTCCATCAGAACTCCATGACCGTGAGCCAGAGACACCCCCTGAGCCACGTTGCGCCGGGACCTGCCGACTTCCCTGACCCGAGTCGGAGTCTCCCGGCTTTCTCAGACTTTCTGAAAAACTCAGAAAAGCGATCGACCCCCGAGTCTTCTCGATTTTGCTGCTTTCCTGAGCATTCTGCTGATTCAGCAGCTTGTCCGGGAGTCCGCGATGGCTGCGAAAGCTGGCGTCCCGGTTGCTCAGACAGCGGGCATGAGAAAAAACATGTCACGTTCGTCAATCAGGTGGTGGGTCGCGGTCAGTGTCATGGCACTGCTCGCGTCCATCGATCCGAGCGCCGCGCAGCGTCAGCGGCCGCGCGCCCGGATGGACAAGGAAGTTCAATCCGCGGTCAACAAGGGGACTGCAAAATTCCGGGTCATCGTTCGCACCGAAGGCCGCCAGCGCAGACTGCTGCGCCAGACGTTCGGCCGGAAGGCCGGTCACAGGATCAGGCGCGAGATGCACATGATCTCCGCACTCGCGATGGAGCTGCCGGCCTCCGGGATCGACGCGCTGGCACGGACGCCGGGCGTGCTGTCGGTGTCGATCGACCCGCCGATGCAATCGACGCAGGCCGTCATGCCCATCACGGGCCAGTTGCTGCAGCAGACGCTCGGCGTGAACCCGGCCTCGGGGTTGACGGGGAGCGGCGTCGGGATCGCGATCGTCGACTCGGGGATCGCGCCGTCCGCCGATTTCGGCAACCGCATCACGGCCTTCTATGACTTCACGCAGGGCGGCATCGCGACAGCGCCCTACGATGATTACGGCCACGGCACGCACGTCGCGGGTCTCGCGGCGGGCAGCGGGTCGATGTCAGGGGGCCTCTACACCGGCGTCGCCCCGAACGCCCATCTGATCGGGCTCAAGGTGCTCACGGGCAGCGGCGGCGGGTATGCGAGCGACGTGATCGCGGCCGTCGAGTTCGCCACGGTCAATCGTGTGGCGCTCGGCATCGACATCATGAACCTCTCGCTCGGCCATCCCCCGTTCGAGCCGGCCGCCACCGACCCGCTCGTGCAGGCGGTGGACAACGCCTCGGCGGCGGGCATCATCATGATCGTCTCGGCCGGCAACTCCGGGATGAATCCCACGACCGGTCTCGTGGGCTACGGCGGCATCCTGTCGCCGGGCAACGCACGGTCGGCGATCACGGTGGCGTCGGAGAATACCAACAACACGGTCGAGCGCACCGACGACACGATCCTCCCGTACAGCTCGCGCGGTCCGTCGTGGTATGACGGCTACGCGAAGCCGGACATCGCCGCGCCGGGGCACAAGCTGGCGGCGCCGGCCTCCCCCGGCAGCACGCTGGTGACGACGTATCCGAACCTGGTGCTGCACAACGGGCAGTACCTGCGGCTGACCGGCACGAGCATGGCCGCCGCCGTCGTCTCCGGGACCGCGGCCCTCGTCATCGAGGCCAACCGCGCCGCGTTGCCGACGGTCCGGCCCGCGCTGACGCCGAACACGATGAAGGCCATCTTCCAGTACTCCGCCTTCACACTGCACGACGAGCAGGGCGTCGCCTACAACCATCTGGTCCAGGGCGCCGGCGCCCTCAACGCCGACGGCGCGCTCACGCTCGCCAGCATCATCGATACCTCGCTGGCCGGCGCCAACTGGTTTATCTCCTCCTATACCCCGTTCTCCAACATCAACGGCGTGCTGCCATGGGCGCAGAACGTCATCTGGGGCGAGAACGTCGTCTGGGGCGAGAACGTGATCTGGGGCGAAAACGTCATCTGGGGTGAGAACGTCGTCTGGGGTGAGAACGTCGTCTGGGGCGAGAACGTCGTCTGGGGCGAGAACGTCGTCTGGGGCGAGAACGTCGTCTGGGGTGAGAACGTCGTCTGGGGTGAGAACGTCGTCTGGGGCGAGAACCTGGTCTGGGGAGAGAACCTGGTCTGGGGAGAGAACCTTCTCTGGGGGGACTAGGTGACAGGACGAACTCACATGTCACCTGACTTTAGCCACTGAAGAGGACCCCATGAGAACGTTTACACACATCCGGAAGTCGAAGGGAGGGCTAGGCGCATGGAAATGATGCCGTATCAGCCTCACCTCGACAGGTCAGAACACGACCCCGGCCTCACGCTGCCGCTCACAGGGCGCGGCGCGACGGAGGCCGGTGAGAGCACCGACTGGCGGCAAGGGCTGCCGATCCTGGACGGACAGGGCCTGACCCTTCGCGAGTTGGAAATCGAGGACGCACCGGCCCTCTTCGCCGAATTGACGACGGAGGAAGTGGCCCGGTTCATCTCGCCGCCGCCGGCGAATGTCGAGGGCTTCGAGAAGTACATCCGGTGGGCTCACAAGCAGCGCGCGGCCGGCCAGTTTGCCTGCTTCGCGGTCGTGCCCGAAGGCCAGACGAAGGCCGTCGGCATGTTCCAGATTCGAATGCTCGATACCGACCAGCATCTGGCCGAGTGGGGCTTTGCGCTCGGCTCGGATTACTGGGGCACTGGGCTCTTCCTGGCCGGTGCACAGCAGGTTCTCGCGTTTGCCTTCGGGCCGATGGAGGTTGAGCGGCTGGAAGCGCGCTCGGCCACGCCGAACCTCCGGGGCAACGGGGCACTGCGGAAGATCGGTGCGGTCAGGGAAGCGGTGCTGCACCAGTCGTTCGAACGGCACGGCGAACTGCTCGACCAGGCGCTGTGGACCATTCTGCGGGAGGACTGGAGGCGAACCAGGGGCGTCACCCAGGCCGCCGTCCCGTCCGACGTAAGACCCGGCACACGAGGAGCGGAGGCGTAGTCATGTTGCGACCTTCACACCATCCTCGTGGCCGGGCTCCTCCTCGGTGCCATCGCCCTTCACCGCTCTTCCCGGGGCCCTGCGCCCCCCTCGTCTACTCCTACGCGGCGCGCTTGTGGTACTGACGGATCGCGAGGGTGAGGATGACCACCGCTGAGACAGCGAGAATCGAGAACGGCCGCAGGATCTCGGCAGGGCCGGCACCCTTCATCAGGATGGCCCTGGAAATCGTCACGAAGTGGCGGACGGGATTGACCTCCGATACGACGCGCACCCACGGCGCCATGCTGTCGATTGGCGTGAACAGTCCGCTCATCATCAGGTAGATGTTGACGATGAAGAAGGTCACGAACATCGCCTGCTGCTGGGTCTCGACCAGCGCGGAAATCCACAGCCCGATGCCGAGCGCGACCGCCAGGTAGACCGTGGCCACGGCAAACAGCAGGGGCACGCTCCCCACCATCGGGATGCCGAACACCAGCTTGCCGACCGTCAGGCCAAGCGCGAGCTCCAGCAGGCCGAGCACCCAGAACGGCAGCAGTTTGGCGATGATGAACTCGCCGCGGGTGATCGGCGTCACGTTGAGCTGCTCGAGCGTGCCCAGTTCCTTTTCACGCGCGATGTTCTGCGCCGAGAGCAGCGTGCCGATCATCGTCACCAGCGCCACGAGAATGCCCGGCACCATGTAGTGCTGGTAGTTGAGCGTCGGGTTGTAGCGTCCGCGCACGCGAACGTCGATCCGGGGGCCGCCGCGCACCGGCAGGCCCGTGCCCGCCCCGGCGGCGGCCGGGCCCGGCCTCATTCGAGGCGTCAGCTCCGCCGCGTAGTCGGCAAGCACCTGCGACGCGTACCCCTGGACGATGCCAGCCGCAGACCCCTTCTCGGCGTTGACCGACAACTCCACGGGCGCGACGCCGGTTCTGACCAGCATCCTCTCGAAATCGTGGGGAATGGCGACGACCATCGTGACGCTGCCGGCCAGCAGCGCCTCGTTGGCGGCGTCGAGCGACGCCGCCGTATCGACAATCTCGAAATGGCCCGAGGCCGCGAGACGGCTGACGACGCCGCGCGACGTGCTGGTGCGATCGAAGTCGGCCACGTAGATCGGGGTGTTGCGGATCTGGAAGGTCGCCGCGTTCGACAGGATCAGGAGCTGCACGACCGGCACGACCAGCACCTGCGCCAGCAGCACGCGGTCGCGCACGATGTGCAGCACTTCTGCCTGCGCCAGGAAGAGGATGCGCCGCATCGCTACTCCAGCCGCTCCTTGAACGAGCGGACGCTGGCGACCAGCAGCACCGCCGCCATCGCCGCCAGGATCAGCGTTTCGCGCCAGAGGTACTCGAGACCCACGCCCTTGAGCATGATGCCGCGCGCGATCTCGACGAACCATCGCCCCGGAACGATGTTCGAGATGACGCGCAGGGGGAGCGGCATGCTCTCGATTGGAAAGATGAAGCCGGAGAGCAGGACGTTCGGCAGCATCGTGCCCAGCAGCGCTCCCATCATGGCCACGCGCTGCGAGGAGGTGCGTGCCGACACGAGGATGCCGAGCGCCAGCGATACGAGGATGAAGAGCGCCCCCTCGAACAGCAGCAGCGGGACACTGCCCCGCAGCGGCACGTCAAACACGAGCCGCGCTTCGACGACGATCAGGACGGTGCTCAGGAACCCGATCAGGAGGTAGGGAGCGACCTTGCCGACGATGATTTCCCACGGCTGCAGCGGAGACACGAGCAGCGCCTCCATCGTCCCGGTTTCCTTTTCGCGCGCGAGCGATATGGCGGTCATCATCGATGAGACGACCGTCAGCACGAACGCCATCAATCCCGGGATGAAGAGATTCGAGCTCTCGCGCGTCGGATTGAAGCGCAGCCGCACGGTGGGCACGATCGTGATGCGACGCTCGCCCGCGCCAAGTTCCCGCTGGTAGCCCTCGACCACAGCCTGCGCGTAGGCCTGCAGCACGCTGCCAGAGTTGGGTTCCGTGGCGTCGGTGACGATCAGGATCCGGGCGGGGTCGCCGCGGGCGAGATCGCTCGCGAAGCCAGGCGCGAAGACCAGGGCCTGCTGCACGTCGCCGGTCTGGAACAGCGGGTCGAGATCGATGGTCCGAGACACGTTGGCGACGATGCGAAACACGCCGGTGGACGCGAAGCGATTGCGGAGGGCGATGGTCGCGTGGTCGGGAGCGGGATCGACGATCGCCAGCCGGACGTCGTTGACGTCGGTGCGGATGGCGGACCCGAACAGGACGACCTGGACGGCCGGCAGCGCCATCAGCACGAACAGCGTTCGCCGATCGCGAAGGATGTGAAACGTCTCCTTCCGCAGCAGGCCTCGCAGGGCCGTCATGCCGGCCCCGTCGTGGACCGAGCCAAGTGCACAAAGAGCTCGTCGATCGACGCGACGCCGAATTGTTTCTTCAGTTCCGTCGGTGTCCCGATCGCGCCGATACGCCCGGCCACCATGATCGAGATGCGGTCGCAGTACTCCGCTTCGTCCATGTAGTGCGTCGTCACCAGCACCGTGGTGCCAGCCGACGCCGCTTCGTAGATCAGCTCCCAGAACTGGCGGCGGGTCACCGGGTCAACGCCGCTCGTCGGCTCGTCGAGAAAGACGATGCGCGGTTCGTGGATGAGGGCGACGGAGAACGCGAGCTTCTGGCGCCAGCCGAGCGGCAGGCTGCGAACCGCCTCGCCTGCCACGCGCGCGAGGCCCAGGCGCGTGAGCACCCGGTCGGTACGCTCGCGAATCTGCTTCAGCGTGAGGCCGTAGATGCCGCCGTAGAGTCGAATGTTCTCGCGCGGCGTCAGGTCTTCGTAGAGCGAGAAGCGCTGGCTCATGTAGCCGATGCTGCGCTTGATCGCTTCGCTCCCGGTGTAGACGTCGTGGCCGGCCACGCGCGCCGTGCCGCCGCTCGGCTCGAGCAGGCCGATGAGCATCCGGATCGCGGTAGTCTTGCCCGCGCCGTTGGCGCCGAGAAACCCGAAGACCTCGCCCGCCTTCACGTCGAACGAGACGCGGTCGACGGCGGTGAAGCTGCCGAACGTGCGCGTCAGGTCCTTGACCTCGATGGCCTTGTCCGCCGTAGCCTCGGCGGAGGTTGACAGGTTGCTCACGCGGCACCAGCCTCGAGCGCTTCGTCGTCCGATCCCGTGCGCGCGATGAAGCTGTCTTCGACGGTTGGCTGAATCGGCTCGACCGTCGCGTCGGCAAGGTCGTGTGACGCGAGGAAGGCGCGGACGTCCCCCGTGAGCTGCTCGAGCCGGGCGTCCGTCCGCGTGTCGGTGTAGTGGATGACATCGCCAAACGGATACACGCTGTGCGCGTGCTCGTAGCTCCGGAGCGCCAGCAGCGCCTTGTAGCGGGCGCTGGCGCGCACTCCCAGCAGCGGACGATCGAAGGAGCGGATGATGCCGTCCGGCGAGTCGACCGCCAGCAGGTGGCCGCGATGGATCAGCGCGACCCGGTCGCAGCGGTTGGCCTCGTCCATGTACGGCGTCGAGACCACGATCGTGAGGCCGCCCTGCTTCAAGGTGCCGAGCAGTTCCCAGAACTCGCGGCGCGACACCGCATCCACGCCGGTGGTCGGCTCGTCGAGCACCAGGATCTCCGGGCGATGCACCAGCGCGCAGCAGAGCGCCAGCTTCTGCTTCATCCCGCCGGAGAGCGCCGACGCGCGCCGTCCCTTGAACGGCTCGAGCTGCGAATAGATCGGCGCAATCCGCGCGTACTCGCTCTCGATGCGTGTCCCGAATACCGACGCGAAGAACCGGAGGTTTTCCTCGACGCTGAGATCAGGATAGAGGGAGAAGCGCCCCGCCATGTAGCCGACGCGCTGCCGGAGCGCGCGGTAGTCCTTCACGGTGTCGCGTCCGAGCACGGTCGCCCGGCCCTCGTCTGGCTGGAGCAGCGTCACCAGGATGCGAAACAGTGTGGTCTTCCCGCCGCCGTCCGGACCGATGAAGCCGAACAGCTCACCCGGGGCCACGTTGAACGAGATGCGATCGAGCGCGGTGGTCGCGCCGCCTGCCCTGTGCGACGTCGAAGGGAACTTCTTGACGAGTGCTTCCACCGCGACGGCGTTCACCGGGTGCCGCCTGCGGCGTCGAACTCGACGTCGACCGGCATGCCGATCTTGAGCACGCCGTTCTGGTTGGAGACGCGGATCTTGATCGCGTAGACCAGGTCCGCCCGCTCTTCGCGCGTCTGGATCGGCGTCGGGGTGAACTCCGCCTGCGAGGCGACCCACGAGATCTCGCCGTCGAGCGTCTGGCGGCTGTCGCCCGCATCGAGCGTAACCTGCGCCTTCTGACCGACGCGCACCGAGGCGAGTTGCGTCTCGGTGATGTACGCGCGCACCTCCACCGTCGCCAGGTCGGCGATCTTGTAGAGCGGCTGGCCGGGCTGCACCACCTCACCTTCCCTCGCGTAGGTGACGAGCACCGTGCCGGCGGCCGGGTTGGTGATCCGCGTCTTGCGGATGCGGTCGTCGGCCTGACCCACCTGCGCCGTGGCGACGGTCACCTGCTGCGCGGCGGTCTGCTGCTGCGCCCGCACCGCCGCGATCTGGCCGGTGTGGGCGGCCACCTGCCTGGCCTGCGCCTCGATCTGCTGATCCTGCGCCTTGACCTGGTGTTCGAGCGTGCGGAAGTCGCGTTCGGCCTGGTCGAGCTGCTGTGCGGTGGCGGCCTGCTGGGCGGCGAGGCGCTGGGCGCGCTCGTACGCGCGCCGGGCGATCTCGAGCTGGCTCGCGAGCGCGGCGCGCTGCGCGGCGGCGGCATCGCCCTGCGCCTGCGCCGCGGCGCGCTGCGACTCGATGACCGGCACCTGCCGCGCGATTTCGGTGACGCGCGAGACATTGACGGCATGCTGCGCGGCCGCCTGGTCGCGCTGCAGCGTGAGCTCGGTCGCGTCCACGGCGCCGACGACCGCGCCGGCGTCGAGCCTCTGCCCCTCCTGCGGGGCGAACGTCGTCAACTGCCCGCCCGATTGGGCCGAGACGACGAGCTCGGTGGCCTCGACGTTGCCGTAGGCGTCGGGGCCGTCAGGTTGCGCGCACGCTGATAGAGCGAGCGCGACAACGATGCTGAGCGCCAAGCGACTGTTGCCTCCACGTTGCCACAGAGACAGTCGCCTTCGCCTTCGGCTTCGGCGCCCAAGCGGCGACACGGCCTGCCCGCCGTAGCCTTGGCGGAGGCGGGTGACTCTGTGGCCTGTGAGCATCGGATGCCCCTGATGAAAGCTGGTTGTCACTAGCGCACCTCCAATCCAAGCGTCGTGAGCAGGCGGGCGCTCGCCTGCGCCAGTTCCACCTGGTGACCCGCGCGCGCGAACCGCGCCTGCAGCAGCTCCGCCGTCCGGTCCAGATACTCCGATGCCGTCACCACACCCTCCTGCAGGCGAATGTGCGTCGAGCGCGCCACCTGCTCGCGCAGCGTCACGATGCGTTCGTCGGTCGCCAGCGCATGCTGCAGACGGTCGATCGCCGCGCGGTCTCCCTGCGTCGCGTCGAGGAGCCCCTTCTCGAACGCCGCCTGGTCGGCGGCCACCACCTGCTGCTGAATCGCCAGCGCCTCGCGCTCGCGGTGGCCGGTGCCCCACGTCCAGGCATTCCACTGCACCCGTACGCCGCCCAGCGCGTAGCTATCGAACTGGTTGGCGATGAAGTTCAACCCGGGCTTGCCGTATCCCACCTTCCCGTAGGTCGTTACGCGCGGGCGCTCCTGCGCGGCGGTCAGCTCCGCCTGCCTCGCCAGCCGCTCGCGGGTGCGCGTGAACTGCTCGTACTCCGGACGCACCCGCGCCTGCGCCGACGCCTGCTGCACCCGCGTCACCGCCTGCCCGAGATTCGGCATGGCGAGGACATCCTCTGTCCGTACCGGCTGCCCCGTGAGCACCGCCAGCCGTGACAGCGCGATCTCGCGGCTGGTGCGCAGCTCGTCTTCCTCCTGCTGGCGCTGCAGCAGCGTCGCCTCGATGGCCGCCGCGTCGGCGGGCAACGCCGTCCCCTGCGCCACGCGCGCGTTGGTTTCCTGGAGCCGGGCGTCGAGGTCGGCCACCACCGCGGCCAGCGCGCCGGCGCGGGCCTGCATCGCGGCGGCGGCGAAGAACGCGTCGTTCACCTGCTGCCGAAGGCCGAACAGCGTCGTGCGCACGCGGGCCTGCTGCTCGGCGAGCTGGGCCCGCTCGAGCGCCCCTTGCGCATCGAGTGTGGCATCGAACAGCCGCAGGTCGATGCGAAGGCCGCCGTCATACGTGGCCTTGGGTGGCGAGAAGAGCGGCTGCCCCGACGGGAGCGTAAGGGGCGCGGTCGGCACGTCCGACTGGTACTGCGCCTGGCCCTCGACGACGATCGCCGGCAGGCGGCCCGCAGCGATATTGCGACGCCGCAGGTCGGATTGCTCCATGAGCAACTGAAGCTGCCGCATCCGCGGATCGGATTCGACGGCGGCCTGATGAAGCGAGCCCAGGTCGAACGAGCGAGGGGCGGCGGCGGAGGCCTGCGTTTGCGCCGCCGCCGAACCCGGAACCGAACCGAGAACCGAGAAGACGAACACCGGAACCAGGAACCAGGAGGCAGGAGCTGTTCTTATCATGGGCGCAAGGCTCACAGGAAGAAGGGTGCACGGTTGCGCGGACTATTTCAGGAGGGCGGGGTCAACGGAGGCGCCCCAGACGGGAACGCCTCCGCGATGTCGATTATGCGGTCGCGAGGTCGTAGCGACCGAGATTCATCACCTTGTCCCACGCCGCCACGAAGTCGAGCACGAACGCCCGCTTGGAATCGTCACAGGCATAGACTTCCGCGATGGCCCGAAGCTGGGAGTTCGAGCCGAAGACGAGATCGGCGCGCGTGCCTGTCCACCTGACCTTGCCCGTCGCGCGATCGCGCCCCTCGTACACGCCTTCGGTGGTGGTCGAGGCCTTCCACTCGGTGCGCATGTCGAGCAGGTTGACGAAGAAATCGTTCGTCAGCGTCTCGGGGCGGCTGGTGAACACGCCATGCGTGGACGCCCCGACGTGTGCACCGAGGGCGCGCATGCCGCCGACGAGGACCGTCATCTCGGGCGCGGTCAGCGTCAGGAGCTGGGCCCGATCGACCAGCATCTCTTCCGCCGGTATCTGGACGCCTTTCGCGAGGTAGTTGCGGAAGCCGTCCGCGATCGGTTCCATGGCAGCGAAGGACTCGACATCGGTCTGCTCCTGGGACGCGTCCGTACGGCCCGGCGTGAAGGGCACCTTCACGTCGTGGCCGGCCTTCTTCGCCGCGGCCTCGACGGCCGCGCAGCCGCCGAGCACGATGAGATCGGCCAGTGAGACCTTCTTCTTGCGCGACTCTGCGTTGAACTTCTTCTGAATCGCTTCCAGCGTCGCCTGGATCTTCGCGAGTTCGGCAGGCTGGTTGATGTCCCAGTCTTTCTGCGGCGAGAGACGGATGCGCGCGCCGTTGGCGCCGCCGCGCTTGTCGCTGCCGCGGAACGTGGCCGCCGACGCCCAGGCGGTCGTGACCAACTGGGAGATCGACAGACCGGAGGCGAGGATCGTGGCTTTCAGCGCGGCGATGTCCTTGTCGCCGATCAATTCATGGTCGACGGCAGGCACAGGGTCTTGCCACACCAGCTCCTCTTTGGGAACCAGCGGGCCGAGATACCGCACGATCGGGCCCATGTCGCGGTGCGTCAGCTTGAACCACGCCCGGGCAAACGCGTCCGCGAACTGATCCGGATTCTGGTGGAAGCGCCTTGAAATCTTTTCGTACGCCGGGTCGAACCGCAGGGAGAGATCGGTCGTCAGCATCGACGGCGCGATTCGCTTCGAGGGGTCGTGCGCATGCGGCACCGTGCCGGCGCCCGCGCCATTCTTCGGCGTCCACTGATGCGCGCCGGCCGGGCTCTTGGTCAGCTCCCATTCGAAGTTGAACAGGTTGTCGAAGAAGTTGTTGCTCCACCTGGTCGGGGTCGTGGTCCAGGTGACTTCCAGGCCGCTGCCGATCGCGTCACCCGCCTTGCCCGTGCCAAATGTGCTCGCCCATCCAAGGCCCTGCGCCTCGAGACCGCAGGCTTCCGGCTCCGGGCCGACCAGCGAGGCGTCGCCGGCGCCGTGGGTCTTGCCGAAGGTGTGACCGCCGGCAATCAGCGCGACCGTTTCTTCGTCGTTCATCGCCATGCGGCTGAACGTTTCGCGGATATCCCTCGCCGCCGCGACCGGATCCGGGTTGCCGTTCGGGCCCTCCGGATTCACGTAGATCAGACCCATCTGCACCGCGGCGAGAGGCTTCTCGAGATCGCGGTCGCCGCTGTAGCGCTCGTCGGCCAGCCACTTGCCTTCGGGGCCCCAGTAGATGTCCTCTTCCGGCTCCCAGACGTCCGCGCGCCCGCCGCCGAAGCCGAACGTCTTGAAGCCCATCGACTCGAGGGCGACGTTGCCCGTGAGAATCATCAGGTCGGCCCAGGAGATCTTCCGGCCGTACTTCTGCTTGATCGGCCACAGCAGACGCCGCGCCTTGTCGAGGTTCACGTTGTCCGGCCAGCTGTTGAGCGGCGCGAAACGCTGCTGGCCGGCGCCGGCGCCGCCGCGACCGTCGCCGACGCGGTACGTGCCTGCGCTGTGCCACGCCATGCGAATGAAGAACGGCCCGTAGTGCCCGAAGTCGGCCGGCCACCAATCCTGCGAGTCTGTCATCAGGGCACGGAGGTCCTTGATCACGGCGTCGAGGTCAAGGCTCTTGAACTCCTTCGCGTAGTCGAACGCCTCGCCCATGGGATCGGACAGCGGTGAGTGCTGGTGAAGCATCTTCAGGTTCAACTGGTTCGGCCACCAGCCTGCGTTTCTCGGGGCTCCAGCCACCGTGGGTCTGCGAGCGCCGCCCGTCACCGGGCACTTGGCTTCCGTTTCCATCTTTTCTCCGCTCCTGGTTTGTGGTTCTCGAGAACCATTAGTCTGTCCCGCTTGGGCTGATAGCGCAATCGGCTGGCATAAGATGAGGGCCATGCACAGATCACTTCGCTGGCTCGCGGCCGCCGTGCTCGCGTGCGTGCTTCCACACACGGCCGCCGCCGAGATGATCGAGAAGAGCGGCCGCTTCGGCGGCCTGCAGGTGACCTACAAGGTGGTGCTGCCTCCCGGTTACACCGCCGGGCGCGCGTACCCGGTGGTGCTGGTCTTCACCGGTGGCCCTCAGACGCTTCGCATGGCCGAGGGCACCCTCACGACCGACTGGCGCGAACAGGCCGAGAAGCGCGGCTACGTCGTCATCAGCCCGGGCACGCCCGACGGCCGACTGTTCTTCGAGGGTGCCGACCGCATCTTCCCTGAGTTCCTCGACATGATCGTGCGCGACTACAAACCCGCTGGCGGCACGTTCCACGTCGCCGGCCACTCAAACGGCGGCCTCAGCGCGTTTCACGTGGCGGCGAAGCATCCGAGCTACTTCTCCACCGTGACCGGCTACCCGGGCCTGCTCAACGGACCCGAGATGGCGCAGGCGGCAGCGCTCAAGCCTCTGTGTCTCTACATGCACGTGGGCGATCAGGACAGCGGCTGGATGTCGGAGATGCAGCGCCAGGCCGCCAGCCTCACGCAGCAGGGATATCGAGTCGCCATCACCGTGGAGAAGAACCAGATCCACCGGCTCAAGGCGCAGGAGATCAACCTCTCGCCGCGCCTCTTCGACGAGATCGAGAGCTGCGGGAAGCGTTGAACTGTACGGGCTCTAGGCTCTAAGCGTTTTCCAGACGTGCGTAGTGTCCGCCTTCAGGCGGACCTCCGATCTCGGCCTGTTAATCGCGGTCCGGCTAAAGCCTAATGCCGTTAGGAAATTCGCTGACGTGAGATTTCCCTTGTACTTGTCCCCAGGAATCGGTACTTACGCTGGGGATGAGCACTCCGTCCTCGACCGGATTCCTCCACGCGTGGGCGCGTTTGATCGGCACGGCCAAGTTGCCGGCCGTGGCGCGCCGGCGAGGCCGCAAGCCGCGCGTGCCCTTGACCGATCTGTTGCCGGCTCTTACCTTTCACGTCATGCAGAGCGCCGGCACCTTGTCCGACCACTTGTTCGAGTTGGTCGGGGCGTCGCTGGCCGACAGTTCGTGGTCGGATCGGCGCACTCGCTTGCCGTGGGAGATCTTTGCGGATCTGCTGCGGCGGGCGTTGCGGCCGCGGGCGACCCGCCGCCAGCGCGAGGCCTTCTGGCGCGGGTGGCGGCTGGTCGCGCTCGATGGGACGCAATTCAGCCTGACCAATACGCCGCACATCACGGCGACGGTCGAGAAAGCCCAGACGCGGCGCGGGCGCGCCGCGTTCGCCAAGATCACGACGGCGGTGCTCCTGGAGATTGGGCTGCACAATCCCCTGGCGGCGGGGATCGGCCGCCGTGGGCAGTCCGAGTGGGCACTGGCCCTCGGTTTGTTGGCGCAGCTGCCAAAGGGCGCCTTGGTGTTGGGCGATCGCTTGTATGGCTGCGCGGCGTTCGCGGTGCACGCGGCGGCGGCGTGCGCGCGGGTCGGCAGTCACGTCCTGCTCCGCGCCCGCGCCTCGATCAAGCCGCACGTCGTCACGCGGCTCGCGGATGGCAGTCGGGTCATCCGCGTGGGCGTGCGAGCGCCGCGGAATCCTACCCGCATCGCGGCGTGGCTCGAGATGCGGGAGATTCGCGTGCGCGTGGGACGCACGGGCCATCGCTCGCACGAGTTGCGCTTGTGGACCACGCTGATGGATCCCGCCGCCGCGCCGGCCGTGGAGCTGGCGCAGCTGTACGCCCAGCGATGGGAGCACGAGCTGTACTTCCGAGAATTGAAACGGGCGCTGCGCAAGACGGACGTCTTGCAGAGCCACACGGTGGAGACGGCGGCACAAGAAATTGCAGCACTGGTCTTGGCCAGTGCCCTGCTGGCGACCGAACGGATGCGGGCCGCGCCCGGCGGCGTGCCGGTGTTGCGCGTACGCTTTGCTCACGTCCTCAACATCGTCCGAGGGATGTGGTTGCTGCTCGGTCCCTTCGACGACCTGATGACCGATCGCCAGCGCGAGCAAATCGTGCGACGAGGCCGAACCCTCATGAGCCGGTGCCTCACCGCCCCCCGGCGGTCGCGCACCGTGCCGCGCGCCATCCGCCAGCCCGTCAAGAAGTGGCCACGGCTTCTCCACACCGAGTCGGTCGAAGGACCGCTGGCCTTTCACCTCGTGTGACTCGTGAACACCGAATTT
>CANIBQ010000057.1 GCA_947465645.1 Acidobacteriota bacterium | reverse complement strand
CGGATGGGTTGAGGACAGCAGATAGTCTCGAACCTTGGCAGGTTCGATGACCGCGCGTCCGGCGTTGGGAACCCGCACGGCCAAATTCTAGTCCTCGTACGAATGCCGTGGGGATCGAAGGTGTCTAACGCGCAAATGAGCCGCGTCGTTTGCGTCGGCTCCATTTGCGGGTTGTGCCGCCCTGGCCTACGGCAAGGGCTCAATGCGATTGAGCGCTTCCAGGTTCGTAGCGCGCTCCCACAGTACTTGGAGCTCTCGCTGGTGCAGCGTCGCCCACTCCGCGACCAAACCCATGGCTCGCGGAGGCAACTCGCCGGTCAACACCGCCAAGTTATTGATCGCGACTCGAGCCTCGTATTCTGCGTACTCGGCGTGGAAATGCGGCGGAGCGTGATCTGCAAAGTACATCTTGATGACAATGCCGTAGAAGCGGCAGATCTCAGGCATTGGCGTGAGCGGTCTTAAACCGGCGGAAGTATTCTTCCGGCGACTCGCCCGTGAGTTGCATGTATAAGGAGTCGGGGCACAGATCAAGGTCGGAGCCCCACTCGACAGCACCGTGCGGTGCCACTCGCACGGCGTTGAAAACCACGGGGTCGTGCCACGCTTTGAAGACCCCTCGATCGGCGAGGTGCGACAGATCGACTTCGCCTTGCGTCCCATCGTCGTAGCGGAGCCAGATCCGGAAGTTGGCGAGCGCCTTGACTTCAACAGGTTTCGGCATCAGCAGCACCTCGGAAACACCAAGTCAGAATACTCCGACTTGGCAGAAATGCCGCGCTCGGCGCGCCTCATCTCGGTTGTCGGCCCAACGCCATCGGCATCAGCCGCGACGCATATGATCACATCAGCGTCGCCGGCTGCATGCCGTGTTAGCCGGGCGTGCCCGTCGCTCTGGCGAGCCAGTAGAGCGGTTGACGCTTCCCATGCGCCACCGCCAACACCAACATGCGCTCGGAATGCACCTCGAATGCGATGAAGTACGGAAACTGCTCGATCGCCGCCCGTCGGATCGGAATTGGTGCGTGCTCAGTGCCGGGCCACAAAGGATAGAGCCGAGGTGAGCTTACGACGCGCTCCAGCGCTTCGTCGAACCGCGCAATCAGCCGGTCGCCGAATTCCGCCCGACGCTCTTCGTACCACAGCGCCGCTGATCGAAGCTCGGCACGCGCCTCAGGATGAAGCTCGGCTCGCACGGCGCTGGCTGAGTTCCGTCAGAATCTCCGTACGTGCGGCTTCCCACGGCACTGCCTGCACACGGCCCTCCGCGACGTCCCGCGAGCGCCGAAGTAGCTCTTCCGCCCAGGCGGTCGCCACGGCGTCGTCGGCCTCTTCCAGACTTGAGAGGAGTTCGGCCGCAACTCGCGCTCGCTGGCCACGAGAGAGGCGAAGCGCCTCGGCAAGCAGTTCGTCGGTCGACATATCCAGAGTCTAGCATCGTCGAACGGACCTTTCCGCTCCCTCAGATCTGGCTAACGCTCGCCGCTCAGCCGCGAGCGGTCACTTGGCGGCCCGCTCGACGGCTGCAGCGGCCTGTTCGGCGGCCGTCTCGTTTAGAACGTCGGTCCTGCGCCACGGCTCGCGTGCCAGAGAGCCAATACTTGAAGGACGTCGCCGACTACCCGGTAGTAGAGGACGTAGCGAATGCGAGGCAGCGTGACGCGCCGCACTCCAGCCAGCCTAGCCTTATGTGTCTTGGTGCCCAGTTCCGGCTGCACCCGCAGCAGCTCGAGCGTGTGATCTAAATCCTCAAGAACGGCACCCGGTGCGGCGGGACGATGCTGCGACCACCACGCTGTCGCTGCGAGGATGTGCTGCTCGGCCTGGCCCGTGATGTCGAGCTGCAGAGCGCGGGTCACGCGGAGTGGCGCAACCGCTCGCGCAAGACCTCCCAAGACACCACTTGCCCGCGATCGGCCTGGGCGATGGCTTCAAGAAGTGCCTGTTCCTCGTCGGCCGACACCTCAAAGGTCTGCTCGTCGTCCCGAGCCATGACCGTGACGACCGAGCCCTCTGCCCATGGTTCGCCCTCGACGACAACCTTGCCCTCGACGATTCTACCGGTCGCAACTCTCATGGCTGGATCCTACACCCATAGACAAGAACCGCGCGGCTGCGATGGCTTGCTCCGTTGATGCTTGGTCACTGATCGGTCTGTAGTTCTTGTTCGCCGAACTACTATTCGACTCCAAACCGGTCCAGACGCGACCTCTCGCCCGCGCGTAACCATGTGATGGACCACGCGCGCAGACGGTCGGCATCCCCAGATGGCCGTGAATCTTAACAGACGGGAAGCCCACGCAGTTGGCCCGTCGCCATGTGCGCCGCTTGCAGGTAACCGCGGGGTGTCGTGCCCTCCGCCACAGGATCTGTGCGTGGGCTGCGGCGAACCAGGACGCACCGGCGCCGGGAGCCGCACTCCGATCACCAGCACGGCGTTGAGGTTGCCGTCGCCTTCGCACGTACGGCCGCAGCGTGGATACGTGCGAGACCCGCAGGTTACGACACTCACAGGCGATCTGCGGGGCTGCGCACGCCCAGTCCGCCCCGGTTCAGCACATGCGTGTACACCATGGTGGTGGAGACATCGCGGTGTCCCAACAGCTCCTGCACCGTCCGGATGTCGTACCCATCTTCGAGCAGGTGGGTCGCGAACGAGTGACGAAACGTATGGCAGCTGGCCCGCTTCGCGATCCCCGCGCGCCGCACGGCGTCCGCCACCGCTCGTTGAACCGCCGACTCGTGGAGATGAAATCTCGACGGCGGGCCCCAACGGGCGTCGCGACAGACCCGCGTCGCCGGAAACACGAACTGCCAGGCCCAGTCCAGTCCCGCATTCGGATACTTCCGATCGAGCGCGAACGGCAAGACGACGCGGCCAACGCCTGACGTCAGATCAGCCGCATGCTGTCGCCGTACGACCGCGAGATGTTTCTCCAGCGCCGGCCTCACCTTTGCCGGCAGCATGGTCACGCGATCCTTCTGGCCCTTGCCCCGCCGCACCACGACTTGATTCCGGTCGAAGTCGACGTCCTTCACTCGCATGTCAAGACATTCGCTGAGGCGCAGCCCGGAGCCGTACAGCAGGGCCGCAACGATCCACATCACCCCGCCCAACTGCCCAAGAACCGCGCCGACCTCGTCGCGACTCAGAACAACGGGAAGCCGTTCCGGAGTCCGTGCCCGGACCACCGGGGGGATCACACCCAGATCCGTGCCGAGCACGTCACGATAGAGAAACAGCAGGGCGCTGAGCGCCTGATTCTGGGTGGAGGCGCTCACGCGTTCGCGGGTCGCGAGCGACGTCAGAAATGCCGTGACCTCGGCTCCGCCCATGTCCGCCGGGTGCCGCTTCCGGTGGAAGAGAATGAACCGGCGAACCCAACTGGCGTAACTATCCTCTGTCCGCCGACTGTAATGTCGAAGTCGAATAGCTTGCCGGACACGATCGATCAGCTTGGGCGTGGGCGCCGTCGAAACCGGGGAATCCATGCCCGGCAACGGTTGAAAGAGTCGTACCAGCGCGCAGGCGTGAAGATAACCTGCGTTGTCGCCATGGCTTACGAAATCTGCGCACCAGTGACCCAGGTCGCGTTGCAGAAACCGCGCGCCGCGAACAGGATGCAAAGCTGCGGCAATGACTTGGAGAAACAGGGTGCGGTTACATCCTGGTCAGCGCGAATGCAGCCCAGACTCGGCGAGTGCCTGCGCGTACACCGCCGCGCCAAGAAGTCCCGCCTCGGCGTTCAGAGTAACCCTCACCGGCATCCGCGAGACGAGCTCCGTCAAGGGGCCCTTTCCCGATCACACCTGTGTCCTCTCGTTCCACTTCTGGATGTTCACCCCCTTCACCAGCAGCCATAGACAGAGTGTCGATTCAGCGACGAAGGCCAGCGGGAAAACCGAAGGGAACAATACCCTCGCAGCGAACGCGGGTGAGAGCATTTGCGCAAGGCTGAAGGCGACGTAGCCGTAGCCCGCGATCGCGAGCAGGATCCCCATGACTCTGGGCAGGTACCCTGATCTGTGAATCAGATGCCCGAACAGGATGCAGCAACAACCGAAGAATAGCAGGCTGGCACCGTACCCAAGGCCGTGCACTCTGAGCGACAAGTACGCCAGGTCGTGCAGTTGCGAAGGCCCCAGGGTCTTCAGAGCGTCGGCGCTTCCGAGCGCAACAAGGGCTCCGACCTCGAAGAGCTTGGTGACACTATAGATTCCGACGAACGTCAGCCTGAAGAAGGCCGCGAGCAAGGCGAGATTCCTGCTCACCGGCCTGAGCAGCACGTAGAGGATCATCGCCAGCGCGACATCGAACACGCACGTGAGCATCTCGCCCGCAAGGCCGACGCGGAAGAGCGTCTCGGAGCCAAGGATGTTGTTGGCCGTGGCAGCGGCGTCGCCCCACACGATGAGCCTGTTACGGACGAAGATCTCGCCGAAGCCGGCGGCCACGATGATGAACAGATAGAGTAGGCCGCCGATGCGGGCGTACGTTTGTGGCGACGCTTCAACGGTGCGGCTTGTCACCTATTACACACCTGGTCAGCGCGAATGCGGCCCTGATTCGGCGAGCGCCTGCGCGTATACCGCCGCGCCAAGAAGGCCCGCTTCGGCGTTCAGAATGACCATCACGGGCATCCGTGCGACCAGATCCGTCATCGGGCCTTTCGCGCGGAAGGCGTCGATGAAGCGGCCGTCCCGCAGGGCCGGCAGGATCTTCGGCGCAATGCCGCCGCCGATGAATACGCCCGCGGTGGCCACCCCGCGCAGCGCCAGGTTTCCCGCTTCGGCGCCGTAGGCGCTCACGAACATCGACAAGGCCTCGACGCACCCGGGGCAGCGTCCGCCCAGCCCGGCCTGGGTGATGCCTGCCGGTGCGGCGGTTGCGTCCAGCCCGCGAATCGAATCGCATTCCCGCCCGTCATGAGTCAACCGGTGCAGGTTGAGCAGGCCCTGGCCGCTCACGACGTCCTCCACGGCGGCGCGCCCGTGCTCGCGACGCACCATGGTCAGCAGCTCGATTTCGCGATCGGTCCGTGCCGCAAAGTCGGCGTGGCCCCCTTCCGACGACAGAGGCCGCCACTTCCCATTCACGCGCTGCAGGCAGGCTTCGCCGAGCCCGGTACCGGCGGCGATGACAACGGCGTTGCCGTCCGGACGCGGCTCGCCGCGCTGCAGAGTATCGAGTTCGTCAGGCGTGAGCACGCTGACGCTGTGTCCCATGGCCTCCAGATCGTTCAGGAGGCGCGTACTCGCCGTTCCGAAGCGCGCGCGAATCTCAGCGGTGCTGATATCCCAGGCGATATGCGTCAGGCTGGCCGCCTCACCGACGACCGGACCGGCCACGCCCACGGCGGCGGCGTCCACGGTGAACGGCTTGTGCACGTCGCGCACGAACGCGTCGAGGATCTCGGTGAAGCTGTTGAACGCGTTGGTGGTGTACCGGTGGAGGACGACGAGCCGAGGCCGTGGTTCAGCAGACTCGAACAGACCAAGGAGGGTCTTGGTGCCTCCAACATCGCCGGCGAGCAACATGACTGGATTATAGTGACTGCAAGTGGTGTCTACCGGTCCAGCCTCGACTTCGCGACGGCAATTGCTCGACCGCTACAAGCACGTCCGCGAAGACCACCTGCGCTACATGCAGAAGTGGGGGTTGATTCGCCCGACCGAAGGCGCGGATGGCGAGACGTACTATTCGTTCCCGGATCTCACGGTCATTCGCCAGGCGGAAGAGGCGCTCACCGACGGCGTGCCGTTTCGTTCGCTGCTGCGCAGTCTGGTCTCATCGCGCTCAGGTCAACTGACCTTTGATTTCCGCCTGGAGGCCCAGCCTGCGAAGGTGCTGCAGCTCAAGCGCCGCGAGCCGCCGCCGATGGCCGCGCTCATGGATCCGGTCGCGCAGCCCGAGGCGTCCGATGCGGAAGATCTCTTCATCGCGGCGGCGATTCTCGACAACGGCGACCCGGCGCACTTCGACGAAGCCTTGACCGCCTATCGCCGTGCGCTCGAAGTGGATCCCTACCTGGTGCCGGCGCTGATCAACCTGGCGAACATCCACTACTCGCGCGATGAGATCGCGGAGGCGCAGGCGCTCTACGAGCGCGCCATCGCGCTCGAGCCCGACGTGTTCGAGGCGCACTTCAATCTCGGCAACATCTTCCACGACCTCGGCCGCTATCCGTCGGCGCAGGTCTGTTACCGCGATGCGCTGAAGCTGAATCCGGCTTACGCGGACGCGCATTTCTACCTGGCGGTGACGATGGAGAAGAACGGCCAGTCGCAGGACGCGCGGCCGCATTGGCGCGCCTACCAGCAACTGGCGCCGAACGGCGACTGGGTGGCGCTGGCGAAAGAGTTTTCGGATTAGTTGGTCGCGCCGGGCGGCGTAATCGCGAACACGTACACCGCGCCCGCCTCGTCGGCAGAGTTGTCGTCCTGATTGCCGCTGACGCCCTTGGCGGCGCTGTCTTCACCGCGCGCGCCGGCGACGAGCGTCCGGCCGTCGCGGCTGAGCGCGACGGAGCTGCCGAACTCGTCGAACGCCTCGTTGTTCGAGCCCTTCACGTAGGCAATCTGCCGCCAGGCGTCACCGGATCGCGTGAAGACGTACAGCGAACCGGCCTCTGTGGCGGAGTCGTCGTTCTGGTTGCCGTTGATCCCCTTGGCGTTGCTGTCTTCGAGCTGCGAGGTCACCGCGAGGGTGTTGCCGTCGCCGCTCAGCGTCAGGCGCGAGCCGAACCAGTCGTTCTTGCCCGTGTTCGACGCCTTGAAGAAACTCTGCTGCTTCCATTCGCCGTCTGTGCGCACGAAGACGTACGCGGCGCCCGTCGATATGTCACTCAGGGCGTCGTCGCCGCAGCCGCTCGGGTTGACGCCCGTCGCCGTGCAATCCTCGTCGAGGGCGCCCGCGGCAATCGTGTTGCCGTCGTCGCTGATGGCCACCTGCACGCCCATTGAATCGTTGCCTTCTGCGTTCTCAGCCTTCAGATACGCGTCCTGCGTCCACTTGCCCGCATTTCGCCCGAACACGTACACGGCGCCGGAGCCGTTCCGGCCGCGCGTCATGGGCCCATTGACCAGCCGCGAGATGCCGCCTTCGTCGAAGCTGCTCACCGCCATGGTGTTGCCATTCGCGGTGAGGGCAATCGAATAGCCGAACTGCGTGTTGCCGAAGGTGTTGGTCGGCTTGACGTATGCCTGCTGCGTCCACGCCGTTCCCGTCCGCGCGAAGACGTAGACGGCGCCGGCCGAAATCATCGAGTTGTCAGCCTGGTTGCCGTTGATGCCGGTGGCGTTGCTGTCTTCGGCGTTGGCGCCGACCGCGACGGTGTTGCCGTCGTCGCTGATCGCGAGCGCGAAGCCGAACTGATCGCCGTCGCCGAAGTTGTCGCCGACGCCGGCTTCGCCCGTGTTGGATGCTTTGATGTACGCCTGCTGCGCCCATCGATTGCCGTTGCGGGTGAAGACGTAGACCGCGCCGGCCTGCGGAATGGACTTGTCGGCCTGATTGCCGTTGACGCCCTTGGCGGCGCTCGGCTCGAAGTAGGCCGATACCGCCATGGTGCTGCCATCGGCGCTCAGGGCGACGATGTGGCCGAACTCCGCCGCCTCGGCGGGATTGGATGGTTTGAGGTACGCCTGCTGTGTCCAGCCGGCGGCGCCGCCTCGTGTAAACACGTAGACGGCTCCCGACGCGTAGATCGAATTGTCGTTCTGGTTGCCGTTGACGCCTCGGGCGCCGCTGCTTTCCTTGGGAGCGCCGATGGCGATCGTGTTGCCGTCACCGCTGATCGCGACCGAATCGCCGAGCAGCGTTCCGCCGCTTCCGAACTGGTCGCCCGCTTCGGCGTTGGACGCTTTGAGGTACGCGACCTGCCTGACCTCGCCCCCGGATTGAGCTTGCGGCTGCGCCACGATGGCGCCAAACACAACCACGGACACCGCGACAGCAACCGAACGCATCCCGCCTCCCATGACGAACGTGGAATATGAACCGAACCTGGAACCGTGAACCCGGAACGTGGAACCCGAACCCGGTATTACGCCCCGCCGCGACCTGCCGGTGCCGGCGCCCCACTCTCGGGCGGGGAAGACGTCCCACGTCCACCGCCTTCCGCGGGCTGCCCGTAGTTCTGGGTTCTGTAGAGTTCCTTGCCCGAGTCTGCCAGCACGATGTTGGCGCGCTCGGTCAGGTTCATGTAGGGCGCGCCGCTCTTCGCGCGGCGGCCGGTCAGCGAGATCTTGTCCCCGGGCTTCAACGTCCGGGTGGTCCAGCCGAACTGCCGCGCAAGTTGCTGCGGTCCGCCAAGCTCCGCCTGCCACCGCTGGGTCTTACCGCCCTCGGAGACGTCGAACACGATGAGCGCGTGCGGGTTCACGAACTGCACCTGTACAACCGTGCCCGTGACGGTCTGAACGTCGTCGGTGTAACGGTCGGCATCACCATGATGCGCCCACGCGGCGCCAGAGATGATGAGGGAGCCAACGGCGACACCGAGGGCACATCGAAAGCTTTTTTTCATGGTAAGACCACTCCTAAGTCCGAGCAAAGAAAGGTCGGAGTTCGATAACTTCTCACTGTTTGGCTGCCTATGTCAATTTTGTCACAGATCTCCGTAAGCCATAGGCAAGATGGCAGGTTGGGCATGGTCTGGAGTTGCTTCCGGCCCGGCCCTGCATGTCTAATACGGTTTCGTTTCGCCCATAAGGTGAGGAGCCTTATATGAAGAGAGTCGCCACCGTGTCCGTGCTTCTGCTGCTGGTCGTCATCTCGGTACGCGCGCAGCAGGCGCCAGCCGCCGCGCCGATACCTGGGCAGGCGTTCCAGCCCGGACCGAGAGAGTGGGCGTTTCCCGTCATCACCGCGCTGTTGCCACCCGAACAAGGTGAGAAGCGCGTCGCGGGCAGCACCAAGACGTACACGCCTCAGCAGATCGACGACCTGATGAATCCGCCCGACTGGTTTCCCGAGTCGCACCCGGTTGCGCCGGCGCTCGTCTCGAAGGGCCGCGGCGGCGTGCTGGCGTGCGGATCGTGCCACCTCTTCAACGGCTCCGGCCACCCGGAATCAGCGGACGTCGCCGGCTACACCACCGGCTATTTCGTGCAGCAGATGAACGACTTCAAGTCGGGCGCGCGCAAGGACGCGGCGCGCATGAACGGCATCGCGAAGGAGATGTCCGACCAGGAGATCCGCGACATCGCGGAGTACTACGCGCAGATGAAGCCGATCCGCACGACCATCGTCAAGGAAGTCGCGATGGTGCCCAAGTCGTTCGTCGGCGGCGGGCGCATGCGCTACCTCGACCCGAAGGCGCCAGGCCAGACCGAGCCGATCGGGCAGCGCATCATCACGGTACCCGAGGACGTTGATCGCGTCCGTCATCGCGACCCGAACGGCAACGTCTTCATCGCCTACGCGCCGCAGGGGAGCGTCGCGAAGGGGAAGGCGTACGTGGAGTCAGGGGGCGGGGGCAAGTCGGTTGCCTGCGCGACGTGCCACGGCGACAACCTGATCGGACTGGGCAACGTGCCGCGCCTCGCCGGCGTCCACCCGGTCTATCTCGCGCGCCAGTTGTTCCTGTTCAAGGACGGGTCCCGCAACGGCGTCGATGCGCAGTTGATGAAGAAAGCGGTCGCGCAGATGACCGACCAGGACGTGGTCAACGTGACCGCGTACCTGGCCTCGCTGAATCCGTAGGTAGCTGGGTAGCTAGGTTGCTGGGGAGTAGCTGGGTTTGCTTAGCTACCCAGCTACCTAGCCACCAATCTTCAGCAGCCTCAGAAGATTGCCTCCTAGAATCATTTCCTTCTCGGCGTCGCTCAAGAACTTCGCGTTCAGCACCAGATCGACGGTGACCGGCCAGTTCAGCGGGTTGTCGGTCCCGTAGACGATCTGGCTCGGGCCCATCACCGCCACCAGGTGGCGCAGCCCTTCATCTGACAGAATCATCGTGTCGACGAGGATCTGAGTCTTCAGGTACTCGCTCGGCTTCTTCTTGTTGGCGCACATCGCGTTCGGGCGTATGTCGCAGGCCACTTCGGAACGTCCCAAGTATGACGGCAGGTAGCCGCCCGCATGCGCGCCCGCGACCTTCAGGCCCGGGAACTTGTCGAGCGTTCCGTCATAGATCAGCCTCGACAGGAAGTAGGTCGTTTCGAGCGGGTTGCCGATGATGTTGCCGAGGTCGCCGCGTCCGTCGAGCGCGTCACCCTTGATGATGTTCTCGGCGCCGCCCGGATGCATGAACACCACGACGCCGAGCTCCGCGGCCTTCGCCCAGAAGGGGTCGTACTTCGGATTCGAGAGATCCTCGCCGTTCACATGCCCGCCGATGGCGGCGGCACGCAGCCCCAGCCGCTTCACGCCGTCGTCAAGCTGCTGCGCGGCGAGGTCGGGAAACTGGAGCGAGCTCGACGCCATCCCGACGAATCGATCCGGACGGGTCGAGACGAACTTCGCGAGCCCTTCGTTCTGCGCCTTGACGATGCGCGCCGCGAGGTCGCGGTCCTTGACCTCGTACCACCAGAAGCCGTTGATGCTCAGGGCCTGGATGTCGATGCCCTGGCGGTCGAGTGCGTCGACGCGTTCCTGATCCAGGCTCCGGCCACCAGCCTCGTCGGCGTACGGCGTGCCGGCCACCACTGGGACGACCTCGGGCACCGTCGCGTGCGAGTGGATGTCGACAACCCTGATGCGCTTGCCGTTGATCGATATCTGGCGCCTGACGACCGGGCCGGCCGGCGCGGCCGGGCCGCCGCGTCCACCGCGGCCCTGCGCGCCGGCGAGTGCAGCGGATCCCACCAGCGCGCCCGCGGTCGCGCCGGCTACGGTTCTGACGAAGTCTCTGCGATTTGGCATGTATGACTCCACGTCCGCTATGACGTAGTCTCCGCTATGACGTAGTCTCCGCTATTACGTAGTCTCCGCTATTACGTAGTCTCCGCTATTGCGTAGTCTCCGCTATTGCGTAGTGTCCGCTATTGCGTAGTGTCCGCCTTTAGGCGGACCTAAGACGTTATCTGAAGCAGCCTCGCCAGGTTGCCGCCGAGGATCGCTTCCTTGTCGGCGTTGCTCAGCCATGTGGCGTTGAGCACCAGATCGACGGTGACCGGCCAGTTGAACGGCACGTCGGTGCCGTAGACGACCTGGCTGACCCCCATCTCGTTGACGAGGTGCCTGAGTCCTTCGTCTGAAAAGACCATGGTGTCGGCGATGATCTGCGAACGAAGGATCTCTTTCGGGCGCCGCTTGTTGGCGCAGTTCGCGTTGGCGCGCACGTCGCACGCCACCTCGGTGCGCCCGAAGTACGACGGCAGGTACCCGCCGGCGTGCGCGCCCGCGACTTTCAAGGTGGGGAACTTGTCGAACGTGCCGTCGAAGATCATCCGCGACAGGAAGTAGGTGGTTTCGAGCGGGTTGCCCATGATGTTGCTGAGCTCGCCGCGTCCGCGGAAGGCGCCCTCCTTGATGATGTTCTCCGACCCGCCGGGATGCATGAAAACGAGTGCGCCGAGCTCGGCGGCCTTCGCCCAGAACGGGTCGTACTTCGGATTCGACAGGTCCTCGCCGTTGCAGTGGCCGCCGATCGAGACGCCGCGAAGGCCGAGCTTCTGAGCCTCTTCGAGTTGCTGCGCCGCGAGGTCTGGGTACTGGAGGGCGACCGACGCCATCGCGACGAACCGCGTCGGATTGGACGCCACGATCTTGGCCATGCCTTCGTTCTGCACCTGCACGACCCGGCGCGCCAGCTCGCGGTCGGCCACCGTGAACCACCAGTAGCCGTTGACGCTCAGCGCCTGGACGTCGACGCCCGTCTTGTCCATGAGCGCCAGCCGCTCCGGGCCGATCACGCCGCCTGGCCCAGGCCCGTTCTGTGCGAACGGCGTGCCCTTGACGACCTCGGAGGCCGCCGGGATGACGCAGTGCGAATGAATATCGATGACGCGGACGCGCTTGCCGCCGATGGTCACCTGGCGCCGCGCCGGCGGCGCCTGCGCGCCCAGGAACTCGCGTCCGAGGACGAGTGATGCCGCGGCGGTGCCCGCGGCCGTCTTGAAGAAATGCCTGCGATTCGGCATGAGGGGTTCCTCTTATGCGGAAAGTTTCAGAAGGCGAATCAGGTTGCCGCCAAGGATCGCTTCCTTGTCGGCGTTGCTCAAGGATTTCGAGTCGACGATCAGGTCCACGCTCACCGGCCAGTTGAAGGGGATGTCGGTGCCGAAGACGACCTGCCCGACGCCCATCTCCGCGACCAGGTGGCGCACTCCTTCTTCAGAGAACACCATCGTGTCGGCCAGGACGTTGGTCCGCATGTACTCGCTCGGCTTCTTCTTGATGATGCAGTTCATGCCTGGCCGCTGGCACGCGACCTCTGTGCGGCCCAGATAGGACGGCAGGTACCCGCCGGCGTGCGCCCCGCCCACCTTCAGCGCCGGAAACTTGTCGAACGTGCCGTCAAAGATCAGCCGCGACAGAAACACCGTCGTTTCGAGCGGATTGCCGACGATGTTGCCGAGCCCGCCCCGCCCGGAGAGTCCGCCCTCCTTGATGATGTTGGCGGAACCATTGGGATGCATGAAGACCAGCTGGCCCATCTCGACGGCCTTCGCCCAGAACACGTCGTATTTCGGCTCCGTGAGACTCTCGCCGTTGACGTGACCGCCGACGGTGACGCAGCGTGCCCCAAGACGAGTGACCGCGTCCTGCAGCATGTCGGCGGCGATCTCTGGAAACTGGAGTGGAACCGACGCCATGCCGATCAGCCGGTCGGGATGCCTCTGGTGCCACGTGGCGAGCGTCTCGTTGTGCACGGTGCAGATCGCCTTCGCCAATCCCTGGTCCTTCGCTTCCCACCACCAGAAATCGTTGACGCTCACCAGCGCGACATCGATCCCCATCTTGTCCAGGATTGCCACGCGCTCTTCGAGCCCGGGCCCCTTGGCGCGCTCCTCGAACGGCGTACCTTTGACGACCTCGAGGGGGATCGGCATGTCCCAGTGATGGTGCACGTCCACCACCTTCACGCGCGTGCCGCCGATGGTCACCTGCCGGCGCGCGGGCGGGGCCTGGGCGCGCAGGGCATTACGGCCGAGCAGCAGCGCTCCGGCGGCTGCACCAACCGCCGTCCTGACGAGATCGCGACGCCGCATTCGGTGCCTCCGAGGTGAAAACGGATGGAATGGGTTCCGATTTCGCGGAACTCTATAACGGATACCGCGCAAGGGCAATCAGGAAGGCAGTGGGATCAGCTTGACTTTGCCCCCTGATCAGGCCTAAAAACCTCGCAGCCCCACCTGTGTTCTCAGAAAGGATAAGCATGAAACGGCCTTATATCGTTCTTCTGTCGGCGCTGATCGTCTTGATCGCCGGGCGCCACTCGAGCGCTCAAAGCGCCGCCGCGAAGGCTGCGCCGCCGTCCACGATCAAGACCATCTCGCTCGACAACGTCGCCCGACACGGGTTCGTCTATGCCGGCGGCAAGTATGTCGGGGAGCTCGGCCCCGACAAAGAATCCACGATGGGCGGCGCCATGTACGTCGAAGTGATGGTGCCGAAGCAGATCAGGTCGCCGTACCCCGTGGTGTTCCTGCACGGCGCGGGACAGACCGGTGTGGACTGGCTGATGACCCCGGACGGCCGTCCCGGGTGGGCCTACAACTTCCTCGACATGGGCTATGTCGTCTACCTGCAGGATTTCCCGGCCCGCGGCCGATCGCAGTACGTGCCCGGCGTGGACGGCACCGCCGATCGCCTGAACCTCAACATCCGCACGGCGCCCAACCTCGAAGAGATCTTCACGGCCTCGGCGGCACGCGGCGATTTCCCGAACGCGAAGAAGCACACGCAGTGGCCTGGCACGGGCCGTATTGGCGATCCGGTGTTCGACTTCTTCAACAAGACGCAGGTGCAGTTTCTCGCCGGCCCGCGGCAGGAAACACTGACGCGCGATGCCAACGTCGCGCTGCTCGACATGATCGGTTCGCCGGTGATCCTGCTGACGCATTCGCAGGGCGGCGCCTTCGGGTGGCTCGTGGCCGACGCCCGGCCGAATCAGGTGAGAGCGATCGTGACCGTGGAGCCGGCGGCGCCGCCGATCAAGGGTGTCGACAACGCGAAGGTCGCCTACACCGAGGGTGGCGGGTTGAGCTGGGGCGTCGCCAACAGCCCGATAGCCTACGAACCTGCGGCGGCCACCGCCGCCGATCTGAAGACGGCCCTCGACAACAAGCCCGAGCCTGGCAAAGTCGCCTGCTACCTGCAGACCGAGCCGGCACGCACGCTCAAGAACCTCCAGAACATCCCGGTGCTCTTCCTGAACGGCGAAGGCGGCTACCACCGCATCTACGACCACTGCCTCGCGAAGTGGCTCAACCAGGCGGGCGTGAAGACCGAGTACGTCGAGATGGAGAATGCCGGCATGCCCGGCAACGGGCACATGATGATGCTCGAGAAGAACAGCGCCGACATCGCGAAGTACATGGGGCAGTGGCTCGCGAAGAACGCCCGCCCCCGCGCCGGCGAAAACAACTCCAAGGCGATGCCGCCCAAGTCGATCCCGACCTTCTCCACCGAGAACATCGCGCGCAAGGGCTTCTATTTCGCCGGCGGGCAGTACTGGGGTGAGAAGGGCAAGGAAGTCATGCGCGGCGCCATGTACATGGACGTCTGGGTGCCCAGGCAGATCCGCCAGCCCAACCCGGTGGTGTTCTTCCACGGCAACGGTCAGACCGGCGTCGACTGGCAGCAGACGCCCGACGGCCGCGCCGGATGGGCGTACCACATGATGGACCAGGGCTACGTCGTCTACATGGTCGACTACCCCGCGCGCGGACGTTCGGCATACGTCCCGCTGCCTGGCCCTGACGGGAAGACGCCGATCGACGGCGCGCTCGGCATTCGCACCGGCCTCGAGTTGGAGCGGATCTGGACCAACGGCCGTGAACGCGGCGATTTCCCGCTGGCCAAGATGCACACCCAGTGGCCCGGCACCGGCAAGATGGGCGACCCGATCATGGACGCCTTCGTCAAGACCCAGGTGCAGTTCGCCGGCCAGAGCATCAACCTCGCCCGCGACGCCAGCATCGCCCTCATCGACACGCTCAAGCAGCCGATCATCCTCTTCACCCATTCGCAGGGCGGCGGGCTCGGGTTCGACGTATTCGAGGCGCGTCCGCAGTACATCCCGGCGATGGTCGCGATTGAGCCGGGTGGGCCGCAGTTCGCCAACGTCGACACCGCGAAGGTGACGACCGGTCCGCGGAATCCGACTTCGTGGGGGCTCACCAACAATAAGTTCGAGTACGACCCGCCCGCGGCGACGCCGGCCGATCTCAAGGCGGTGCTGGAAACCAGGCAGGAGCGCCCCGACGAGGTGCTCTGCTACATGCAGGAGGAGCCCGCGCGCAAGCTCGCGAAGTGGCAGAACGTCCGCGTCCTGATGTACTCCGCGAGCGCGACCTATCACCGCGTCTACGACCCCTGCATCCCGAAGTTTCTCAAGCAGGCGGGCGTCAAGGTCGACTTCTATCGGCTGGAAGACGTCGGCATCAGGGGCAACAGCCACATGATGATGCTCGAGAAGAACAGCGACGAGATCATCAAGTTCACGGTGGATTGGCTCAAGAAGAATGCGGCGGCGGTGGGAACCAATTAGGTAAGGGAGATGTATATGCGTAAGCGTGCGTCAATCGTCGTGACCGCCGCCGTCGCCGTGACGGTGGGCATCATCGTCAACAGCAGGCTGATGACCGTGGAGGGGCAGGCCAATCCGCAGGCGCAGAGTTTTGCGGCCATCCCGGCGCAGAAGGGCGGGCAGGACATCTTCGGCGGCTACGACCGGGTGATGGACTGGCCGAAACCGCTGTCGAGCGTTCCTGGCGTCGGTAAATGGACGTGGGGAGCGGGGCAGGGGGTGTTCGCGGAGTCGCCCAACCGCGTGTTCGTCCTCCAGCGCGGCATGCTGCCGGAAATTGAGCGGCCGAAGAACGTGAAGATCGCGCCGAGCGTGGAGTTCCCGATCGGGCGGCTGCCGTGGCGCGACGCCACTTCCGCCAGCCCTCCCGGTGCGCTCTTCAAAACCGGCACGACGGAGCCCGGCGACGACCTCGACGTCGGTCAGCCCGGCGTCGACTACAACTGGAGCCGGATCATCAACGTGATCGACGCCCAGGGCAACCACATCGAGGACTGGACGCGCTACGACAAGATGTTCCGCCGTCCGCATTCCGTGTTCCAGAGCCCGTACGACGCGCAGAAGGACGTCTGGATCGTGGACGACTACCGCCACGCGATCTTCCGTTTCTCCAACGACGGCAAGACGCTGAAGCAGACGCTCGGCACGGTCAACGTGCCCGGCAACGACGCCACGCACTTCTACCGTCCGACCTTCATGGCGTGGGGGCCAAACGGCGACTTCTACGTCGCCGACGGCTACGTCAACACCCGCATCGTCAAGTTCGACAAGGACGGCAAGTACCTGATGACCTGGGGCCAGAAGGGCGAAGCCGGCAAGGAGACGCGTCCCGGGTACATGAACAACGTTCATGGCGTCGCCGTGGATCAGCGGACGGGGCGCGTGTTTGTCAACGACCGCGGCAACCGCCGCTTCCAGGTGTTCGACAAGGACGGCAAGTACCTGGATGAGTGGAGCATCGGCGCGGCGCCAGCCGACATCCACCTCGTATACATGGACGGCTCGAGCATGTTGTGGGCGTTCGATCGCAATTCGTCCAAGATGCTCAAGTACGACCTGAACGGCCACTTCCTCTACTCCTGGGGCGCGTGGGGCAACTTCCCCGGCGGCTTCTGGGGCACGCACGGGATGCACGTCGACAGCGAAGGCAACTTCTACGTCGCCGAGGTGGACAACGGCGGCGCGCAGAAGTTCAAGCCGCGCGCGGGCGCCAATCCCGCGATGCTGCTGACCAAGCCGGCCGCGCCTGCTGGCGGCACGAGGTAACTCTGGTCGTTGAGTTAGAATGGCGCGCTCACTCCCTCAGACCCTTTCATCCGCGTTGTCGTAATCCGGAGACCATTGCATGGCAGTCACTGGTGTGGCCGTTCCTCGAACGAAGACCAAGCTGAACCCGAATCAGATCAGGGGATTCTGGGCCGCATGGGGCGGGTGGACGCTCGACGGCATGGATGCCTTCATCTATGCGCTGGTGCTGGTCCCTGCGCTGACCGAGCTGCTGCCGCGGTCCGGCATCGAGGCGACGCCGGGCAACATCGGCTTCTACGGCAGCGTCCTGCAGGCGTTGTTCCTGCTCGGATGGGGCCTGTCGATGGTGTGGGGTCCCATCGCCGACCGCTTCGGGCGCGTCAAGGCGCTGATGGCGACGATCATCTTCTATTCGGTCTTCACCTTCCTCTGCGGCTTCGTGACCAACATCTGGCAGCTCGCCGTGCTCCGGGTGCTCTGCGGCATCGGGTTGGGCGGTGAACAGCCGATGGGCGGCACGTTCATCGCCGAGGAATGGCCTGAGGATCGCCGCAAGATGGGGGCCGGGTACATGCACACCGGCTATTACTTCGGGTTCTTCCTCGCGGCGATCGCCAACTACTTCATCGGCGCCAACTACGGCTGGCGCTGGATGTTCATCCTCGGAGGCCTGCCGGCGCTGCTGGTCTCGTGGATCCGGGTCGGCGTGAAGGAGCCCGAAGCCTGGCAGAAGCGCGTCCAGGTCGAGCGGCCGAAGATGAGCCAGGCGTTCAACGCGTTGTTCACCCTCGTCTACAGGCGCAGGACGATCGTCAATTCGCTGCTCTTCCTCGTGTCGATCGTCGGGCTCTGGGCAGGCGCCATCTACGTGCCCACCGCGGTCACGCAGATTGCGGTCCGCGACGGATACGCGGTGGCCGACGCCGCGCGGCTCGCGTCGTACGGTTCGATGGTGCTGTCGATCGGCACCATCATCGGCTGCCTGCTGGCCCCGTGGCTGGCCGAGGCGATCGGACGCCGGAAGGCGATGGCGTTCTTCTTCGCCTTCCTCGGCATCGCCGTGGGGATCGCGTTCGGCTACGTGTTCTACATGCCGATGGCGCTCACGCCGTTCTTCATCCTGATCTTCTTCCTCGGCATCGGCGGTGCGAACTTCGCGCTCTATACGTTGTGGCTGCCGGAGCAGTACCCGACGACCAGCCGTGCGAGCGCGATTGCCTTCATCAGCTCGGCCGGACGCTTCGTCGGCGTGGCGATGGTCTTCATCGTCGGCGCCGGTATCCGTTCCTACGGCAGCCTGGGCGTCCCGGTCGCCATCACCGCGCTCGTGTTCCTGGTTGGTCTGATGCTCCTGCCGCTCGCCGAGGAGACCAAGGGCAAGTCGCTCCCCGCTTGATGCCCGCCGAGCCGGTACTCGAGCTCATCGACGCCACGCTCGTCAAGGATGACCATGTCATCCTTGACAGCCTCAACCTCACCATCCGCGAAGGCGAGCACACCGCCATCGTCGGTCCCAATGGCGCGGGCAAGTCGTTTCTCACCAAGCTCCTGACGCACGACGAACGCGCGCGCGCGCCAGAGGACGGCTCGTCGCCCGTCCGCGTATTCGGCAGCGACAACTGGGATGTCTTCGACCTGCGATCGAAGCTGGGCATCATCTCCGCCGATCTGCATCAGCGGTTCGTCGGCGGCAACAACGAGGGGCGGGTGCTGGGCGAGAACGCCGTCATCTCGGGTTTCCTCGCGTCGCAGGGCATTCTCCGGTACGGATCGGTGACCGCCGACATGCGCGCGCGCGCCGCCGAGGCGCTCGAGCGGATGGGGGTGTCGCACCTGGCGAAGCGGTGGATCGACGAGCTGTCGAGCGGCGAGGCGCGCCGCGTGCTGCTGGCCCGCGCGCTCGTCACCGAACCCCGGGCGCTCGTGCTCGACGAGCCGACCACCGGCCTCGATCTCGTCGCCCGACACAGTTTCATGGAGCGCGTCCGCCAGATCGCGCGCGACGGCACGACCCTCGTCCTGATCACCCACCACGTCGAAGAGATCGTCCCGGAAATCGAGCGCGTCATCCTGTTGAAGCAGGGGCGAATACTCGCCTCCGGGTCGAAGCGGTCGATCCTGACGTCGGAGCATCTCACCGGGTTGTTCGATTCGCCCGTGGCGCTCACCGAGACCGACGGCTATTTCTACGCGCGCCCGGGCACGTAGCCGGGATCCAGGGGCAGCTGTCACTTCCCCGTGCAGGTGTCGGCTCCTGGTCTTGCTCGCTGGAGCGGCCGTTTGTAATAGGATGCGGACGCCCGTTCAGCTTAAGGAGGGATCATGCGCGCCAGCCGCAACCTCGTTGTTCTGATACCGATCGTGCTGATTGCCGTGGCCGCCGGCGCGCCGCTGGGCGGCCGCGCTCAGGCGCAGCGGACGCCGTTCCAGCTCGAAGAGGCGACGATCGCGGATGTACACCGCGCGATCCAGGCGGGAGAGATCACGTGCCGGGGGCTGGTCGAGGCGTACATCAATCGGGCGAAGGCCTACAACGGCGTCAGCGATCGGCTCGTGACGAGAGACGGCGCGCCGATTCCGGCGGCGCCGGGCACGGTGCGCGCGGGATCGCCGCTGACGTTTCCAACCGAGACGGTGGCGGTCTCGACGTTGCTGCCGAACTACGCCGCGTACGCGGGTCCGCCGATCGAGCTGGGACGCATGGAGGCGACGGCGTCAGACCCGAGCGTGCAGCAGCAGTACGGCATGACGGTCGGGACGGCGAACTCAGGACAGATCAACGCGCTCGGCACCCTCAACCTGCGCGGCGAGCGCTCGGTGACGTGCAAGGGAGATCGCGACAAGGCTCCGGCATCGGGTGCGCTGCCCGCCGGGTCGCCCGCCGTGTGCGAAGAGTTCCGCAGGCAGCCTGACGCGCTCGAGCGAGCCGCCGAGCTCGACGCCCGGTACGGGCGCACGCCCGATCTCGTGCAACTGCCGATGTACTGCATCCCGTTCTCGTTCAAGGATCCGTACGACACCAGGGACATGCGGACGACGGCCGCGGCGGATGCGCGCTACGACATCGACTTCGCGGCCCGCGATCACACGCTGGTCGCCGAGCTCCGCGCGAAGGGCGCGATCATCTACGCCAAGGCGGTGAACACCGAGTACAACGGCATTCCCGCCGCGCCGGGCGGCCGCCACGAGCCGAAGGAGATCATCGTCTCGGATCAGGGGTACCAGCGCAGCACCTGGGCGGGCAATCCGCACAGCGCGTACGACGGAACGCGCGCCGCCTCGCTCGGCTCGAGCTCCGGATCGGGGGCGTCGGTCAGCGCCAACCTCGTGATGTGCAGCATCTGCGAGGAGACGAGCATGTCGTGCCGCGGCCCCGCAAACCACAACTCGGTCGCGCTGATTCTGCCCCACAAGGCAATGCTGTCGTTCCACGGCGGCGCGATTGGCGCCGACATCCACAACGACCGCGCCGGGATCACCTGCCGCAGTGTCACCGATTCGGCCAAGGTGCTCGATGCGTTGAAGAACCCGGTGACCGGCTACTACGATCCGCGCGACGTCTTCACGACCGTGTCGCGCGCGAGCGTGTCGGAGACGCCGTACGCGCCGAGTGGCGCTGCGCCGGGCACCGCCGGGTCGCTCCAGGGCGTGCGCATCGGCATCATCCGCGAATCGATGCTGACGTTTCCCGGCGTGAAGGCGGACGAGCCGATCGCAACGGCGGCCGCGAAGGAGATTCAGGACGTGCTCGGAGCGCACCTGGGTGCGACGCTGGTGGAATCGGTCGATCCGCTGTGGCCCGACGATCCCTCCATCGAGAACATGAAGACGAGCTACACGCGCGCGCTGGCGGAGCTCGTGCCGGTGTTCTTCCCGGAGCTGCTGTACCGCCTGAACAACCAGGGCACGCCGGTGTTCCCGGAATTCGCCGCGGCGATCAAGCCGACGGCGTTCGCGCCGGGCAAGACGTTCGGCTCGGGCACGATGACGCCCGTCAACTACATGGTGGCGCTTGCGGACGGGAAGGTCCCGCCGCCTGGCGCGCTCAACATCCGCACCATCCAGACACTCGCCGAAGAACGGCAGTTCACGTTCCACGTCGCGCAGTACCTGAAGCGCCGCGCGGACGATTGGACGGCACGCGGCTTCACGGAGACGCTCGTCGATTGGCCGGCGCTCAATGCGCGCTCCAAGTTCTGGAGCGACGAGCAGCGCGCCGACTGGAAGAACTGGGAAGAGGTCGAGGACATGCGCAGCCCCCTCGGCCAGCGCCAGGGCGTGGCCGAGCGGCTGATGCTGCGCGAGCTGCTGCGGCGCGTCGAGATGAAAGTCATCCAGGAGAACACCCTCGACGTCGTCGTCCGCCTGCACACCTCGCTCCCGCCCGGCTTGATTGGCCTCGCACCGCAGCCGGCGCCGCAGGGCACGACGCGCGGCGACCTGCGGATGGGTCCCTACGCCGGCGAGACGGAGGTGCTGATCCCGGCGGGCTACGTGCGCACGGCCTATGACGCCACGTTCGTCCTCAGTCCCGACAAGAAACGATATGTTGCCACTGCCAGCGACACGCCGAAGCCGGTTCCCGCGCCCGGGTTGCCGTTTTCGCTCGTGTTCAGGGCCGAACCGGGCGCCGAGCACCGGATCTTCAGGATCGCGTCGGCATACGAGGCGGCGTCCAGGCGGCGCGTCCCGCCCCCCGAATTCGGGCCGCTGCGGGCCGGGTCGTAGCGGCCCCGTTGAATACGCATGACCGTGCCAGGCCGGAAGGGATTGATCCTGGCAGGTGACGCCAGTGCACTCGCGGCTCAAACTCACGTCTACACGGAGGAAACGAATGATGTTGCGCGTACTGCGCTCGGCGGTCGTCGTCGCAATGGTGGCGCTGGCGCTGCCTGTGCTCGCTCACGCACAGGAGGCGACGCTCACCGGAACCGTGACCGACAGCACCGGCGCCGTCCTGCCAGGTGTGACCGTGGTCGCCACGAACCAGGCCACCGGCAATCGCTTCGAAGGGGTGACTGACGAGCGCGGCATCTACCGAATCGGTGTCCGCGTCGGCAACTATCAGATCACGTCGGAGCTGCAGGGCTTCACGACGGTCAGCAGGACCGGCGTCGAGCTGCTGGCCGGCCAGACCGGCAGCGTTAACCTGCAGATGTCCCCTTCCACGGTCCAGGAAACCGTCACGGTGACCGCTGACGCGCCACTCATCGACGTCACGACGTCGAGCCTCGGGGGCAACGTGGACCCGCGCCAGATGCAGGAGTTGCCCGTCAACGGCCGCAACTGGATGGCTCTCGCACTCCTGGCTCCCGGCAGCCGGACGAACGCCGTCAACGCGACGACGCCGCTGCCCGACCGCAACGGCGGCGAGAATCGCGAGTTCCAGCTCAACGTCGATGGTCAGCAGATCTCCACGGACATCGGCACCGGCGGCCAGGCCCGCTACAGCCAGGATTCAATCGCGGAGTTCCAGTTCCTTTCCAACCGTTTCGACGCGACGCAGGGCCGCTCGTCCGGCGTGCAGGTCAACGTCATCACCAAGTCGGGCACCAACAACCTGTCCGGCCTGCTCCGGCTCAACGTCCGCAGCGACAGGTTCAACGCCGAGAACCCGGTGCTGGGCCGTGTCGTGCCCATCAACAACCAGCAGATCAGCACCGCCCTGGGCGGTCCGCTCGTGCAGGACAAGCTCCACTACTTCGGCAACTTCGAGTACGAGCGCGAGCCGAAGAGCAGCATCTGGAACACGCCGTTCCGGGCGTTCAATGTCGAGCTGGAGGGCAACGAGACAAAGAAGATGGGCGGCGGCCGCCTCGACTATCAGATGTCCCCGGCGATCCGCGTGATGGGCAAGGGCTCCACGGGGCGCTTCTATCAGCCGTTCACCGCCGGCGGCACCGCCCACCCGGCGGCGACGAATTGGACCAGGGAAAACAACCACGAGTGGCTCGGCCAGCTCACGCAGGTCCTGAGCAACCGGGCGCTGAACGAAGTGAAGGTCGGCTACGCCTACTTCATTCTCGACCAGGGCAACCTGACGACGTGGTCCAACCACTGGCAGCGGGCCAACGGCATTACCACCGGGTCGCCCCGCATCTCGTTCACGGGATTCAACGTGACCGGCAACCAGTTCCAGCCGCGCTACCAGAGCCAGCGCGTGTGGAGCGTCCGCGACGACTTCACCTTCTCCTACGATGCCAGAGGCCGTCATGACGTGCGCGCGGGCGCCGAGCTGCTCGACCGCTACCAGATCCAGGCGAACTGCCGGCAGTGCATGGGCACCGTCGACGCGCGCAACGGCCCGCGTCCCTCCGAGGCGCAGCTCACGGCGTGGTTCCCGGACGCGTTCAACGCCGACACCTGGAACCTCGCGGCGTTGTCACCGCTCACCCGCAGCTACAGCATCGGCGTCGGCAACTTCACGGTCCCCGTGCCGTCGAAGAAAATCGGCGCGTGGATACAGGACGACTGGCGGGCTTCGGACAATCTGACGTTGAACCTCGGGCTCCGGTATGACCTCGGCCTGCAGCTGTTCGCCAACGACATCGAGTTCCTGCCGTGGCAGGAGGACGGGCGGCCGAACGACACCGACAACATCCAGCCGCGCGTCGGGTTCGCGTACCAGGTGAACGACCGGACGGTGATCCGCGGCGGCAGCGGGTTGTACTACGGTGATGCGCTCGGCGGCGACCAGAGTTTCGCGCGCGGCAACGTGCAGATTGCCGTGATCGAGATCGCCAACGACGGCCGGCCGAACTTCACGGCCGATCCGCTCAACGGGCAGCCGCTGCCGACCTACGACCAGGCGATCCAGCGTTTCTGTCACGTCAACGGCAACCGGCCGGGCTGCCTGATCCGCGCGGCGCAGGAGGTCACGGGACCCCCGCACATGATGCGGTTGCAGCGCACCTGGCAGAACTCGATCGGCTTCCAGCGGCAGTTCGGCGAGGTGATGGCGATCGACGTCGACTATGTCTATGCGAAAGGGACCGACGAGAAGGACGTCATCGACAACGTCAACCTGAGCTACAACCCGGCGACCGGGGCGAACTTCCCATTCGCCGATCGGCTGCGCCGTCCGTTCCCGGAGTGGGGCGTGGTGTCGATGATGACGCACAACGGCCGGTCCCGGTACCGGGCGCTGCAAACCCAGCTGCAGAAGCGGTTCCGCGACAACTGGCAGGCCTCGGCGACCTACACGCTGGCGAGCCTCTGGAGCGCCGAGTCCAGGCCGGTGAGCGGCCTCGACTTCGTCCCGTTCGAGACGGTGCCCGATCTCGGCGGCGAATTCGCGCCGTCGGCCGACGACCAGCGCCATCGCTTCGTGTTCAACGGCATCTGGCAGGTTGGCCACGGCCTCCAGGTGAGCGGGCTGCATTTCTTCGCCGCGGGTCTGCGGCAGGAAAGCAACTACGGCGGCGACCTGCGGCAGACGGGCGGCACCTTCAGCGCCCGCCTGCGGCCCAACGGCTCGATCGTCCCCAAGAACTCGCTGTTCGATCCGCCGAACAATCGCACCGACCTGCGCCTCCAGCAGCGGATCCCGCTCGGACGCGTGTCGCTCGACGCCATCGCGGAAGTGTTCAACCTGTTCAACCGGCCGAACTTCGAGATCGGCACGCAGGAGAGCGCCGGCGACTACCTGAAGAACACCGCCGCGCAGTTCCGATCGATGCAGTTCGGGTTCCGGTTGACGTTCTAGATCGTTCGGGCGTTCGGATCGTTCGGATCGTTCGTGGGAACGTTCGGACGGTCCGGACGCGGAGAATGCATGACACGCTTGTTGATGTGCGCGGTCGCGTTCGTCATCGCCTCGGCGCAAACTTCGCAGGGCCAGGCGATTCCTCAGGGCTTCGCCGCGTCGAACTTCCAGGTCGTCGGCTACAGCGACACCGACGGCCGTCCTGGATTCAAGATGGCGATCCGGGAAGTTGGTGGCCGCTGGTACATGTACATGGGCCACCTGTGGCATCGAGGGTGGAGCATCGTCGACGTGACCGACCCCGCCAAGCCGCAGGTGGTCACGTTCGTGCCGGGACCCGAGAACACGTGGTCGATCCAGATGGATCTCCACGACAACATCATGATCACCGGCCTCGAGCAGGTCTCGCGCCGGTGGGGCGGCGACCCCTCGAAGCCGCACGACGAAGGGTTCATCATCTGGGACATCAAGGACCCGGTGAACCCGAAGAAGCTCGGCCAGTGGAAGACGGGCGGGCGCGGCACTCACCGGAACGGCTACCCGGGTGGACGCTACGTGTACGCCGCAGCGGCGCTGCCCGGCTACCAGGACGAGCTGCTCGTCATCGTCGACATTCAGGATCCCGCGAACCCGAAGGAAGTGGCGCGATGGGCGGCCCCCGGGCAGCACGTCGCGGCCGGCGAAAAGCCCGAGGACGGCATGCAGTTGCACGGCCCGCCGATGGTCGAGGGTAACCGCGTGTACCTCGACTACGGCGGCGCCGGGATGTACATCCTCGACATCAGCGACATCAGGAAGCCGACAGCGATCGGGCACCTCGATTTCAACCCGCCGTTCGACAGCGGGATCACCGTGCACTCGATCATGCCGCTCAAGAGCCGCAATCTCGTCTGGATCAATTCCGAGGCGATTGCCGAGGACTGCAAGGAAGGCGTCGGCTTCGCGGCGCTCGTCGACATCGCGGATGAAAAGAATCCGCGTCTGGTCTCCACGATGCCCGTGCCGGTGCCCCCCTCCGGCGCGCCGTATGCCGACTTCTGCGGCAAGGGCGCGCGCTTCGGGCCGCACAACATCAATCAGCTCCAGCATCTGCCTGACGTGGAGAAGCAGGGCGCGCTCATGTACCTGACCTACTTCAACGCCGGGCTCCGCGTGTTCGACATCTCGAACGCGCGTCTGCCGAAAGAAGTCGGGTACTTCATCCCGCCCACCCCGCTGAAGCGGTACGGCCCGGTGCCCGACACACTCGTCGAGCAGACCGAGGATGTGCTGGTCGATCGACGCGGCTACGTCTACATCACGAACAAGAACCAGGGCATGTGGATCCTGCGCTACACAGGACCGCGGCCCACTTCCACGAATTGAGGGCGCCCATGTCGCTTTTCAGCCGTCGACGGATGATGAAGTTGGGACTCGCGTCCGCGGGCGTGCCCGTGCTGGCACAGATCGCCGGCTCGACCGCTTTTGCGCAGGACTTTGGCCCCGGTGCCGGCAAGCTCGGTGTCGTAGGCGGGCGCGACGAGAAGGCGCTGTTCCCCGGGCCCAACATGCCAGGCGGCGCGCAGACCGAGATCCGAATGGTGCAGTCGATCTACACCAGCGACGCCGACGAGCTCGACGTGGCAATCCGCATGAAGCCCTACGACATGGAGTCGTGGATCGGCGAGTGGACGCGCGTGGCCGAGCGGAACGAAGGGCTGGCCGAGGGCTACGCATCGGCCGGCCTCAAGGTCACCGCCCACGAGCACTACCGTAAGGCCCAGGAGTTCTACTCCAATGCCACGCTCTACGCCGCCGAGTCGCATCCGAAGCAGCTCCCTCTCTACAAGAAGTACCGGGAGATGTTCGACAAGGCCTGGACGATGCAGCGGCCGCCGTTCGAGCGCGTGAAGGTGATGTTCGAAGGCAAGGCGCTGAACGGCTACTTCCGGAAGCCAGGCGGCCGTCCCGCAGGCACCAGGTTCCCGGTGGTGATCGGATTCCAGGGCGCTGATTCCATGGCGGAGAACACCATCATGGGCGGCGCCGGATCGTACGTGGGCCGGGGCATGGCGTACCTGGTCGTCGACGTGCCGGGCCAGGGCGACTCGCTGCGCGTGCAGGGCCTTGCCCTGCCGCCCGACACCGAACGCCTCGCCAAGGTGATGGTCGACTACCTCGAGACGCGCGCGGACGTGGACGCCTCGCGCATCGCGATGATGGGCATCAGCATGGGCGGCTGGAGCGCGCCGCGCGCCGCGAGCGGCGAGCCGCGCATCAAGGCGCTGGTCATGGCCAGCGGTTCGATCAACCTCGGTACCGACCTCTTCGATTACTACCCCCCGATCCAGGAGCGCGTGCGCTGGATCGTCGGCGCGCGCGACCTGGCGGACGCAAAGCGGAAGCTCCGCGACTACACCACGGAAGGCGTGGCCAGGAAGATCGAGGCGCCGATGGTCATCGGCTACGGGTCCGACGACCGGATCATGGATCCGCAGGGCGCCTACCGGCTCTACCAGGCCGCCGTCAATTCCAAGCGCGAGATGATGGCGGGACTCGGCCATCCGCATCACGCGGCCAAGGCGGGAGGCCCACGGGACGACCGTCCGGCCACGCTCCAGGACTGGATGATGAAGCAGCTCCGCGCGGACGCGGATTCGTAGACGAAGCGGGGCACGACGCACCCGGGCCGCGGCACCACACGCGCATGGATCCGGGCGGTGCCGCGTGCGTCCTGGACGTGCTATCTGATGACGCCGCGCCGCACGGCGTACAGCACGATCTCCGCCGCGCTGTGCAGATCGAGTTTTTCCATGATGTGCGCGCGGTGGGTCTCGACCGTGCTGGGACTGATGAACAGGAGCGTCGCCATCTCCTTGTTGGCTTTGCCCTCCGCGATCAACTGGAAGATCTCGCGTTCGCGCTCGGAGAGCGACTCGTACCGATCCACCGCGCCTTCGCCGCGGAGCCGCACGTAGTCGTCGAGCATCAGGCGAGCCACGGGCGGGCTGAAGAACGACTTGCCCTGCGACACGGCGCCGACCGCCTGTAGGAGATCGACATCGGCTGAATCCTTGAGCAGGTAGCCGATCGCGCCCGCCTTGAGGATCTGCGTCACGTACGCCTCGTCGGAGTGCATGCTGAGGATCAGGATCCGCACGCTGGGCACCCGTTTGGTGATCTGCCGCGTCGTCTCGATGCCGTTCAAGAGCGGCATCGCGACGTCGATGACGGCCACGTCGGGCTTGTACTGCTCGGCGAGGCGCACGGCTTCGCGGCCGTCGCCCGCCTCCGCGACGACCTGCCAGTCGGGACGCTCCTCGAGCACCCTCCGAAGCCCTTGTCGCACGACGGTGTGGTCATCCGCCAGCAGGATACGAAGTATTCCCATGCGCGCTACCCCGCGAGCCGCGGCTCGTGTTGCTCCACGGACTCCAGCGCAGGCGCCGAGGGCAGTGTGACCGCGATTCGCGTCCCGCCGCCAACCCGGTTGCCGATGGCGAACGTGCCGCCCAGCGCCTGTGCGCGCTCGCGCATGCCGACCAGTCCCAGGCCGCGGCGCGCCGAGTGCGTCGCTAAGGGGACGCCCAGCCCCCGGCCGTTGTCCTCGATGACGAGTTGAAGGGTTGCGACCCCGGCGCTCAGCGACACGGTGCAGGCGGTGGCGCCGCTGTGCTGGCCGACGTTGCTGAGTGCTTCCTGAACGATCCGATAGACGCAGACTTCGGCAACTGGGGACAGCCGGTCGTCGATCGTCTCGGCAAGCTGGGCACGGATGCCGGTGCGCTGCGAGAAGTTGCGCAGATAGGTGGTCAACGCTGCGGGCAGCCCGAAGTCGTCCAGCATCGAGGGATGCAGCAATTGCGACAGATCCCTCACGCCGCGCAGGGTGGTGTCTGCAATATCGCGGGCGTCGTGCAGCGCGTCGCGGACGCGAGGCTCTTGATCGGCGCGGAGCGCGATCCCGATGTCCATCTTCATCGCGCTGAGCGCCTGCCCGACTTCGTCGTGGAGCTCGCGCGCGAGCGTGCGCCGCTCGTCCTCCTGGGCGCTGACCAGCCGGGCCGAGAGCCGTTCGAGATCCTCGCGGTTCTGCTGCTCCGCCAGGCGCTGCCGCTCGATCTGCTGCTGCAGCCCGTTAACGTGGCGCGAGGCCACGACCGCCACGGCCAGGGCGACGACGAGTATCACGCCGCCGATCGACGCGAGACGAGTCCAGGTCTGCCCGTACAGCAGGTCCGCCTCAGCCTGGCGGCGCCGGTTGGCGACGCTCTGCAGGGCCGTCAACTGGTCGACAATCTCCAGCACCGTATCGCGCTTCGGGACGGCCTGGCTCCGCAGGAGCATGGCGGCCTGGGCGGGGTTGCGCGCCTCGTCGCTGAATGCGGCCTCGCGTGATGCCCAATACGCGTTCAGCTCCGTTTGGAGGCGCGCCCAATGATCGCGCTCGACGGAGGCGACTTCGGGGACGTGCGCACGGAGTATCTGCTCCACTTCGGTGCGCAGCCGTCCAAATTCATCTCGATAGTAATCGCGCCGCGGCGACTCGTTATCGATGATGGCGTCACGGAAATAGATCGAGCCCAGGAGTACGTTCATGCGCACCTTGGCCAGCGTCTGCTCGCCGCGTACGTACGACTCGTGGACGCCGGACAGGTTCTGCTCCATCTGCCGGAGGCTGAGGACGAGCTCATAGCCCCATAGCAGCCAGAGGCCGAACACCACGGCGAAGCCGGCGGCCAGCGCCGCCAGCACGCTCGATTTCCCCGTCACCGCGCGATGGTAGCCCTCCGCCGAACCCGTCGTCCAGCGGCGCATGGCCGAACTCAGGGCCATGTCGTCGACATCGAGCCGATCGGCGCGTAGGCAGGGTGTGGTCGCGACATCAGCAGCTTCTCCTGAAATGATGCGTAAGCGCCCGGAGGATAGCCATCCCATCGGGACGGGATTTGGCGAGGGGCGGCTCGAATACCGTCCTGACAGGATGGCTATCCGTTTCTAATACGACGAAACTTCACGCCACGTTGACACCGGAGCACGCCGAGGCACTGACGCCGTCCAGCCCCTCCTGGAAATGCCGCCTCGCTTCCGGCGGAACCACGACCCATGACTCGATGAGCCGCCCACGACTCGCGTCGCTGGCGACGATCGGGCTGCTTGCCCTGCTCGTACTGGTTGGCGCGCCGCTGATCGGCTGGCCCGAGGTCGTGCGGCTGCCGGCCATCGTGGTGCCTGGGCTGCTGCTGGCCGCGGTGGCGACGCGCCCATGGCGCTGGCATGAATCCACTTTTCAAGTCCTGGACCGGTGGGAGCCGTCGCGCCGTCTCGTCTGGTCCTCGGCGCTCATCGCGGCGCTCGTCCTCTTCTGGATCGTGCTCACTCGCTTCCAATCGGGCGAAATCAACGCGGTCGACTTCACCATTTACTTCGACCGGCCCTGTTTCCAGACGGTGCACGGCCGGCCGCTGTGGGTCGAAACAACCGACGACCCGCGGTTCGCCCATCGGAGCCAGTTTGCCGATCACGCGTACTGGGGCATGCTCCCGCTGTGCTCGCTTTACGCGATCCACCCGAGCCCGTTATGGCTGCTCGCGATCTCGGTCGTCGCCGTCGTCATGGGCGCGGTGCACATCGTGCGGATCATGCGATACCTGGGAGCAGGTGGGGTGCTCGCGAGCGCGACGGCGCTGGCGTTTGTCTTGAATGACAACACCGCGCGAACATTGAACTACGGTTTTCATCCCGAAGTGCTCTACGCGTGGTTCGTCCCCTGGATGTCGCCGCCGGCCTGCGAGGCGCACGACTGTCGTTCGTCGCGGCGACCGTTGCGTGCGTGCTTGTGAAAGAGGACGCGTGCATGCCGATCTTTGCGGCGACGGTGGCGCTGGCGCTGATCCGGTTCCGCACGATGTCGAGGCGCGAACGAGGGTTGTTTCTCGTGCTGCCAACGGGGTTGGCGCTCGCGAACCTGGCCGTCCACTATGGTGTGATGGTGCCGACGCTGACCGGAAGCGATGTCCCGACCTATTCGTACTTCTGGTCCAATTACGGAGAGACCCCCATACAGGCGCTCGCCGGCATCGTCACGCATCCGCGGCAGGTGCTTACGGACGTAATGGCCTCAGGGTTTTTCAGCACGGTCATCGTGCCGCACCTGTGGCTCCCGTTCCTGGGCTGGCGATGGGTGCTGGGCATCGTGCCGACCGTGGCGATCTACAGCGCGTCAGCCAACGACCAGTTGCGCGCGTTCGGGATCTACTACGCGATTTCCCTGGTACCGTTCCTCGTTATCGGGACGTCCGCAGGCGCACTCATGCTCACGCGCCGCCTCGTGACGGATGCCGGCCGCGCGAGGCTCGTCGCGGCCGGCGTCGTGTTGACGGGGGCGCTCCTCGTCGGAAGCACCAGTCATGGCTACAGCCTCCGTCCGTGGAGCGCCGAGGTCGGCGGCGTTGCCGGCGCGCTGGAGCAGCTGGCCGACGAGCCGGTTGTCCTTGTCCAGAGCGGCTTGTATCCGCACGCCGGGTACGATGCGCGGATTCAGCTGCTCACGCGTGAGACGCTGAATGACCCCCGGCACCTCGGCGCGGCGGTTCTGGTCGCCCCTTCCATCAACGCCTATCCGTTCAACGCCGGCGAGCTGGCGAGCCTCGGGACGCTTCAGTCCATTCGCTCGATGGCGGGTGGGATCGTCGTGTCGCGACTCTCGAATGCACCCGCCATGACCTTGCGTTCCATAGCGGATTAAGTTGGGCGACAGCGCGCTCAAGCTATATAGAATACGGTCATGACGAAGGTGTGCTGGTTCTCCGTCTGTCTCGGTCTCCTCCTCGGCACCGGGCTCGCGATTGCGCAGACGTCGCAGCCGCCGGCGCAGCGGATCGACGTATCCCGGCGTGGTCCGCAGGT
>CANIBQ010000056.1 GCA_947465645.1 Acidobacteriota bacterium | reverse complement strand
GCGCCCATGATCGGCGAGAACCTCGCCATCGCGCCGGTCCGCAGGTAGTCGCCGTGCGCGAAGCCGCCTGGAAGGATCACCAGGTCCGCGCCTTTCAAATCGGTGTCCTTGTGCCAGAGGTATTCCGCCTCCTGGCCAAAAACATCTTTCGCGGCGTGGAAGGCGTCCTCGTCGCAATTGCTCCCGGGAAAGACGACGATGCCGAAGCGCATCAGTCACCTACCTCGATGCGATAACTCTCGATGACGGGATTGGCCAGCAGCTTGTCCGCCACCTCCGATGCCAGCGCTCTGGCCTGCGCGGCCTCCGTCGTCGCGAGATCGAGCTCGAAGTATTTTCCCTGCCGGACGTCTTCGACGCCCGCATAGCCGAGCGAATGCAACGCTTCTGCAATCGTGCGGCCCTGCGGATCGAACACCGACGGTTTCAGCGTGACGAAGACACGGGCTCGCATTGGAAGACTCTCGCAAAAATGTCGTCTACGTGTTTGAACTGTTCGTCGAGATCGAACGTGCGCTGAATCTCCGCCGGGCTCAGGATCTTCGTGACGTCCGTATCCGCCAGCAGCAGGGACTTGAAATCTTTCTTTTCCGCAAAGGCGCGCATCGCGTTCCGCTGCACCCACTCGTAGGCCTGTTCGCGCGAGACCCCTTTCTTCGCGAGCTCGAGCAGCACGGAGCCCGAGAAGACGACGCCGAAGGACCGCGACAGGTTTTCCAGCATCCGCTCGGGGGACACGACCATGCCGCGGACGATACGCGTAAAGCGCCGGAGCATGTGATCGAGGGCGATGAAGCTGTCGGGCAGGATCACGCGTTCGACCGACGAGTGTGAGATATCCCGCTCGTGCCAGAGGGCGTTGTTCTCGAAGGCGGCGCCGGCGTTCGCGCGCAGCAGCCGCGCCAGGCCGACGATCTGCTCGCAGCCGATCGGATTGCGCTTGTGCGGCATCGCCGATGAGCCCTTCTGGCCCTTCGCGAACGGCTCTTCGACTTCGCCAATTTCCGTTTTCTGAAGGCCGCGGATCTCGAGCGCGCATTTCTCGAGGGTCGAGCCGGTGATGGCCAGCGCCGATAGCAGCTCGGCGTGGCGGTCGCGCTGAATCACCTGCGAGGCGACGGGCGCGGGCTCGAGGCCGAGGCCCCGGCAGACCTCCGCTTCGATCGAGGGCGGCAAGTGCGCGAAGGTGCCGACAGCGCCGGACAGCTTCCCGACCGAGATCGCCTCGCGAGCGTGGCGGATGCGGACGACGTCGCGCGCCAGCTCCGCGTGCCAGAGCGCCAGCTTCAGGCCGAACGTCATTGGCTCCGCGTGGACGCCATGGGTGCGGCCGATCATCGCGGTCTTCCGATGTTCCTCGGCCCGGACGCGAACGGCCTGCATGAGGCGCTCGAGGCCGGCCAGGAGCACGTCGCAGGCCTCGCGCATCTGCAGCGCCTGGGCGGTATCGATGACGTCGGATGACGTGAGTCCGAAGTGCAGCCAGCGGGCGGAGTGGCCGACGTGCTCGGCAACCGCCGTGGTAAAGGCAATCACGTCGTGCTGGGTGACCTGTTCGATCTCTTCGATGCGGGCGATGTCGAATCGGGCCCGCTCGCGAATGTCGCGCGCCGCGTCGGCGGGCACGATTCCCGCATGGGCCATCGCCTCGACCGCGGCGATTTCGACCTGCAGCCAGGTCTCGTATTTCCGCTGGTCGCTCCAGATGCGACCCATTTCTGGGTTGGTGTACCGCGCGATCATCTCAACGGATTATCTCAATAGATGAGTGTTCTCAACCGAGGGCCAGTCTCTCCGGTGGTAGCTGCAGCCCGTTGACGGCACCGAGCACCGTCGCCGCCAGTGCACCGTTGCCGAACAGATCCTGCGCCACCCGCTGTACTTCCCCTGTCGTGACGCGCTCGACGCCTTCCAGGGTCTCATCCAGGCCGAACTGACGATCGAAGTAGATTTCCTGTCGCGCGAGGTGCGACATGCGGCTGGACGTGCTTTCGAGGTTCAGCATCAGGCTGCCCTTGAGATGGTCCTTCGCTCGCCGAAGCTCCGCTTCCGGAAACGGCTCGTCCTTGATCCGGCGCAACTCTCCCATCACGACGTCGATCAGTTCCCCCACCGCGTCGTTGGCGCAGCCGGCGTAAATCGTCACCGAACCGGCGTCGCGGTATGCGCTGAGACCGCTGAACACCGCATACGCCAGTCCTCGCTTCTCGCGGACGTTCTGAAACAGCCGGGAGCTCATCGAACCGCCGAGTACGGTGTTGAGCACGTAGCTCGAGTAGCGGTCCACGTGATCCTGCGGATAGCCGGGCGTCCCGAGGCACACGTGGCTCTGCTCGAGCTCTTTGTGTCGGATCACGATCTGCGGGATCACGTGGGGCGGCGTCCCGGTAATCGGGTCGCTGACAGTCGGCAGTTGTTCGAACGCACGCGCCACGAGATCGCGCACCTTGGCATGCTCGATGTTGCCGACAGCCGAGATGATCAGGTTGGGTGAGCTGTAGGCGGTCGTGAAATACCGTCGCAATCCCTCCGCGGTGAGCGACTCCACCGTTTCCTTGGTGCCCAGGATCGGACGGCCCAGCGGATGGTTCTGCCAGAAGTGTTCGGTAAAGAGCTCGTGGACGAGATCGTCCGGCGCGTCCTCGACCATCTTGATCTCTTCGAGGACCACCTTCTTTTCGCGGTCGAGATCGTCGGGACTGAACGCAGGGCGCATCACGATGTCGGACAGGACGTCCACCGCTAGCGGCAGATGCTCGTCGAGCACCTTGATGTAATAACTGGCGTATTCCTTCGCGGTGAAGGCATCCATCTGCCCACCGATCGAGTCGATGGTCTGGGCGATATCTTCGGCGCTTCGCGTCGCAGTCCCCTTGAAGAGCATGTGTTCGACGAAATGCGCGATGCCGCTCTGCTCCTGCGGTTCGTGACGGGAGCCCCGGGCGAGCCAGACGCCGATGCTCACCGAGCGAACGTGGGGCATCTGCTCCGTCAGAAGGCGGAGGCCGTTAGGGAGGACGTCGCGGACGATCGCTGACTGGGTCACCGGTTATGTTGGGAACAGTCGGTTGCCGGGCCGCGTCCGCCGTCGATTGCCGAGCGCAGTGGCTACCCACGACACTCACCGCAAACCGTTGACAGACAGGGAATTAGAAGAACATCGAAATCATAACACGCGCTGCGCGCACGCCGCAATAGTTCGGAGTGACCGAGCTACCCAGCCACCGAGTTGCCGGCGTACAATTGAAATGCTCGCATCTCTAAGAAAATGCGAGACATAGCATGAGCACCCTCCGTCCAGACCTGGCTGAGCTCGACGTCACCGAGCTCGAAGCGGCCCTCCAAAGCCGCGGATACGAGCGGTTCCATGCTCGCCAGATCTACCGCTGGATCTACAAACGGGGGGTGACCGACGTTGCCAGGATGACCGACCTCTCGCGGTCACTGCGTGAATATCTCGACGCGGAATTCACGCTCTCGACCCCGCAGGTGGCCGGCGACGATCTGTCGGTCGACGGCACCCGCAAGCTCGTCTTCGAGCTGGCCGACGGGCGCCGCATCGAATCGGTCTTCATTCCGGACACGCCGTCGATGACCTTCTGCATTTCCACGCAGGTCGGATGCGCGATGGCGTGCGGCTTCTGCCTGACGGGCAAGATGGGTCTCGTCCGGAACCTGACTGCCGGCGAGATCGCGGGCCAGGTCAGGGTACTGGCGGCCGCCACAGGGATGCTCGACCATCCCTTCAACATCGTGCTGATGGGCATGGGCGAGCCGCTCCACAATTACGACAACACGATGAAGGCGCTCCGCATGCTCCATGCGGAGCAAGGCCTGGCCGTCTCGCCGCGTCGCGTGACGCTGTCGACGGTGGGACTGGTACCAGGGCTCGAGCGCCTCGCGCGCGAACCGCTGATGCCAAACCTGGCGATTTCCCTGCACGCGACAACCGACGAGCAGCGGACGGCGCTCGTGCCGCCCAACCGGCGCTATCCGCTCGACGCGATCCTCGACGCGTGCCGCCGTTTTCCGCTGAAGAAGCGCAGCCGAATCACATTCGAGTACGTGATGCTCGACCAGGTGAACGATACGCCGGAGGACGCGCGCCGGCTGGCGAAGCTGTTGTCTGGCATCAAGTCCAAGGTCAACCTGATTCCACTCAACGCCGCACCGGGCATTCCCTACGAACGCCCTTCCGACGAGCGCGTCGACCGCTTTGCGCAGATCCTGGCGGACCGGCACCTCACCGTGTCCGTGCGAAAGAGCCGTGGCCGCGATATTCGCGCCGCCTGTGGCCAGTTGATCGTCGAGGGCGGAACCAAGAAATCAGCCGCTCAGCAGATGGCGTTGTTGATCAGGTGATCACCGCATCGATCCACTCGTTGCGCGCATGCGCCGAGTCCAGTCGCACTTTCAGATAGTTGTCCGTCACGGCTGACATCCCATCGTCGACCACGAGCGCGCGGCGCGTGTGCCCGGCCTGCGACGCCCTGAACGTGGTCGCCATCCGAGCGCCAATCGCGCGGATCTCTCGGGCGCGCTCGCGGATGTCGCACCCGTCAACCTTCGGGCGCATGGCGGCCGCGGCGGTGCCTGGTCGATCGGAATACGGAAACACGTGGAGATGCGTCAGCGGAAGCCGATCGAGCAGGGCACGCATCTCGGCGAAGTGGTGCGCCTCTTCGCCCGGGAAGCCGACGATGATGTCGGAGCCGATCGAGGCGTACGGGAGGGCAGCGCGGATTCGGTTGACGAGATCCGCGTAGTAGGACACCGAGTACGGGCGGAGCATCGCGCGGAGGACGGCCTCAGAGCCGTGCTGCAGCGGCAGGTGAAAGTGCGGCGCAATACGCGGCGACGCCGCCATGATGTCGACGATCTCCGCGGTGCAGTCCATTGGCTCGAGGGAACTGATCCGGAACAGGACGTCCCCTCGCCACTCACCCAGCGCGCGCACGAGCGTCGTCAGCGACGGCTGGCCGGGCAGGTCGCGCCCGTAGGAGCCCAGATGCACGCCGGCGATGGCGATCTCCCTGTAGCCGGCGGACACGGCGCGATGCACGTCGCCGAGGATCTCGGCCAGTGGACGTGAACGGCTGGCGCCGCGCGTCCGCGGAATAATGCAATAGCTGCAGTGCTCCTCGCAGCCGGTCTGCACTCGAAGCGTCAGCGCGGTGCGCCCCGCGACGCCTGGCGCCAGGGAGCCGCCGCAGGCGCCATCACCGTCGGCAAAGCGCTGCGCGGTGGTGAAGTCGAACTGATCCTTTTCGTTGTTGGAGACGACCAGTCTCACGTTGGGGAGGGCGCCGACCTCCTCGGGCCGGCGAGTCGCGTAACAGCCGGTCACCACGACCTGTACGTCGGGATTGCTGCGGACGATCCGCCGAACGGTTTGCCGCGCACCCTGGTCGGCGCCCGCCGTGACCGAACATGTGTTCACGACGAGGAGGTCGGCGTGTTCCGCCGGCGCTTCCGTGGCGCCGCCCGCCCGCAACCGGTCTTCGATCACGAGCGAATCGGCTTGGTTGACGCGGCAACCGAACGTCACGATGGCGTATTTCATCGCAGCGCCTTTTGCCCGATGTCGCGGCGCGATTGCATCCCGTCGAATGAGATGTGGGCCGCAGCCTGATAGGCGACCTCGATAGCCGCGCGATAGGTCGCACCACGACCGACGACCGTGAGCACGCGGCCGCCTGAGGTGACGAGCTGGCCGTCGCGGCGGCTCGTCCCCGCATGGAACACCAGCGCGCCTGGCACCTGTGACGCTTCCGCCACGCCTGTAATCACCTTGCCGGATTCGAACGATTCGGGATATCCCCCCGACGCGAGCACAATCCCGACGTGAGGTTCATCGCGGAACCGCGCGGCCCGCGACGGCAGCGCGTCGGTGGCCGCCGCCGCAAGCAGCCACGAGAGGTCTTCGTCGAGCATGGGCAGCACGACCTGTGCCTCGGGGTCGCCGAACCGGACGTTGAATTCCACGACCTTCGGGCCGTCGGCGGTGAGCATGAGCCCGACGTACAGGAACCCGCGGAACGGGTGTCCCTCGCTCTCCATCCCTCGAAGCACGGGTAGCACGATCCGGTCGAGCACCCGACGTTCGACCTCCGGTCCCAGCAGCACGCTAGGCGCGAATGCCCCCATGCCTCCCGTATTAGGCCCGCGGTCGCCGTCGAAGATGCGCTTGTGATCCTGCGCCGATGACAACCGCACGCACGCCGTGCCGTCGGCGAGCACGAAGTACGACGCTTCCTCGCCGACGAGGAATTCCTCGAGCACGATCTGTGCGCCGGCCGCGCCGAAGCGGCGTTCCACCATCGCGGCATGGATAGCCGCGTCAGCGGTCTCCTTGTCTTCCGCGATGACGACACCCTTGCCTGCGGCGAGACCGTCCGCCTTGAGCACCACGGGGTACCCGAACTCACCGCTCGCCACCGCGGCGAGCGCATCCTCCGCCGACGCACATACGCGAAAGCGCGCCGTCGGCACACCGTGGCGCGCCATGAAATCCTTCGCAAATGCCTTGCTGCTCTCGAGTTGAGCGGCCGCCCGCGTCGGGCCGACTATGGCGCGCCCCTTTGCCGCAAACAGGTCCGCGACGCCAAAACTCAGAGGGATTTCGGGGCCGACCACGGTCAGGTCCACCGCCTCGCGCGAGGCGACGGCCAGAAGCTCCGCCGGCTTGGTGACGTCGGCGGCCAGGCACCGCGCGATCGCGGCAATACCCGGGTTGCCCGGCGTGCACACGATCTCTCCCACGTCGCGCTCGCGCGACAGTTTCCAGACCATTGCGTGCTCGCGGGCGCCGCTGCCGATCACGAGGATCTTCATGGGAATCAGGCTAAGTGCCTGCCTTGACGGTGGTTTGTGGGGCGATGCAAAGCCGTGCAGTCAGGACGGGGAAACCCCGACTATTTCGTTGACGATGGCCGGGTTTACGCCTAGAATCCGCGCCTGCCCATGATAGCCTAGCATGTTCGACACTATTCGTTAGGCATCACAGGGGAGCCACCTGTCGTGTGAGGGGGTGTTTTTAGGCGTGGCTGAAGTCAAGATTCAGGAAGGCGAGTCGATCGAAAGCGCCCTCCGTCGCTTCAAGCGCAAGGTTCAGCAGGAAGACATCATCAAGGATATTAAGAAGCACTCTTTCTATCTGAAGCCGGGTGACAAGCGCCGGGCCAAGCAAGCATTGGCCCGGAAGCGGAACCGTAAGAAGCTGCGGCGCGAAACCGAGTAAGTAGTCCCGCGCCGGGGCGCGACCGACGAGCCGAGGTGGCGAGCGATGGAATTTCAAGACAAGAGCTTGCGGTGCGTGGACTGTAGCGCGGAGTTCATCTGGACGGCTGGCGAACAGTTGTTCTTCGCGGACAAGCAGTTCAAGAACGAACCCAAACGGTGCAAGACCTGCAAGGCAAAGCGAGCCAATCGGGCGACGGCGGGGCCGACCATGCGCGAGCGCGTCGAGACCCAGACCTCTTGCTCCGCGTGCGGCAAAGACACCACCGTGCCGTTCCGTCCCACACAGGGGCGACCGGTGTTCTGCAAAGAGTGCTTCCAGCAGCGGAAGTTTGCAGGCGCCGGCGGGGTGTAACTCAGCTCGCTCCATTCGATCGCCGTCGTTGCGACATCTCATCGGGGCCAGGCCACCGGGCCTGGCCCTTTGTTTTCGTGTGCTAGAATTTTGGCTTTTGGCGGCTGGATTCTTAGAGGAGAGGTATGCAGATCGAGGAACGTTCGGCAGGTGAGGTCACCATTCTCGACCTGAAGGGAAAGATGACGCTGGGCGAGGGCGACGAGATCCTGAAGGACAAAATCAACAGCCTCGTACTGCAAGGCAAGAAGAAACTGGTGCTCAATCTCGCGGACGTCCCCTATATCGACAGCGCGGGACTGGGCGAGATCGTGCGTACGTATACCACCGTCAGCCGACAGGGCGGCAGTCTGAAGCTCCTCAGCCTGACGAAGCGGATCACCGATCTCCTGTCGATCACCAAGCTGTTGACCGTGTTCGAGACATACGACAACGAAGCCGACGCCGTTCGCAGCTTCTCGTCCTCAGCCAACGTCTGACGACGTTCGCGCTGACATGGCGCGCCGGACGGCTGTGGGCCGTTCTCTTCCGCTCCTGATCGCATCCGTACGCCCCGAGCAGTGGACGAAGAACCTGCTGCTCTTCGCAGGCCTGATGTTCGGCGGACGCCTGCTCGATTCGTCGGCCGTGTGGCTGGCGATTGAGGCCTTCGCCGTCTTCTGCGCGCTCTCGAGCGCGGTGTACCTCTACAACGACGTCTCAGATCGCGAGGCCGATCGAAATCATCCGCTGAAGCGGACGCGTCCTGTGGCGTCCGGCAAGCTGCCGGTGCGGACCGCGGCGATCGCAGCCGCCGTCCTCGGCGCTGCGGGCCTTGGCTTTGCGATCCGCCTGGGCCCCGTATTCGGAGGGCTGGCTGCTGCGTATCTGGTGCTGCTGCTGCTCTACTCAGCCGCGCTCAAGCACATCGTCATCATCGACGTCCTGACGATTGCCGCCGGCTTCGTGCTGCGCGCGGCGGCCGGCGCGGTCGCCGTCAACGTGCCGATCGGACCCTGGCTGCCGATCTGCACGACCCTGCTGGCGCTGTTCCTGGTCCTGAGCAAGCGGCGCCACGAGCTGCTCCTGCTGGGGGAGGGGGCTACCGGCCACCGGCCTATCCTCCAGGAATATAGCCCCTATCTGCTCGACCAGATGATTGCGGTAGTGACGGCGTCGACCGTGATTGCGTACAGTATCTTTGCCACCAGCACTGAAACGGCTGAGCGGCTGGGGACCGGGCGGCTGGGGGCGACCATCCCGTTTGTGCTGTACGGGATCTTCCGATATCTCTATCTGGTGCACCAGAAGCGCGGGGGCGGCAGTCCGACCACCATGCTGATGACCGATGGTCCGCTGCTCACCTGCGTCGCGCTCTGGGCGGTCGTCGCGGGCCTCTGCCTCTATTCACCCTTGGGACACTGATGCCTGTCACGATCGATATCCCGGCACCTGCCGAAACGACCCGCCCGCCGAAGACCGCACGGGTCGCCGTGGTGCGCACGCGACCGGAGACCGTGATTCAGGATTACGCGCGGGTCATGGACCTCGCGGAGTACCGGGATACGCTGTCGCGGGACCGCGACACGCTGATCAAGCTGAACCTGTCGTGGACGAAGTACTTCCCGTCCTGTTCGTCGCAGCCCTGGCAGGTTGACGGCGTCCTCACCAAGATGCTGGCGGACGGCTTCCGCCGCGAACGGATCATTCCGATCGAGAACAAGACGGTGGTGACGAGCCCTCGGGAAGGATGCCGGAATAACCGGTGGGAGCCGGTGCTCGATCGGCTGGGGCTGACCTTCACACCGCTGCCCGAAGTCGAGTGGCAGATCTATGCATTCAAGAGTCCGCTGCTCAAGCTGAACGACATCTTCCCCGACGGGATCCAGATTCCGACGATCTATCCGGGGCGGCAGATCCTGCACCTCCCGACCGTCAAGACCCACGGTCACGCGGTGATGACCGGCTCGGTGAAGAACTCCTTCGGCGGCCTGTTGCGTGAAGTGCGCCACTATGCGCACAAGTACATGCACGAGGTGCTCGTCGATCTTCTCTACATGCAGCGCGAGCTGCACCCGGCGGTCTTCACGGTGATGGATGGCACCGTTGCGGGTGACGGCGCCGGGCCGCGCACGATGATCCCGCGCGTGAAAAACCTGCTCCTGGCGGCCACTGACTCGGTCGCCATCGATGCCATCGCGGCAAAGCTCATGGGGTTCGACCCGATGTCGATCCCGTTTCTGAGGATGGCCCACGAGCGCGGTCTCGGCATCGCCGATCCGCGCGACATCGAGCTCGTGGGCGATGACGTGTCGAAGGAAAACTTTGGCTTCGAGACTCGCAAGTCGCTTGTGATCTGGGGCGACCAGATGATTCGCAAGGGCTTCCTGCGGCCGCTCGAACGCCTCTTGCTGCACTCCCCACTCATGGTCTGGGCGCCGTTTGCGTCCAACGTGTACCACGACTTCATGTGGTACCCGACGGTTGGCCAATCGCGCATCCGCGAGTTCATGCGCACGGAGTGGGGACAGCTGTTTAGGACTTACTGATGGATCACAACCAGCAAAGCCGGCGCGGGCACTACAACCGAGGCCGGCGCGGGCCCGATCGCCGGGGACCCGAGCGCCGCACGCCGCCACCGCAGGCGCCGGAGCAGGGCGGGCGCGACCACGTCGACGTCGAGCACATCATGCGCGATATCCGGGCGCGGATTGCTCAGCGCCACGGGATCGACCTGTCAAACCAGCAGATCGAGGAGCTCGCCGCCCGGCGTCTCGAGGCGATTCTGGATCCGCGGGCGATCAAGCCCGGCCTGCTCGATGAGCTGCGACGCAGTGCCGGTGCGCCCCCGCCCCAGGAACCAGCAGCGGCCGCGGAGCTGACCTACACATTCGAAGACTCCACCCTCTACGAGTCTCATCGCGGGTTCCTGCGCTTCATGCGCCGGCTGCTGAATCCGATCCTGAAGCTGTTCTTCAACCCGAACCCCTTGATTCAGGCGCTCAACACTCAAGCTCGCTGGAACGCCGACGCCACCAAGCGGGAGGGTCAGCGAGAGCGCCGGCAGACCGAGTGGAACGCGCTCCACTACGAGTTGCTGCATCGCATGGTCACCGAAGTGTCGCGCGCCAGCCTCGAGTGGCAGGCGCTCGCGACGCAGGTCGAGTCGCTCAGCGCGAAAGTCGATTTCAACGAGCGCCGCGTCCGGAGCATGGAGGGCGCAATGCACCAGGGGAGACCCTCGCCCCCGGCTCGCAATCCAGAACCGGTCTCTGTGCCGGCGGCGTCTGCCGCGTCCCTGGCACCGGGAGCACCGGCCACCGACGCTGCGGCCGTCGAGACACCAGCCGAAGGCCAGTCGTCCGATAGTTCGCGACGGCGGCGCCGCCGCAGGAGGGGACGCCGCGGCAGCGGTGCCCCGGGCGACGGCGTGCCGGGATCGCCCCAGCCGTTGGCGCAGCCAGGCACCGCGTCTGACATGGGATCCGATATGGCGGAGTCCAGCGGCGAGGAGGGTCCAGAGGACGAGCCGGGCCAGGACGAACCGGGGGTGAGTGTGGCTCCCGTCGCATCCGCCGAACCGGTGGCGCCCCCAGACGCACCCGCGCCTATCGAGCAGCACGCCACCGAGTCGACGCCTATGGCCGCCACGCCGCCCGCCCCTGAGGAGCGCGATCCCGAGGCATGAAGTTAGCTATCGTCGTGCAGCGATACGGCGCCGATATCAATGGCGGCGCCGAGCTGCACGCGCGGTACGTCGCCGAGCGCCTGGCGGCGCATGCCGACGTCCGCGTACTGACGACGTGCGCGCGCGACTATGTCACCTGGAAGAATGAGTTCCCCGCCGGCGCCGATGTCGTGAACGGCATCCCCGTGGAGCGATTTGCCGTCTCCCGCGAGCGTGACACGCTCGATTTCGACCGCCGCTCGAGGCAGGTGTTCCACGACGTCCATTCGCTGCACGACGAGCTCCAGTGGCTCGACAGCGAAGGACCGACAAGCCCAGAGTTGATCGCCCGGCTGACACGGAACCCTGGCGATTTCGATTTCGTCGTGCTCTTCAGCGTGAGGTACTACCACGCGTACCACGGCGCGCGAGCGGTTCCCGGCCGCGCCGTGCTTGTTCCAACGGCTGAACGTGATCCGACGCTCGGCCTTTCGATGTTTCCTCCGCTGTTCCGCGGAGTCCGGGCGATCATGTACAACTCGTTCGAGGAACGCGCGCTCATCAACGCCGTGTCCGGAAATGACCGGGTGCCCGGCGTCGTCGTGGGAGTCGGCTCCGCGATACCGGCAGCGGTCGACCCGGCGCGCGCGCGCCAGAAGTTCAACCTCAAAGATCCCTTCGTTATCTACGTCGGCCGGATCGACGCGAACAAGGGATGCGCCGAGCTCTTCGACTTTTTTCTCCAGTACGCCGAATCCTCGCCGCGGCCGCTCGACCTCGTCCTGATTGGCAACCCGGTGCTGCGGATTCCATCCCATCCGCGCATCCGTCACCTCGGCTACGTCGCCGATCAGGACAAGTTCGATGCGATCGCCGGAGCCGAAGCGCTCGTCATGCCTTCCTACTACGAGAGCCTCTCCATGGTGGCGCTGGAGGCGTGGGCGCTCGGGCGCCCGGTGCTCGCCAACGCCCACTGCGACGTTCTTCGCGGCCAGTGCGTCCGCAGCAACGCCGGCTTGTATTATGAGAACGCGGCTGAATTCGCCGGCGCCTTGGATACGCTGTTTCGCGACGCCTCGATCGGCCAGACTCTCGGACGCAACGGCCGTGAGTACTTCGAGCGGCACTACGCCTGGCCGGTGATAGAACGGAAATACCTCGATATGTTCGACCGTCTGACTTCGGAACCGCCGACCCACGCGATGGAGGCACTGCCCGGCTGGCTGGCCCGCCGGCGGCGAATTCTGCCGCCCGCGGCCGAGGTCATCTCAGCCGTGCCCTCCGGCCCGGCGCTCGACCGGCCGGCCAACGCCGCGCGCGAGGCGCACGCGTGAGGTTTGCATTCGTCACGCCCCGTTACGGCGCCGAAATTTCGTCTGGCGCGGAGCACGCCTGCCGCCTGCTCGCCGAGCAGGTCAGCGAACGACACGACGTTGATGTGCTGACCACGTGCGCCCGCGACCCGCTCACCTGGAAGAACGAATACGCGGAAGGCGCGGACCGCGTGCGGGGAGTCCTGGTACGGCACTTCGCGGTTTCCCAATCCCACGATCGCGCGGCCTTCAACCAGTTCTCGGATCGGCTCTTCGGCGGGCCGCGCGCCCGATCCGAAGAGCTCGAATGGGTACGCCGGCTGGGCCCGTCGTCGCCCGCGCTGATCGATCACCTCAAACGCCAGCACCGCTCGTACGACGCTATCCTGTTCTTTTCGCTCTGCCATGCGACGACGGTGCACGGCATCGCCATCGCGCCCGAACGAAGCGTCCTTTTTCCACACCTTCAACTCGATCGTGCCCTCCGCTTCGGCATCTGGGGCGGGGTGGCCGCGTCCGCCCGCGGCGTCGGATACATGTCTGGCGCCGAACGCCGCCTCGCTCGCGCGTTCCTGCAGGTGTCCCCCGCCGTGGAAGAAATCGTCGGCATCGGCATCGATACACCGCCCCAGCAGGCCTATCCACGGCATCAGCAGGATCCCGCCGACGAGATGCCGATCGATGACGAAGCCGGCGCCGAGGCGGACAAGGCCGCGGAGATCGAACCGCTCACGGGACGCGGAGTACCGTTCCGGCGGCGGCATCGCCTGTACGGCCCGTTCGCCCTCTACGGCGGCCGGGTCGAGCGCGACAATGGCTGCGAGGAAATGCTCGAGTACTTCGACACCTACGCCGCGGCTGACGGCGACACGGCGCTGGTGCTGATGGGTGTGAAGATGATGAAGATTCCCGAGGAGCGGTACCTGCGCCTCGCCGGCGTGTTGCCGGATCGCGAGCGGATGGTGGCATACGAGGCGGCGGACGTGACGGTGGCGCCGACGCCCGACGATCTCCTCTCCCAGTCGCTCCTCGAAAGCCTCGCCGTCGGCACACCAGTGCTGGCCAGCGCGCGAAACGACGCCGCCGTGGAACACGTACGTCGCGCCAACGGCGGTTTGTATTACTCAAACCGCGAGGAGTTTGCCGAAGCGCTGCGCATGCTGATGACCAATACCCGGCTTCGCGAAAAGCTGGGCGAGAACGGACGGCAGTACGTCAGCCAGAACCACCGGTGGGACGCCGTGATGGGCCGCTTCGAGAGGTTGATTACAAGAGTACGTGGACGGTCCGGCTAAAGCCGGACACTACGTACGAATAGAAACTGCTCTAGTCCCGGGTCAGCTCCGTCGCCGGAATACCCTGGCGAGGCCGCGTTGACGAGGCCGGGCGATTCCGCCTCGGCCCTATCTCATACCGCTTGATCATCTCGTTGAGCGTCGTCGGCTTGATTCTCAGCAGTTCCGCCGCGCGCTTCTGCACTCCACCTGCCGCCTCCAGCGTCGACTCGATCAGGCGTTTCTCGACGTCGGTGATCACATCCTTGAACGAAATGCCCTCTGGCGGCACCACGAACCTCGGGATGTGGAATCCGGGCGACGAGCGCACGTGCTCGGGAATCAGGTCCGCGTCGATCCGGTTCCTGGACGTCAGGACGACCGCGCGCTCGATCACGTTCTCGAGCTCGCGGACGTTGCCGGGCCAGTCGTACTCGGTCATCAAGTCGAGCGCGTCGGCGGTGAGCTCGATGCCGGGCTTCTGATTTTCCTCGCTGTACTTCGCGAGAAAATGCTGCGCCAGCAGCGGGATGTCGTCCTTCCGCTCCCGCAGGGGCGGCAGGAAGATGTTAATGACATGGAGCCGGTAGAAGAGATCCTCCCGGAACCGGCCGTCTTCCACCATCTCGCGCAGGTCGCAATTGGTGGCGGCGACGATACGGACGTCGACCTTGATCGTCTCCAGCCCGCCGAGGCGCATGAACTCGCGCTCCTGCATCACGCGCAGCAGCTTGGCCTGGGTTTCGAGCGGAATATTGCCGATCTCGTCGAAGAAGATGCTCCCCTTGTCGGCGAGATCACAGAGACCCTTCTTCGGGTAGACGGCGCCGGTGAACGCGCCCCTGACGTGGCCAAACAGCGTCGACTCGAGAAGATCGGACGGCAGGTTTCCAGAATTCACCGTGACGAAGGCCCGGTCGGCTCGAGCGGAGTTGGAGTGAATCGCCCGCGCGACGAGCTCTTTGCCCGTGCCGCTCTCACCGGTGATCAGGATCGTCGATCGGCTTGGTGCCGCCTGGATAATCAGGTCGAACACCTGCTTCATCCGTGGACTGCGCCCGATGATGCCCGCGAAGTTCTGGGCCTGGGCCTGGAGGTGCTGCTTCAGGGCCGTGTTCTCGGCCACAAGTTGCCGCCGCTCGAGCGCGTTGCGGACGACAAGGAGCACTTCGTCGTTCTTGAACGGCTTGGTGATGTAGTCGAACGCCCCCCGCTTCATGGCGGAAATCGCCGTCTCCACTGACGCAAACGCCGTAATCATCAGCACCGGCAGGTCGTCGTCAAGTTTCTTGAGCTCGTCGAGCGTCGTGATGCCGTCGATGCCGGGCATCATCACGTCGACGATCGCCGCGTCGAACGGCCGTGATTTTGCGAGCTCGAGTCCTTCGACCCCCGAGGCCGCGAGGCGGACGTCATAGCCTTCCCGCGTGAGCAGCGTCTCGAGGATCTCACGCATGATTTCTTCGTCGTCGATGACCAGGACGGAACCTGTGCGGCGCATGCGTGACCCTGCCCTTACTGCTGTGCCGCACGAACCGGTACTTCGACCGGCGCCGGCGAAAATTCGAGGATGAAGCGGGTGCCCTGCCCGACGCTGCTCTCGCAGTCGATCGAGCCGTGATGTTCGCGCACGATTCCGTAGGTGATGGACAGGCCGAGGCCGGTGCCCTGGCCGGTCGCCTTCGTGGTGAAAAACGGATCGTAGATCCGGGCGAGATACTCGTTCGGGATTCCCGATCCGGTGTCGGCGACCTCGACTACGACGTGTCCGGCTTGCTCTCGCGTCGTGACGGACAACCACCCGCCCTTCGGCATCGCGTCACGCGCGTTGAGCAGCAGGTTCAGGAACACCTGCTGCAGCTTGTGCTCCAGGCCCAGCACGACGAGAGGGCGTTCGCTGAGCTCCCGGCGTACCGTCACGTGATGCAACTGCAACTGGTGCTCGAGCAGCGCGAGCACGTCGTTGATGACCGTGTTGATGTCGACCGGCGCCATGTCGGCGCCTGCCTGCGCGGGCCGCGAGAGATTGAGCAGCCCGTTGACGATCTTGGCCGCGCGGAAGGTCTGCCGTTCGATCTTCTGGAGAAGACGCGTTCGCGGATCGTCCGTGTCGGCGCCCTCGAGCAGCATCTGGGTGAAGCTAGAGATGCCGGTCAGCGGCGTGTTGACTTCGTGCGCGACACCAGCGGCGAGCAAGCCGATCGAGGCCATCTTCTCCGAGATCTGCAACTGCTCCTCGAGCTGCACGCGCCGCGTAATGTCCTCGATGATGACGATCGTTCCCAGCGTCGCCGGCCCGTCCTCCTCGCACGCGCGGAGAGGCACAACAGCCGCGTTCACGATCATCGTGCGCCCGGCGGCGCCCAGCCGGCCGGTCAGCGGGATCCGCGATAACGTGGCCCCATCGGGCGTGTCGCGGCGAGCTGCCCGGATCGCCTCGACAAAGGGAGGGTCGAATGTGTCGCGAAGGTCGCGGTCGACCGCCTCCGTGCGCGGCACGCCGTAGAGCTGCTCCAGCGCCGTGTTCCAGCGGACGATGCGGTCGTTCAAGTCGACGACCAGCAGGCCGTCGTCGAGCGACTGCAGGATGTTTTCGTTGAAGGCGCGCATGCGATCGAGCTCGTGCGCCTTGACATGGAGTTGGCGGTAGAGTCGAGCGTTCTCGAGCGCGGTCGCAATCTGCCCCGCCACCGCCGCGAGCAGGCCGGTGTCTTCGCTGTTGAGCGGCTCGCCCGTGTCCTTCCGGCCGAGCGCGAGCACCGCGATGGTGCCTTCCTTCGACACGCACGGCACGAAGTAGTACAGCCCGGCGTCGCGCCAGAACTCGACTTCTTCTACGGCGAAGCGACTCGCGGCAATCGGGTCATCGAGCGCCACGATGTGGCCCTCGTCCAGGCGCGCGCCCATCTCCGAGCGCTTCGACAGAGCGGGCGGGGAGCCGTCGCCAAAACCCGACGCTCGCACCGAGCCGAAGTGTGGGGCGATTTCGTCGGCGAGCATCAGCGCCATGCGCTCGACCAGGAGCGTTTCAACCACGCGCGAGACGAGCCGCTCCGAGAGCCGGTGCAGATCGAGATCGCTGTTGAGATCGCGGGCAAAGCCTACCAGCGCGCGGCGATAGTCGTAGCGATCGCGGTAAAACGCGCGGTCCAGAGCGTTCTGGATCGCCTGCTTGACGGGCGGCGCCAGGAGCAGCGCCACTAGCGTGACCACGATCGCCAGCACCCAGTTGTTCTGCGCGCTGCCTTTGAAGAAGACGCGCTGAACCGCCTGCAGCAGGACGGCGTAGATGGCGACGATCGCCGACAGCGCGGCGGCGTAGACGAGCGCGCGCTTGACGATCACCTCGACGTCCATCAGCCGGTAGCGGATGATGGCCGAGGCGAACGCCAGCGGAATCAGGCTCAGCGGGAGAGCTGACAACTGCATCGGCAGCGACGGCTCGACGCCCATTGCCCACGGCAGCGCGTAGCCGAGCGCAAACGGCGCCACCCCGAACGCCGTGCCCCACGCAATCCAGCGAAGCTGCCGTCGAGCGGTGATGGAGCCGACTTCCGCGAGCGCACGCGTCAGCGCCACGAGGCCGGCGATGAAGCACAGAGCGAGGTAGAGATACTCGGCGCGGTCGAGCTGCGCGACCACACCGAGAAAACGCGGCGCGTCCGACGAGCTTTTCACGAGCGCCGTCACCCGGGCCGCGCCGAGCAGCACCGCGGGCAGGTAGACCAGCGGAACGATGATGCGGCCGGCCGTGCCCGACGTCCATCGCCGTCCGCGCTCCGGAAACACCAGCGCGAAGTGCAGGAACAGGGGCGGCAGGATCAGGATGGAGATCGCGTCGCCCCAGTAGAAAATCCAGTCGAGCCGATCGAGGCGACCGCTGAACGAAAACGTGAATACACCAAAGAAGGCGACTGACAGCCAGAAGAAATGCAGGGTCGCGGCATCGCGCGGCCGTCGCAGCCGGACCGCGCCGCCAACCAGCAGCGTGAACATGCCGATGGCGGCGAGGAGGAAGTAGAACGGCCCCGAACCATTGGGCACGGGCGCGATCCGCAGGTCCACGACCTCGCGCGTGCCGAGACGCAGCACGGTGTAGCGGGCGCTCGCGCCAGCCTCGGCGGCGTGAAGCGCGTTGATGACGTCCGACACCTGCTGCACCGGCCGATCGTCGATCGCCAGGAGCAGGTCGCCACGCTTGAGCCCGATCGCAGCGGTTGGCGTGTGTTCGGCAATGTCAGCCGCCATCACGCCTTCCGGAGTCTGCGTCCACAGGACGCCGTCCTCAACCTCGTTGAAGCTCGCGCGCGCGACGATATTCGCAACACCAAGACACAACAGCGCACCGACGACCGCGACCGGCAGGACCGGCCGGCTCCATCGCCTCCAGGAGGCCGACGCCGAGTAGGTGTGATGAATTCCTGGCATCAGGTGAACCCGTGGGCGCGGATGACGACCGCTGCAGCCCCAGGAGGGAGCAAAGGATATACCACTAGGGACTATGCGGTCTGGCGGATAACTCACTGTATTTCAACAGATTACCGAATATTCTATCCCGCCGACGCGGAGCGGATCCAACCATCGGAACGAGCCGTTCAATCAAATGGACGGCCAAAACGTCGACAAAAAAAGGTCAAAGGTCGAAACCGACCTTTGACCCTCTCGCTACCGAGCGCGCTAGAAGCGAACGGTCACGCCGCCGACGATGCGCTTGGGCGGCCGCATGACAAGCAGTTCGTCGTACACCGACGCATCGACCGTGTCGTCGCGGACCAGGTTGCGCACGGCGATGAGCATCTCCCACTGCGCGCTGGTGAACTGGAGAAACGGCAGTGACTGATTGACCTGCACGTCGAACCGGGCGCCGGCGCGGGGCTTGAGCGATCCAGCATCCCCCGCGAGGCCCGAATTGATCTTGTAGATCATGAACACGCGCGTGGCCGTCACGGGCACCACGCTCGCAATGGACGTCGTCAGGTCGTGGAAGCGGTCGTGACTCGACCGGAGCAGCGATCCAGCGACGGCGGCCAGCACCGCTTCGTCGGGCGAACGCCGCAGCCACGCCGACTCGACCTGCGTGTAGTCAACGGAGGCGCGCAAGGCGTCGGTGACCGCGCGGCTGACGCCAACCCCCCAGCCTCGCGCCTCCAAGTCGCCACCGGATGCGACGTAGTAATGGCCGATGCTTGCGGCGGCGGTTCCAGGAACCGCGACACCAAAGACCGTGATCAACTGGTCGTCCACGGCCTGCCTGAATGCCCTGACGCCGACCACAAAGTTCCCGGCCCATTCGCGCTGCGCGCTGACCTCCACATGGTCGACCTGCTCGGGCGTAAAGCCGCGCCGTGCCGTGACCGGCGAGAACGTTCGCTCCGGCGGCAGCCATATGCCGGTTGCGGGCGGCAGGAATTCTTCGGCGCCTGGGGCAAGCGCGCGCCGCGACACGAGCGCGCGCACCTTCAGCGTCTGGCTCTCGGTCGGTGAGATCGTCACGCTTGCTCGAGGGCTGAACTGTCCTCGATCCCCGAGATAGTCGTAGCGCGCGTACTTGGCGCCGTAGCTGACCGTGAAACGCGGATCGATGGTCCAGTGGTCGTACGCGTATACCGCACCGACATTGCGGCTCCCGTCGGAGACGGCGGCCAGCGCATCGGCGTTTCCGCCCAGGTACCGCTGCATGCCGTACGACAGGCCGCCTTCGTACTGATGCGACGCGGTGGCGCTGCGAAGGAAGGAGCCGGCGAGCGTCCACGAGGAGAGGTCGCCCTGCGTCATCGCGCCGCGCATCGACCATTCGCCCCCGGTCGTCGGCGCCTGGAGCGACAGGTAGGCGATGCCGCTGGGCATCCACGTGTCGGCCGCGGCGAAGAGATCCTGCGGGCGACCGAGCGATGTCCGCGTGAGCAGATTGAACTGACCGTTGAGCGGGAGCTCGCTGAAGAGCGCCGACGCGAACCGGGCGGAGCTTGCCGCCGCGCGCGTGAACACGGCGAGCGGGTCCTTCTGGAATGACACCGCGTCACCGAGATCGATCAGGCCGGTGGCGCTGTCCTTGAGCACGCTCCGCTTCAGGTGGCGAAGCCGCCACGCCACCTCGCCATGGTCGTCGCCGTCTGCCTCACCTGCGGTACCGATGGCGATATCGGCCGGGCCAACGCCCGCGGCCAGCACCGGCGGCGGCTCGGCTTCGTCGGCGCGCCGCGTCAGCGCGAGCGTCGAGATGTCGTGGACTGTGGGACTGACCTGGATGATTCGGCCGCGCGCCGGCAGGTATCCCTGAAGGTGCGCGCGAACGAGATACGGACCTGAGTGAAGGTTGCGAAAGGCGAAGCGGCCGTCGCGGCCGGAAACCGCGAAGGCCGACACCGACCCGAGCGCGGAGACGACGGCGCCGGCAACCGGCTGTCCACGGTCGTCGAGCACGACACCATGGAGGTCGGCCTGCGCTAGCGCCGCAATCCGTGTCACCGGCTGCGGCCTCGCGCTGAGCTGCGCATACGCAGGAGCGCCGACCGCCACTACGCACACCAGAGCCACCGTGGGGCACAGCGTGAAAAGGCGGCTCATAGGCGTAGCGCTCCTGCGCCGAATCCGATCAGGACTCGACGGTAAAGGTGGCGTTCTGGGTCAGGGTCTTCGTCGATTTCTTGTCGGTGATCTTGATCTCGAGCCGATAGTCGCCGGCGGGAAAGCTTCCCAGCGGCACGACCAGGCTGCCCGGCAACTGGTGGCCCGCGGCGGCGCTGAATTCGGCCGGCAGCGTCGTCGCATTCAGCGCCTGCGGCGCGGTCTTGTTGAAGTACTTCTCGCCGTCCGCCGTCTTCAGGTAGAAGCTGTAATCGATCGTGACGTCGGGCTTGCTCGACGCGTCGACCTCGGCGCCGTAGATCCAGAACAGCACCTGCAGCTCACTGGTCTTCTTCAGCTTTTGGTCGACTGAGGGCACGACCGTCATCGTCCCGAAGGTGTACGGGGAGTCCTGCTGTTGCTGCGCCGTCAGCGGCGTGGCCACGGGCTGGATATCGTTCGCGACGATGACGCTGCTGGTCGCGAGCTCGGGCTTGCCGTAGTCGGGAACAGTCACGTCTCGTCGAAGCAGCCCAGTCTTCGCGGGCGGCGCGTTCCTCGGCGGATTCCCTTTCGTCGCTTCCTTGACCGCGATGAACACCTCGTAATCGCCCGGCTTCACGGCTATCGCGCGCGAGACCTTGCCCGACTCGGGCACTTCGAAGAAGTGCACGTTGTCCCACGGGTAGACGATGCGCTGTTCCTTGTCATTCTTGCCGGCGGCTGCGGGCGGGGGCGCTGGCGTCTTGCTGACGACGCGGACGTACATGGCAACAGTTGGCCCCGTCTGCGAGATGGAGACGGTTGACGTGCTGTTGGTGGTCGACCTTTGCCCGGACGATGACGTCGTTGTTGTGGTCGTCGATACCGTTGTCGGCGGGACTAGCGGAGCAACCCCAGAAAGCTTGCTGCGATCGATCGTGAGGTTGAACGGGATGTACGTGGAGCCGTCCACACCCTTGACGAAGTGGTTGTATTCCCAGGTGATCCCAATGTCAGCGGGCGCCGGCTGCTGTCCCATCATGACCGCGTCTACGAGACGGACCATCGTCTGGATGTCCTGCTGTTCCTGCTGGCTGCGCTTTTCCTGATCCTTGCGCTGCTGGTTGTTCTGCTGCGCCATGAGCGCGGGCGACGCGGAGCCGAAAACGGCCGCCGCGACAGCGAGGGCGAGAACCCGACGAATAGTCATCATGCCTCTCTCATCACGGGATTACGGAAGTAGAGTCCCCTGGACAGGGGCCATCCAAGAATCTGAATCGATTGATCATAGGCTCGACGAACGGGCAAGTCAAACAGCCAAATACGCTGAGATGTTGAGCATATCGATCGAATCCTGGGGTTTTGTCCGGAACGCGCGTGCTATCATCGCACCCCCTCAGCGGGCCCCATGGAACTCGACGATATCCTCGTCATCCTGCTAGCCGGCGGCGCCGGCGAGCGCCTCCATCCACTGACGAAAGACCGTGCCAAGCCGGCCGTCTATTTCGGCGGTCCGTACCGGATTATCGACTTCACGCTGAGCAACTGCATCAACTCGGGGCTGCGGCACATCTTCATCGCCACCCAGTACAAATCGCTGTCGCTCAACCGCCATATCCGGATGGGCTGGAACGTCGTCTCGGAAGAGCTTGGCGAGTTCATCGAAATCCTGCCGCCGCAGAAACGCGTGGGCGAACATTGGTACCTCGGCACCGCCGACGCGGTGTACCAGAACCTGTATTCGATCGTCCGCGAAGGCGCCAGCCACGTCATCATCTTGTCGGGCGATCACGTCTACAAGATGGACTATTCGAAGATGCTCCGGTTTCACCTGGAGCAGGGCGCCGATGCGACGCTCGCCGGCATCGAAGTGCCCAGCGCCGAGGCGCGGCGCTTCGGCATCGTGCGAATCGACGAAAACGACCGCGTGATCGGGTTCGAGGAGAAGCCGACCGCCCCGGTGCCGGTGCCGGGCACGCCCGACGTGGCGCTGGCGTCCATGGGGATCTACATCTTCAAAGCCGAGGTCCTGATGCGCGCACTCGAGGAAGACGCGGCGCGGGCCGACAGCCAGCACGATTTCGGCCGGAACATCATTCCCCAGATGATTCACACGGGCCCTGTGTCCTGCTACCGCTTCTACGACGAGAACAAGAAGGCCTCGAAGTACTGGCGCGACATTGGAACGCTCGATGCGTACTTCGAAGCCAACATGGACCTGTGCCACGTGAATCCCGAGTTCAACCTCTACGACCCCGAGTGGCCGTTGCGGACCTACCAGCCACAGGCCCCCCCGGCGAAGTTCGTGTTCGCGGAGCAGGGCCGCCGCTGCGGACAGGCCCTCGACTCGATCATCTCGGGCGGCTGCATCATCTCGGGCAGCCGGGTCACGGGAAGCGTGCTCTGCCCGAACGTACGGGTGCATAGCTTCTGCGACATCGAGCAGGCGATCCTGATGCCGGGTGTGCGGGTCGGTCGTCATGCCCGCATTCGGCGCGCTATCATCGATCGCGATGTCCTTATTCCCCGTGGCGCCCTCATCGGCTTCGACCTCGAAGAAGACCGGCGCCGCCACACCGTCACCGACGGCGGCATCGTCGTGGTAACCGCAGACGAGGAACCGCTCATCAGCCCCATCAGCGAGGACGCGCTGCACGCCGAAGCCGAGGCTGATCGGACGGGCCCCGCGCAAGCCTGAGGATTCACGTGCAAATAACTCGAATACAGGGCCGCGAGATTCTCGACTCGCGCGGCAACCCGACCGTCGAAGTCGATCTGTGGGCCGGCAACGCGTTCGGGCGCGCCGCCGTACCGTCAGGCGCCTCGACGGGCGAACGCGAAGCGCTGGAACTGCGCGATGGCGACAAGGCACGCTACCTCGGCAAGGGCGTGCGCAAGGCGGTGGCCAACATCAACGGCGAAATCGCTGCGGCGCTGGAAGGCAAGCCGCTCAACCAGCGCGAGATCGACGACCTGCTGCTCGAGCTCGACGGCACGCCGATCAAGAGCCGCCTTGGGGCCAACGCGCTCCTGGCGGTGTCACTCGCAGCCATCAGGGCGGGTGCCAACGCGGCTGGCCTGCCGCTCTACGAGCACTTCGCGAACCAGAGTGGACGACCGCCGGGCGACGGTATCTACGTACTTCCGGTGCCGATGATGAACATCCTGAACGGCGGCGCGCATGCCGACAGCAGCGTCGATCTCCAGGAGTTCATGGTGATGCCGGTGGGCATGCCGACTTTTGCCGAGGCGCTGCGCTGCGGCACGGAGATCTTTCACGCCCTTCGCGCGATTCTGAAGAAGGCGGGGCACTCAACCGGCGTCGGCGATGAAGGGGGGTTCGCCCCCAACCTGAAGTCCAACCGCGAGGCCCTCGATCTCGTGATCGAGGCGGTGGCGAAGGCGGGATACACGCCCGGCGAGGACGTCTTTCTCGCGCTTGACGTCGCCTCGAGCGAGTTGTGGAGCAACGGGACCTACGTGTTCAAGAAGTCGGGCGAGCCGACCCGCGACGCATCCGGGATGGTCGAGATGTATGCGGACTGGGTGCGGCACTACCCGATCATCTCGATTGAGGACGGCGTCGCCGAGAGCGATTGGGAAGGCTGGAAAGAGCTCACGCGCGCGCTGGGCGGCCGGGTGCAGCTCGTCGGCGACGACGTGTTCGTGACGAATCCGGCGATCCTGCGCAAGGGCATCCAGGAGCGCGTCGGCAACGCGCTGCTCGTCAAGCTCAATCAGATCGGCACGGTATCGGAGACGCTCGACGCGATTGCGATCGCGCGCGACGCCAGGTACGCGACGATCATCTCGCACCGTTCCGGCGAAACCGAGGACAGCACGATTGCGGACCTGGCCGTCGGCACGCTGGCCGGACAGATCAAGACCGGCTCGGCCAGCCGCAGCGATCGCGTCGCGAAGTACAACCAGCTCCTGCGCATCGAAGAGGAGCTCGGCTCGTCGGCATGGTATGCGGGGCGCTCGGCCATCCGGCAGCTCACATCAGTTTGATTTCTGAGGAGATGGAGGACTCACCGATGAAACTCACGTTGCACGTCGAAGGACCTCCGGATCACGTCGTAGTCGCTGTCGTCGTTCTGGCGGCTATTGTCACCGCCCTCGGATGGGCATTGCAGTGAAACGACTCGTCCTGCTTCGCCACGGCGAGAGTCAATGGAACCAGGAAAACCGGTTCACCGGCTGGTTCGACGTCGACCTCACCGACAAGGGACGCGAGGAAGCGCGGGAGGCTGGCCGGCTCATGGCGGCGGAGAAGTTCGAATTCGACGTCGCCTACACCTCGGTGCTCAAGCGCGCCATCCGCACCCTCTGGATCGCGCTCGACGAGATGGACCTGATGTGGATCCCCGAGCACCGGTCGTGGCGGCTCAACGAGCGCCACTACGGTGCGCTGCAGGGATTGAACAAGGCGGAGACCGCCGCGCTCCACGGCGAAGCGCAGGTCAAAATCTGGCGCCGCAGCTACGACATCCCTCCGCCGCCGTTGACCGCGGACGATCCGCGGCATCCGTCACGCGACCGGCGATATGCCGATCTCAAGACGAAGCTGCCGCTCACCGAATCGTTGAAGGACACGGTCGCGCGCTTCCTCCCCTACTGGCACGACACGATCGCCCCGGACATCAAGGCGGGGAAAAAGGTCCTGATCGCGGCGCACGGCAACAGCCTGCGCGCGCTCGTGAAGTATCTCGACAACGTTCCCGAAGACGAGATCGTCGAGTTGAACATCCCGACCGGCATTCCGCTGGTCTATCTGCTGAACGACGACTTGCAGCCGCTGCAGAAGTTCTACCTGGGAGATCCGGAACTGGTGAAGAAAGCCACGGCCGACGTCGCCAGCCAAGGTAAGGCGCGCTAATTCTAGAGACCGCTGGAAACGCGGCGAAGATCAGGTCCATCTCTTCGCCGAGCCCCTGAATCGGCCAGAAACATATCGTGAAGGCGACCGACGCCACGGTGTCGCCGCCACCAGCAGGAGCGGCGCGCCGACGACCCGTGCGGTCAACAGCAGGTCGCGGGCACCGATGGCGCTGAAGATGGCCGCGTTCAGGCGACCCTGGCTCACGTCGTCGACAAACCAGGGACGCCATGGGAATTGCTCCGCGTGGCCGAGAACGACGGGCAGATTCAGGACGATCACATAGATCGCAATCCAGCCGACGTAGGCTGCGGTGCCCCACGCAGCGATGGGGAGCAGCCGGCCGATGCGGTCGGCGATCGGGCTGCGGGCAACGAGCGCCCCCAGCCAGGCGCCGATCAGCGACACTAATCAGTGCCGTTCCGGAGATCGTGCCGTCGCTCGAGCGCCACGCCGAGCGCGAGCCACGCCCAGCGTCGACGAGTCCACACGGCGCCTGTCATTCGGCCGTCACGCCTCGCTGTTCGCCATCCTGCGCGCTTCATCCACGGCAGCCGAGAGGTAGGGGCGCATGATGGGCAGCGCGGCAAGAGGTGGCAGAAGGCTGCGGGTCGAAATCAGGATCGCCATGGCCGCGGCCGCTTCCGGTGTCATGTAACCGGACAACAGTACAACGAGGGCCAGGTCGCGAGCACCGAGCCCGCCGAGCGTGAAAGGGAGCTGGCCCGCCATCAGTCCGAGCGCCGAAAGACTCGCGCAGACGGTGAACGGTATGGGTACCGACAGCGCCAACGTGAACATCCACATCTGGACGACGTGCACCAGCCAGAGGAAGACGGAGAACAGGGCGACCGGCGCACGGCGACCGCGCAGGCGCCGAAGCAGGTCCGGCCACCCCTCAGCGAGGTTGCGTAACCGCTGCAGCCTCCGGTGAGGCAGCGCCTTGGCGATAAGAGTCCTCAGTAGCCCTGCCACCCGCTCGGACGAGATGAGGACCGCACACGCAATGCCGATTGTTCCAAGCAGCGGCCAGATGGCAGACGGCACGCGCGTGGTCACCGGCCTCGCGATCAGCCATCCCACCATGCACCAGAAGATCAGCCCGACGACGTCACACAGACGCTCGTACACGACGATCGAGATGGCGACGCCCGTCGATCCTCCGCCGCGCTTCCTCACGAAATAACTCTTGATGAGGTCGCCGGCCTTGCCCGGCACGAACACGTTGAGTGCGCTCGCAACCAGCGTCAGCCGAAGCGCCTCGCCGAATCCCGCCAACGCTCCGGGCGGCGCCACCCACAGGAACCGCAGCGCGCGAAGCAGCGTGATCGGGACGATCATCCCCAGTGACACGATCAGCCACGGGATGTCGGCGCGACGCAGTGATTCGCCGACCAGGCGGACGTTGATGCTGCGATAGAGCACGGCGAGCAGCGCGGTACTCACGGCAAGGCTGACGATCCGGATGAGTGGCCGCTGCCACCTGGCGCGCGGCGCTGACGGCTGGGCCGGTGGTTCGAGGAATGTGGACTCTACGTCGTCACGCACACGTCGCCTTGGGTGTGGGAGTTTCGAACAACTGCAGGATCGCGCCCTGAACGGCGCCGCCAATGACACTGTCCGGGCGGCGGTACGCCGCGTCGTACTTCTGGAATCGCGCCGGCCAGTCGCCGGCAAAGAAACGAGCCAGATTGTCGGTGCGAACCTCGCAAATCGAGTCTACCGGTGGAAACACGATTTCGCTCGCGGCAAAGCCGTACAGGTCCGATCGGCTATCCGGATACAACCCGAGATGTTTGATCGCCACGGTGGGAATCCCGAGCTTCATCACCGGCAGGTGCACACCGCTGTTCTCATCGGCAATCACCCAGTCGCACTGAACCGCGACTTCCCAGACGGTGGCGCTGGGCGATGATTCCACGACGCCAGAGAGATCCGCCAATACGTGATCGAGCCTGGGCGGTTCGATCATGCTCGGGTGCCACCGAATGACGATCTGCCTCGCATGCAGGTATTGGCGACAGTCGGAAATGGTCGCCGCGAGCGTCGGCCACGACACCGCCTTGGGCGTGAATATGCCGACAACGGGATTCGCTCGTTCGAATCGTGTCACGTCGAGCGGGGCGGAATCGCCTTCGAGGCCCGCGAATACGACCTGGCCCCTGATCGGCCCCTTCCGGCTGCGAGCCTGCACTTCCGCCTCCCCTTCGAGAATCGAGAGGCTGAAGTCGAGCACCGGTGACAGCGGCGTCGGGTAGGCATGAGAGATGAAGACCGTTGGAATCCGTCGCGCCCGCGCGGCAGAGGCGAAGCCGAGCTCTTCGGGATTTGAATCGCTCGACACCAGCACGGCGTCGGGCTTGTGGGCGGACACGGCCGCCGCGGTACGTGCGTACCACGCGATCGCCGCTGCCACGCGGCATGCGACGAGAAATCCGTGCGACGTGTCGACGCCACGGATGATACGAAACGCTGTGAGGACACGGTGGAAGGTCCGACCGGTAAAGGCGAAGGGACCGAGAAGACCCTTCAGGCTGGTCTTCAGCCATCCGCACTGGTCGCGTCCAACCCACGACGCCACGCGGGATACCTGGCGTCGCGCGTTCGCATGCCGGGCGACGATCAGGACTCGGGGGCGGGGGGTACGATCGGGCGCGATGGTCAGGAAGAACACCGCACCGTAACAGGATACGAGAAGCGCGGCCAGCGATGGGTTTGCCAGCCGTTCGTGAAAACGGTACACGAGCCGCGCAGGCAGGCTCGATTGCGTCAGGTTCGCAAACAGGGCCTGCCGGACAGGATCGGAGTCGGCGCGAATGACGATTCGAATCGCCCGAAGCAGGAAAACGTCCATCTTGCGACGTGGCGATCGGGCGCGCGTCAGCCAGGCAACTCGCTATTCCACAGTCTCCTTCGCTTCGTCCGCACCGATTCTCAAGGAACGGAGGAAACGGCGGTCGTTAGCGGTGAGGTCGAATGGGCGCTTCGCGGGAAGCAGCCGCGCCGGCGTCGTCACTTTCGTGACCGCGCTGCCGCTCGTCCGGTTGACGAACCCGACGACGGCTTCCAGGGTCACCCGCATATCGAACCCGGCCTCGCGCGCCTTCTCTCGGCACGCCTCCACCTGGGCATTTTCGGCTACCGCAGCGGCGATCGCGTCGGCCAGCTCTTTCGCGAACCGGTTGACGACGTCATCCATTCCAGTTCCTCCTCACCCGCCGGCGGGCCGGGATCCGGGGCGTCTCCCAATCCGAACCCGCACAGGACCGGGGAGGTCGGCAGGGATTGAGCGCCAAAGGTGTTTATCTGCAGGTGTTTAGCCTCCGATGGAAGCTGCGACCGATTGTAGAGGCACTAACCGGAGGTGTCAACAGACGACCTGCCTGTCGTACGCAAGGGAGCCGGTCTTAGTGGCTCATACCCAACAACATGCGGGACACCGGGGTAGAATCCGGACACCCGATGAGCGTCCGCGAGACCTCCCGTCTTTTCTACAGTCCCGAAGACCTGGCGGGGTCCGATCCTGACCGCGACGTCAGCATTCCGGGCGAATTTCCGTTTACCAGGGGAATCCAACCCACCATGTACCGGGGGCGCCCCTGGAGCATGCGGCAGTACGCCGGCTTCGCCACGGCTGCCGAGTCGAACCAGCGGTACCGGTACCTGCTGTCGCAGGGGGTGTCGGGGCTCAGCGTCGCGTTCGACCTTCCGACGCAAATCGGCTACGACTCGGATCATCCCCTCGCCGCCGGCGAGGTCGGGAGGGTGGGCGTGGCGATCGACTCGATCGAGGACATGTCGGAACTGTTCGACGCCATCCCGCTCGACCGCGTGTCGACGTCGATGACGATCAACGCCACCGCCATCATCCTGCTTGCGCTCTACGCGGCGGTCGCCAGGCGCCAGGGCGCGCCGCTCGCCGCGCTGTCGGGAACCTTGCAGAACGACATCCTCAAGGAGTACGTCGCACGCGGCACCTACATCTTTCCGCCGCGGCCTTCCCTGCGCGTCGTCACCGACGTCATGGCGTTCTGCGGGCGGGAGATGCCGGAATGGAATAGCGTCTCGATCAGCGGCTATCACATCCGCGAAGCGGGCTCGACGGCGGTGCAGGAGCTGGCGTTCACCCTCGCGCACGCGGTGGCCTACGTGCAGGCCGGCGTGGATGCCGGGCTCGACGTGAACACCTTCGGACAGCGCCTGTCGTTCTTCTTCAACACCCACAACAACTTTCTCGAAGAGATCGCGAAGTTCCGGGCAGCTCGGCGGATGTGGGCGCGGATCATGCGCGACCGGTTCGGCGCCACCAACGCGCGCGCTCAGCAGCTTCGCTTCCACGCGCAAACCGCCGGAAGCACGCTGACGGCGCAGCAGCCGGACAACAATATCGCCCGCACCTCTCTGCAGGCCCTGGCGGCGGTGCTGGGCGGGGCGCAGTCGCTGCATTGCAACGGCCGCGACGAGGCGCTCTCGCTCCCGACCGAGGAGAGTGCGACCATTGCCATCCGGACGCAGCAGATCCTGCTGCACGAAAGCGGCGTAGCGAATACGGTGGACCCGGTGGGCGGCTCCTATGCCATCGAACAGATGACCAATCAGGTGGAACACGAGGCGACGGCGCTGCTCGCGCGCATCGATGCCGCCGGCGGAACCCTCGCGGCCATCGAGTCGGGATTCATCCAGCAGCAGATCCAGGATTCGGCGTACCGGGCCCAGCAGGCGATTGATGCCGGCGAGATCGTCGTGGTCGGCGTGAACCGCTTCATCGACGAACGCGCCGCAGCGGCGACGGCTAGTGTCTTTCGCGTCGACCCCGAAATCGAGCGGCGGCAGATCGAGCGCGTCCGTGCCGTTCGCGCCGGCCGCAGCGAACACGAATGGCGCTCTGCCCTCGCCGCCATCGAGCGCATCGCGCGCGACGGAGGCAACCTGGTGCCCCCCATCATCACCGCTGTCGAAAGCCGGGCGACGGTAGGGGAGATCGCCGACGCCATGCGCGGCGTCTTCGGCGAGCACCAGGAATCCTGATGGCCGAGCCGCTTCTCGACGTTCAGCACCTGACGGTGGTGTTCGACGGATCGCCCGCGGTCACCGCGGTCGACGACGTCAGCTTCCAGATCGCACCGGGCGAGACGCTGGGTCTGGTCGGCGAATCGGGCAGCGGCAAGTCGGTGACCGCGTTTTCGATTCTCCGGCTGCTGCAACCACCGGGACGGGTCAGCGGCGGCCAGGTCTTCTTCGAAGGGCGCGACCTGCTCGCGCTGCCGGAGCGGGAGATGCGTGCGGTGCGAGGCGCGCGGATCTCGCTGATCTTCCAGGAGCCGATGACTGCGCTCAATCCCGTGATGCGCGTCGGCGATCAGATTGCCGAAGCGCTGCTCGTCCACGGAAAGGCCACCACGGCAGAGGGCCGTGCACGCGCGGTCGACCTGCTCAACGCCGTCCGGATTCCGGATGCGGCGCAGCGTGTTCGTGACTATCCGCACCAGCTTTCCGGTGGCATGCGGCAGCGCGTGATGATCGCCATCGCGCTGGCATGCCAGCCGCCGTTGATCATCGCCGACGAGCCGACCACGGCGCTCGACGTCACGATTCAAGCGCAGGTTCTCGAGCTGCTTCGGGATTTGAAGGCGCAATTCAACCTGGCCCTGCTGCTCATCACGCATGACTTCGGCGTCGTGGCCGAAATGGCCGACCGCGTCGCGGTGATGTACAAGGGAAGGCTCGTCGAGCAGGGGCCCGTGCGGCAGATCCTTCGCGAACCCGCGCACGAGTACACACGGAACCTGCTCGCTGCCGTGCCAGGGATGCACCCCCGCTGATGCCGCTCCTCGAGGTCCGTCATCTCGTCAAACACTTCGTGCGCAAGCAAGGCTTGTGGCGTCCGCCGTCGGTCGTCCGGGCGGTCGACGACGTGAGCTTCTCGATCGACGAGGGCGAGATGTTCGGCCTGGTTGGCGAGTCCGGCAGCGGTAAGAGCACGACCGGCCGGTGCATCCTCCGGCTGATCGAACCCTCGTCTGGAGAAGTGCTGTTTCGCGGTGAGAACGTCCTGCAGTTTCCGCGTGCGCGCATGCGTCTGGCACGACGCGACATGCAGATCGTCTTTCAGGATCCTTATTCGTCGCTGAACCCGCGGATGCGCGTGGGCGACATCGTCGAGGAGCCGCTCATCATTCACGAGCTGGGCACCAAGGCCGAGCGGCGAGCGCGCGTCGCGGAGCTCTTCGAGCTGGTCGGCCTCGAGACAGGCTACCTCTCGCGGTATCCGCACGAGTTCAGCGGGGGACAGCGGCAGCGCATCGGCATCGCACGCGCGCTGGC
>CANIBQ010000055.1 GCA_947465645.1 Acidobacteriota bacterium | reverse complement strand
GTCTCGGAGGAAATCACGGTCGTCGGCAACCTGATTGGCGATGCGACCGTATCGGTGGTGCCTCGCGTCGCCGGACGCCTGCAGGCTATTTACGTCCGGCTCGGCGACCGCGTCAGCATGGGCCAGCGGATCGCCAAGATCGAGGACTTCGAGCTGCAGGAGCAGGTGAAGCAGGCGGAGGCGGCGCAGGAAGTGTCGAAGGCGACGATTCGCCAGCGTGAAGCCGACCTCCAGCTGGCGCTGACCAACGCCGAGCGTTCGCGCAACCTGTTCGCCCGCCAGTTGCTGCCGAAGCAGACGCTCGACGACACCGAAGCGCGGTACCAGTCGGCGATTGCGCAGCTCGATCTCGCGCGCGCGCAGAGCTCACAAACCAACGCCAGGCTCGACGAGCTGCAGATCACGCTGAACAACACGACGATCGTGTCGCCGGTCAACGGCTTCGTCGCCCGCCGCGCCGCCGATCCGGGCGCCTTCGTCGGACAGAACGCCCCGATCGCCGACGTCGTCGACATCAGCCGCGTTCGTCTCGTCGCCAACATCGTCGAAAAGGATCTCAGGCAGATCGGGGTCGGCGACGAGGGCACGGTGGAAGTCGATGCGTTTCCCGGCGAGGAGTTCACGGGGCGGATTGCGCGCGTGTCACCTGTGCTCGACCCCTCCACCCGCACCGCGCCGATCGAGATCGAGATTCCAAACCCGGGGTTCAGGCTGAAGCCGGGCATGTATGCCCGCGTCGGGATTACCACCAACCAGAAGAAGGACACGCTGGTCGTGCCAGTCAGCGCGGTCATCGACCTGGGCGGGCGCCGCGGCGTGTTCGTCGCGCAGGAGAGCAACACCGCCATTTTCCGGCAAATCAGAACCGGCATCGAGGAAGCGACGCAGATAGAGATCCTCGAGGGTCTCGCCGAGGGGGACGTCATCGTCACCACCGGCGCCGGCTCGCTGCGCGAGGGCGAGCGCTTCGTGGTGGCGGAGGCGGGTGGACGCGGCGAAGCGGACGACGGTGAAGGTGGAGCGGCTCCCTCTGCATCCGTGACGCGGCAGGTTGGCGCAGGGGAAGGTCGCGTGGGCGGCGGCCGGCGTGGTGGCGGTGCGCGCGGGCAGCGCGGAGGAGCACAACAGTGAGCATCCCTCGTTTCGCAATCGAGCGCCCGGTCACGATGTTCATGGTGAGCGCGGTGGTCGTCCTGCTCGGTGCGATCTCGCTGACGCGCCTGCCGGTCGACCTGATGCCTGCATTCGAACAGCCGACCGTGACGGTCAGCGTGAACTACACCGGCGTCGGACCGCTCGAGATGGAAGAGCTCGTCACGCGGCCGCTCGAACAGTCGGTCAGCGCTGTGGCCGGGGTGCAGCAGGTCAACTCGAGCTCGGAGGAAGGCCGCAGCCAGATTCGCATGAACTTCGCGTGGGGCACGGACATGGCCGAAGCCACTGATGACGTGCGCTCGCGACTCGACCGCGTCCGGGGGCGCCTTCCGGAAGACGCCGACCCGCCGCAAATTTTCAAGTTCGACTCCAACGCATTCCCCATCATCCAGCTTGCGGTGCAGGGGGACTTCGATCCGGTCACGCTGCGCGAGATCGCGGAGAACGAACTATCACCGCGGCTGGAGCGCGTCGCCGGCGTGGCGGCCGTCACGGTGAACGGCGGCCTTCGCCGGCAGATCCACGTCGAGCTCTCCAAAGAAAAGATCACCGCGCTCAACCTGTCCGTCGATCGCGTCGTGCAGACGCTCCGGCAGGAAAACCAGAACGTGCCGCTCGGCGAGGTGACGCAGGGCGATGCCACGTACCTGGTTCGCAGCCAGGGCCAGTTCACCAGCCTCGACGATGTCCGAGGCCTCGTGGTGATGACGCGAGAGGGCGTGCCGGTCTACCTCCGCGACATCGCCGACGTCGTGGACGGCACCGAAGACCGGCGCCAGTTCCTGCGCATCGACGGCAAGCCCGGCGTGCGGCTGCAGGTCAACAAGCAGTCGGGCCAGAACACCGTCACGGTCGCCGAGGGCATCAAGGCGGAGATGGAGCGCATCAACCGCGAGGTGCCGGGCATTCGTATCATCGTCACGCAGGACTCTTCGACCTACATCGAACGGGCGATTGCCAACGTCCAGGAGCACGCGCTCATCGGCGGTCTTCTCGTCGTGCTCATCATCTTTGCGTTTCTCCGCGACTTCCGCTCGACCCTGATCGTGTGCATTTCGATCCCGGTGTCGGTGATCGGCACATTCGCGCTGCTCTTCTTCGGCGGCTTCACGCTGAATACGATGACGTTCGGAGGCCTGGCCCTCGGCGTCGGCATGATTGTCGATGCGTCCATCGTGGTGCTGGAGAACACGCATCGCCACCTCCACATGGGCAAGGACAGGCTGACCGCCGCCATCGACGGCAGCGAAGAAGTCTGGTCCGCGATTCTTGCCTCGACGCTCACCCACATTGCGGTCTTCGTCCCGCTCGTCTTCCTTTCGGGCGCCTCGAGCATCCTGTTCCGCGACCTGTCGTTCGTGGTGATGTTCTCGCTGGCGATGTCGCTGTTCGTCGCGGTCACGGTGGTGCCGGTGCTCTGCTCCCGCTGGCTGAAGACGCCGGACGAAGAGGCCGCGCGTCAAGGCATCGTCGGCGCGATGTTCCGCGCGAGCGAGCGGTTTCTCGAGAGCATGGACGACGGCTACCGAAAGGTGCTGCACGTGACCCTCGCCCATCGACCCACGGTCATCATGGGAGCGGCTGCACTCGTCGTCCTCTCCATTGTCCTTTTCCCGCTGCTCACCAGCGAGCTGCTGCCAGAGGCCGACGAAGGCGAGGTCAACGTCAACGCGGAGCTCCCGATCGGCACGCGCGTCGAGCGTACGGAAGCCGTCATGCTGCGGCTCGAGGAGATGGTCAAGGACGCCGTCCCGGAGGCCACGACCATCATGGTCAGCGGTGGCGGCGGCGCCGGCCCAGGCCCAGGCGGGAGCACCAACCGCGGCCAGATCAACATCCGCCTCGTGCCCCGCGATGAGCGCCAGCGCACCAACGCGGCCATTGCCCAGGACCTGCGGCGGCGGCTCTCGGGACTCCCCGGCGTCGTCATCCGCGCCAACGCCTCAGGCGGAAACTTCAACCTGAACCGTCTGCTCGGCGGCGGCGGCGGACCAGGCGGCGGCGACCGCCTGTCACTCGAGATTCGCGGCCACGACCTCGACGACGCGAAGCGGATCGCCGCCGAGGCGCGAGCGGTCATGGAGACGACCCCGGGCGTCGCCGACGTGCAGCTCGGCCAGGACGCCGGCCGGCCTGAAATCGCCATCCGCGTCGACCGTCCCAAGGCCGCCATGCTCGGGATGACGCCTCAGGCCGTCACCACGACCATTCAAACCAACGTGGCCGGCACGACCGCCGCACAGTACCGGGAACGCGGCAACGAATACCCGATCGTCGTGCGGCTGCGCCAGGCGGATCGCGAAGCGATCTCCGATATCGGCGAAGTGCTGGTCGCCACGCCGGGCGGACAGGTCGTGCCGGCGCGCAACCTGCTGTCGGTGGCCCGCGAGACAGGCCCCGTGCAGATCGACCGGAAGAACATGGAGCGGCTGACCCGGGTCAATGCCGACCCCGAAATTCCGCTCAGCGATGCGGTGGCCGCCGTGCAGCAACGGCTCGGCGAAATCAGCGTCCCGCCCGACTTCGCCATCGGGTTCGGCGCGGCGGTGGAAGAACAGGCCCGGTCGTTCCGCCAACTGCAGTTGGTGCTCATCCTCGCCGTCCTGCTGGTCTACGCGGTGATGGCGTCGCAGTACGAGTCGCTGAGAGATCCGTTCGTGATCATGTTCTCGATCCCGGTCGCCGGCATCGGAGTCGTCCTCAGCCTGCTGCTCACCGGCACGTCGTTCAGCATGCAGGCGTACCTCGGCGTCATCATGCTCGCCGGCATCGTCGTCAGCAACGCCATCCTGCTGGTGGATTACATCAACACGCTGCGCCGGCGCGACGGTATCCCGCTTCGCGAGGCGGTGGAACTGAGCGGACGCACCCGCCTGCGGCCGATTCTCATGACGTCGATTGCGACGATGCTCGGACTGGTGCCGATGGCCATCGGGCTCGGCGAGGGCGGCGAGCTTCAGGCGCCGCTCGCGCGCGTGGTCGTGGGAGGTCTGCTCGCGTCAACGGTGGTGACGCTGGTGCTCGTGCCGGCGCTCTACACCTTGTTCGAGGAAGGCTGGAGGCCGCGCACGCGCGTGCGCGCCTAACGAATCCAGATTTCATTCGTACGTAGTGTCCGGCTTGGGCCGGACCGCGATTCACGGGCCGAGATCGGCGGTCCGCCTGAAGGCGGACACTACGTTCGTCTGGAAGACGCTCTCTAGATCAAGTCCCTGATCGACCGACCGGTCACCGGATCAATCCAGTCGGGCGCCACTTCCGCGAGTGGCGCCAGCACGAAGCGTCGCTCGCGAAACCTGGGATGAGGGACGCTGAGCCCCACTTCTTCGATCACGCGGTCCCCATACAAAATCAGGTCGAGGTCGAGTGTACGCGCCGCCCCAGGGCACGGACGCTCGCGTCCGAAATCGCGCTCCACCCGGAGCAGTGTCTCGAGCAGCGCACGCGGCGTGAGGGATGTGCGCCCGACGGCGGCGGCGTTTAAGAAGCGGGGCTGATCGCCCACACCGACCGCTGCGGTGTCGTGGAAGGTTGAGACCCGAAGATCGTGGATGGAGGGTTTCAGCGCCTCGATGGCATCGAGGAGGTAGCGCTCGCGGTCGCCGAGATTGCTGCCGAGCGCGATCGCGACCGGAATCAGCGCTATTCCATCCAGCGGGTCGACAGCACGGCGCCCTGCCGGGGCACGCCGCCCGTGCGTTTGCCGAGCAGGTCCTCGAACCCGGCGGCCGCCTGCTCGAAGAAGCGCTGATGTTCGAGTGATTCGCCGATGACCACCTTCAGCATCGTGCGGTGCCGCGCGTGGGCCACCGAATCGATTCGCTGGCGCCACAGATCGACAAACACGCCCAGATGGGTCACGTCGTCCTGGAGAATGTTGCGGAACGAAGCGGGGTTGATCTTCTTTCCCGAGTTCTCCACCGCGGGCACGGCGAGCGTCCTGGACGGCGATGGCAGCGGCGCGCCGAATTCGGCGAGCGCACCCTGCAGCCAGGTGAGGTGCGTTTCCTCACGGCTGATCACGTATTGGTAGGTGTTGTTGAAGTCGTAGTTGCTGACGACCCGTGCCCCGGCCTCATGGCGCTGGAGCAGCGCGACGCGGTCGGCGGCGAATGCCGTGAGAAATTGCTGCAGCTCGGCCTGTTTCACGGTGGGCTATGCCTTCTGCTTTTCCTTGCAGGTGATGCAGACGCGCGTCCAAGGAATGGCCTTGAGCCGCGGTTCTGCGATTCGCTCGCCGCAGTCACGGCAGGCGCCGTACGACCCGTCCTCGATGCGGCCCAGCGCGTCTTCGATGGCCTGCAGGATCTTCGCGTCGGTCTGCTTCAGCTTCAGTTGAATGTGAACTTCGTTGTTCCCGCTCGCCTGGTCCGCCATGTCGCCCTGGCGTCCCGAATTGTTCTCCATGCTCCACTGAAGCGGCTTCGACGCCGCCCCGCCGAGCAGCTCCGCCTGCTTCGCCCGCAACGCGCCCCGGTAGGTCTCCATGTCCATTCCAGCCTTCACTCCCTCGGACAACAAACGATGTTAGCACGGCACCCGGACGCACTTCGCTACTCCGCGCGCAGCGTGGCGAGCGGCTTGTGCCTGAGTACGTCGAGGCTCGCGAGCACGCCGATCGCCGCGACGAGAATCGTCGTGGCGGCGATGCCCGTGACGGTGATGAGCGGCGACGCCTGCCATGGGAGATCCAGCGCGTAACGCGCCACGCCCCAGCTCAGCGCGATGGCGCCGACCGCGCCGACGGTGCCCGCGATCGCGCCGAGCACGCCGTACTCGAGCAGCAGCATGGTCGCGATCAGCCGGCTGTTGGCGCCGAGCGTCTTCAGGATGGCGGCTTCGTACACGCGCCGGAACTTCGTCATCGAGACGGCGCCGACCAGGATCAGCACACCGCTCAGCAGCACCAGGGCGCCAACGACGGTGACCGCCAGCGTCACCTTGTTCACGACCTCCTGCACCATCTGGAGGATCTCCTTCAGGTCGATCACCGACACGTTGGGGAACTGCGTCACGAGATCCGACTGCATCCGCGCGCGCGCGTCGGGATCACGGGGCCCCTGCAGGGCTGAAATGAACGTGTGCGGCGCCTGGTCGAAGGTCCCCGGACGGAAGACGAACATGAAGCCACCGGCGCGAAAATCCTGCCAGTCGACACGACGAACGCTGGTGACTCTCGCCGTGACGATGCGGCCGAGCACGTCGAAGCTCATCTGGTCGCCGACGCGAATCCGCGAGCCGAGGCGGAAGTTGCCGTCGTTGTCGCGATCGGAGAATCGATCTTCGATCGACACCTCCGGCTCTCCCTGCAGGGGCGCGTCACCCCACCACCGGCCTTCGATGAGCTCTTCGTTGGCCTCGAGGTGGGGGCGATAGGTCACGGTGAATTCCCGCGACAGGCCTCCACGCCCCCGCACCGCCTCGTAGCTATCGAGCTCGATTTCCTGGCCCCTGACCGCAACGACCCTGGCGCGGAGCACGGGCATCAACTTCGGCGACGGCGACGGCCCGTTCGCGGTGTCCACGAACGTCGCCAGCCGATCCCGCTGGTTGGGCTGGATGTCGATGAGGAACATGTCGGGCGCGTTCTCCCCCGCCTGAATGGCAAAGTCGCGAAGGAGGTTCGCCTGCAGCGTGCGCACGCCGAGGATGAAGAAGGTGCCGAGGCCGACCGCGAGGAGGATGACGCGCGTCTGGTTGCCGGGGCGCGCGATGTGCAGCACCGCCTGCCGCAGGGCGAAAGAGCGCGCGTATCGAAGCGGCTGCACGGCGCGCACCAGCGCCGCGCCGGCGAGATGGAGGATGAACGCCACCCCGACGAATCCGCCCGAAAGCATGAGGCCGATTTCGAGCGATCCCGCCTGCCAGGCCGCCACGCCCACCAGCGCCGCCGCCACGGCGCCGGTCACCGACCACTTCAGCCAGTCAAACGTCGGCGACGCGGGAATGTCCTGCCGCAGCAGCAGCGACGGCTTGACGTGCCGCACTTCGAGGAGCGGGACGAGCGAGAACAGCAGCGAGACGAGCAGGCCGATCGACAGCCCCTGCAGCACCGCGGCCGCGCTCAGGCCGAAGTCCACCTGGATGGTGGTGCCGAGGCCGCCGACCAATGAGGGGACGGCCGCCATGACGCCGGCCGCCAGCGCCACGCCCAACGCGCTGCCCGCGAGACCGAGCACCAGGACCTGCGTCATGTAGATCGCGAGCATCTGTCCAGACGTGGTCCCGATGCACTTGAGGATCGCGATGCTGCGGACTTTCTGCTGCACGAACACCCGCGTCACGCTCGAGACGCCGATGCCTCCCAGGATCAGCACGACCAGGCCGACGAGGCTCAGGTAGTTTTCCGCCCGCGTCAGGTTCTCGCCCATCTGGTCTTCGCTGCGTCGGTACGATCTGACGCCGACGAAGTCGTTGGCAAACGACAGGCGCAGGTCCTCGGACAGCGGATCGACCGCCGCGTCCGGCACCTGCAGCAGTTGCTGATACGAGGCGCGGCTGCCGAACGTCAGCAGTCCGGTGCCTGCGAGATCCGCGTGGTCGATGATCACCCGCGGCCCGAGCGTGAACGCGCCCAGCCGCCGCCCGGGCTCGGCGGTGATGACGCCTCGCACCTCGAACGATTGCGTCCCGATCAGGATGCGATCCCCGATCGACAATCCGAGCTGGGCCAGCAGCTCCGGCCGGACCAGCGCGCCGTGATCCTTCAGCAGCGCATGCGAGTACCGTCCGTCGCGCAGCGTCAGCGAGCCATAGAAAGGGAACCCGGCCTGGACGGCGCGAAGCTCCACCATCCGCGTCCCGCTCTGCGCCGGATCCGCCGGCCTCACCATCGTCGGGAGCTCGGTGGCCTCCGATCGCGCGCTGATCCGGCCGGCACGCTGTTCCGCCTGCAGCGTCGCGAGCACCTTCTCCGTCCACGGGCGATTGCCGGTAATCATCACGTCGGAGGCCAGCAGCGACCGCGCCTCCCCCGCCAGCGCCAGGCGGACGCTCTGGATGACCGACCGCAGGGCGACGATCGAGCCGACGCCGATCGCGATGCAGACGAAGAAGAACAACAGCCGCTGCCACGATGCCCGTATCTCGCGCAGCGCCATGCGAATGACGAACATCACGGCACCACCTCGACGGGCGTTTCGACCGGCCGGCCGTCACGCAGCACGAGACGGGAGTCCGCCAGTGACGCCAGCTCGGCGTCGTGCGTGACAAGGATCAGCGTCGAACGCCGCACGCGGCGGACGTCGAGCAGCAAGTCCATGATGTGCCGGCCCGTCGACGAATCGAGGTTGCCGGTGGGCTCGTCGGCCAGCACGATGGGCGGGTCGTTGGCGAGCGCGCGGGCGATCGCCACGCGCTGCTGCTCGCCGCCCGAAAGCTGCGACGGGTAATGGTGTCCGCGGTCGGACAGCCCCACTTCATCGAGCAGTTGCCGCGCGCGGCCCACCGCGTCGCGCCTGCGGGCAATCTCCATCGGCACGAGGATGTTCTCGAACGCGGTGAGCGACGGCACGAGGTGGAAGAACTGGAAGACGAAGCCGATCTTCTCGCCGCGCAGCTTCGCGAGCTGGTCTTCGCTGAGCTTCGTGATGTCGACGTCGTCGACGAGAATTTCGCCGGTGCTGGGCGCATCCAGACCCGCAAGGAGTCCCAGGAGCGTCGACTTGCCGCTCCCGGACGGACCCACGATGGCCAGAAACCGTCCTGACGCGATCGTCAGGTCCAACGGATGCAGGATGGTCAGCGGACGGTCTCCACTCTGGACCGTCTTCGAGACGCCGCGGAGTTCGATCATCGTTAGGATTTTTTGAGCACGGGCTCGAGCGCGCGCCAGATCGTCTGCTCGATGATGCGCGCGCCGGCGGGGTTGGGATGGAGGCCGTCGGAATTGTTCAGGTTCGGAATGCCCGCCACGCCCTCGAGAAAGAAAGGGACGAACGCCACGTCATGCTCCCGGGCGAGGTCCCGGAAGACCTGCCGAAACTCGGTGGTGTAGTCCGCACCGTAGTTCGGGGGCGCTTCCATCCCGGTCAGGATGACGGTGATCCCCCGCTGCTTCGCCCGGGTGATGATCTCGGTGAGGTTGCGTTTCATCGCACTCACCGGAAGGCCGCGGAGGCCGTCGTTGGCCCCGAGCTCGATGACCAGCACGTCGACGTCGCCGTCGATCGACCAATCGAGCCGGGTCAACCCCCCGGCCGAGGTATCTCCCGACACGCCGGCGTTGACCACCTCGTACCGGTAGCCCGCGGCATCGAGACGCACCTGAATGAGCGAGGGCACCGAGTGCTCGCGGGCGAGACCGTGGCCAGCCGTCAGGCTGTCGCCGAGAAAAACGATCCGTGGAAGGCTCGCCGCCGCCGGCCGCTGGACGGCAGGCCGGATATCGGCCGCTGGAGCCCGCTCGGATGCGACATCCGGTCCGGCACACGAGACCACGGCAAGCGCCGACGCACACAGGAAAACGCGAAATGTAATGACCATCTGCCCCAAAGTCACTATGTTATAAGACCTTCCCCATGGATCCCGCCACAATCGCCAGCCCCCTCGAGCAGGCCTTTCTCCGCCTCTCACGCACCGGATTTGCCGAAGCGCTCTGGTCGCGGCGGCTCGATATCTGGTTGGACGATCCGGCGACGCGAAAAGTTATTGCCAATCGCCTGGGGTGGCTCAATGCCGTTGAATTCGCCATCCCACACCTGCCCCGGGTGCGAGACGCCGCCACATCTGTTCGGGCCGACGGGTTCACCGATGTCGTGCTGCTCGGCATGGGCGGCTCGAGCCTTGCCCCCGAGGTGCTCCGCCGCGTGATCGGCGTGGCGCCAGGGTTTCCGCGCTTCCGCGTGCTCGATTCTGTCGACCCCGATGCCGTGCGCGAGGCGCTCGAGCCGGCCGCGACATCGCTCTTCGTGCTCGCCAGCAAGTCAGGCACAACCATCGAGCCCAACGTCATGGCCGCTGAAGCCCAGCGGCGCATCCGCGCCGCGGGGATCGCCGATCCCGGCTCACGGTTCATCGCGATTACCGACGAGGGCACGGCCCTCCATCAGCGCGCTCAGCAGGAACGGTTTCGCGACGTCTTCATCAACCCCACCGACATTGGCGGACGCTATTCGGCGCTCACGTTCTTTGGACTCGTGCCGGCGGCGCTGATGGGCATCGACCTGGAGGCATTGCTCGCGCCCGCGCGCGAGATGACCACCGCCTGCCGCGAGACCGACCCGACCACCAACCCCGGGCTCGCCCTTGGCGCGATGATGGCCGCGGCCGCATCAGTGGGACGAGACAAGCTGACGCTGCTGCTTCCGGAACCGCTCGAACCGTTTGGTCTGTGGGTTGAGCAACTGGTCGCGGAGAGCACGGGCAAGCAAGGCAAAGGCGTCGTCCCGGTCGCAGGCGAATCGCCGGAGGCGCCGTTCGGCCAAGATCGCGCCTTCGTCGCGGTCGAGATGAACGGCATCGGCGCGCCGGCGGCGACGCTGGAGCGCGCACGCGGCACGGCGGCCCCCGGGTTCACGCTGGAGATGCCGAACGCGCTGGCACTCGGTGCCGAGTTCTTCAGATGGGAAGTCGCGACCGCCACAGCCGGGTTTCTCCTCGACATCAATCCGTTCGACGAGCCCAACGTGCAGCAGGCCAAGGACGCCACGCGCGTGTTGCTCAGCGCGTACACCTCACAGGGCCGGCTGCCGATCCCCGAGCCACACGCGGCGCTCGACGGTGCGCGTGTGACGCTGTCGCACGCGGCGCAGGAGGCTATGGGCGGCGCATCTCCGACATCGTTCCTCCGGATGCTTGGCCCGGGTGACTATTTCGGTCTGCTCGTCTACCTGCCTCCCGACGACTCCCCTTTCGCCGGACCCCTCGACGATTTTCGCGCCGCAGTCGGCACCAGGAGCGGCTGCGCGACGATGCTTGGATATGGACCGCGGTACCTGCACTCCACGGGACAGCTTCACAAGGGGGGCCCCAATTCGGGGGTCTTCGTCATCGTGACCGCCGCCGTGGCCGCCGACCTCGATATCCCCGGCGAGCCCTATTCCTACGGCGTGCTCGAGATGGCACAAGCGGCCGGAGACTTCCAGTCCCTCGACCGTTCAGGCCGCCGCGCGGTGCACCTTCATTTGCCAACCAGGAATGTGGATCTCGTCCGCCAGGTCACGAATCAGCTTCTGAACAGCTTCTAGCAACACGCTTTTCGGTCTTTTCGGGGCTGTATATTTTGTATACTGCGGCTCCCGTGGCGACTGGAAGTGTGCAATCGGCTCTTGGCCGTGCAAACGGCGCGCTCGAGCGTGGCCGTGGTGCCGAAGCGGCGCAGCTCCTGCTGCCCATGTTGAGAGCCGGGTCGCTCGCCCGGGAAGACGAGCTCGCCGTCCGCGCCGCCCTGACCGAATCCTGGCTCCTGCAGGACGACCTCACGCAAGCCGCCTCCACGCTCGGGCGGCCTCCCGATGCGATGCGCGAGGTGGTCACCGATGCCCAACTCTCGACGATGTGGCGGCTGCAGGGCCGCATCACGTTTGCCCGCGGGGAGCAGTCTCGCGCCATCGCGCTGCACGCACGCGCGCTGAAGCACGCAGAGCTCGCCCATGAGCCGAGGGCCATCGGCCTCGCGCACTACGAGCTGGCCCTCTGTTACAAGCAGGTTGGCGACTCCGGCATCGTCCGCGAACACCTGACCGAGGCAGCGTCCGCGCTGCATGCCGCGGGCGACCGCCGGCACCTCGCGCTCGTGCACTCGCTGTCGGCGGTGTTGCTGGCGCAGTCCGGACGCTGCGACGAAGCGACGGCGGCGCTCCGCCAGGGCGAACGGCTGGCAATGGCGATTCACGCCGACGACGTGCTCGCCGGGATCGTGCACAACCAGGCGAACGTCGCGCTCATGCGCCACCACCACGATCAGGCGCTGGCGCTGGCCGAGCGCAGCGTCACGCTTCACCAGACGCTGGGATCGGGGCACGGCCTCGCCGTCGCCCTGGCCACCCTCGGACAGATCTTCGTCCAGCTCGGCGACCTCGAGCGCGCCGAGCAGATCCTCACCCGCACACTCGAGGTGCGGAGCCCCGTGCAATTTCAGGAGACCACCGGCGCGGTCTTCGACACCCTCGCGCAGATTCACCTGATGCGAGGGTCGTACGAGCGCGCGGGCGAGTACCTCCGCCAGGCCAGCGACGCATACGGCGCGTACGGCACGCAGACGATGCGGTGGTACGAGTGGTCGCTCAAGGTGCTGGCCGTCAAGCTGGCGGTGAGGCGCGGCGCCCACGAGGATGCGATTTCGATGGCGGCGGAGCTCGTCACGACCGCCGGCATCCCTCCGTCGGAGGCCATTCAGGCCGAGCTCGCGGCCTGCGAGGCGCTCGTGGCCGCGGGCCGCGTGGCGGAGGCCGACGAGCGCCTCGAGTCGTGCGAGGCGCGCCTCGATCCGCGGACCGCCCCCGCGACATGGGGTGAGTTTCTGCGAATCAGGGGCGCCGTGCACGAACGCTCCAGCCGCCGGTCGGCGGCGCACCACGACTTCGCGCAGAGCGCCAACGTGTTCGACCTGCTCGGCGAGCGGTACCAGGCCGCCATCAGCCAGTTGTCGCTTGGACGCCTGGCAGCCGCCTCCGGTACCCGCGCCGCCGCGGAGCGGTACCTCGAGCAGGCCGACGCGGTCTTCCGCACGCTCGGGGCGGAGCGGGACCTCGGTGAGGTGAGCGCGGTGCGCGCGACCCTGGCGCAGAGAGCCCCCGATCAGCCCGTGATGTCTGACGACGACGCGGATGAAGCGGTCGTGCGCAGGCTCGTGGAAGCCGCCATCCTGCCCGAACTCCTCGCGCGGGAAACAGCCACCGCTCTTCTCGAAGCGATCGAGGCGGATGCCGCCGTGGTGTTCGTCGCACCAGCGGGAGGCGAGGTGCGCGTGGTGGCAGCCGCCGGGTGCGATCCCGAGGTCGCGCGGTCGCTGGCCCGAGCGGCATCGCAAGGCAGCCGCGAGTTCGGCGAAGGCCTGCTGCTCACCGAAACGCTGGGAAAGGACTACGACGGCGCACGGTCGTGCACGATCGTCGCGGGGAAGCGCCTGACCGAAGGGGCGCTGCGGCGCCTGCGGATGTTCGCGGCGGTGGCGCGGCAGGGTTTCGAGTTGTGCGGCGTTCGCGAACGGCCGGCGCAGGTCGTGGAATCGCTCAACGAGCGCTCGCTCGAGCCGCTGCTGCCCGGGTTCATCTGTGCGAGCGCGGCGATGAACCGCGTCGCCGATCAGATCCAGCGCCTGCAGGGCCATAACCTGACGGTGTTGATCACCGGTGAAAGCGGTACGGGCAAGGACCTCGTCGCACGAGCCATTCACGTCGGTTCCCCGCGCCGCGCCTCGATGTTCCTTCCCTACAACTGCACGACCACGACGCGTGAGCTGGCAGACAGTCAGCTCTTCGGTCATCGTCGCGGCAGTTTCACGGGGGCGGTGACCGACCGGCAGGGCCTGATTCGCTCGGCTGCGGGTGGAACGTTGTTTCTGGACGAGATCGGCGACCTGCCCCTCGACATCCAGCCGAAGCTGCTCCGCTTTCTCGAGCAAGGCGAGGTTATGCCGGTCGGAGAAACCCGGCCCCAAGGCGTCGACGTCAGGGTGCTGGCGGCCACCAACGCAGACCTCGAACAGCGCGTCGCCGAAGGAAAATTTCGCGAGGATCTCTATTACCGGCTCAGCGTCATCCGCATTCACGTCCCGCCCCTGCGCGAGCGCCGCGAAGAGATTCCCCACCTGAGCACGTTCTTCCTGCGCGACGCGTGCGATCGGCTGGGCAAACCCGACGTCCTCTTGAGTTCCGCCACGCTGGACCTCTTCGCCAGGTACTGGTGGCCGGGCAACGTGCGGCAGCTCCGTAACGAAATCCAACGGGCCGTGGCGATGAGTCCGCCGGGCGGCGCAATTGCGCCCGACCACCTGTCCGCTGACCTGTCGGCGCCGGAGCCGGCGAAGGGCGCTGGTCCCATGGCGTTTGGGGGAGCGAGCCGGAGCATGACCGGCAACCTGTCGGCCGCCATTGAGCAGGTCGAGCGCGAGATGATCGGCGGAACCCTGGAGAGAACACGGAACAACGTCTCGGAAACGGCCCGCGTGCTTGGACTGACACGGCGGGGACTCTATCTGAAGATGCGGCGGCTAGGACTCGATGGCGTCGCCGCGGATACCTAGTAATCAGGTATACAGGTCAATGGATACCGAGTATCCATTATGCCGCGGCCATAAAGTTGAACTTGCCCGCGTTAACATCATCTTTTCAACACTTTAGAGTGAGCGCAACTCAGTCGCCTGACACTGGCGACATGGGCCCCTACCTTGGATGAATAACCAGCAACAACCAGTTTCATCTCTCCAGGGGGCTCAGGTGATTTCAACAGTCGTAACCTCTCCCGCCGCTCCGGCCGCTCGTCAGCGACGCATCGGCAACCGTCGCAGCGTGCGTGTTCCCGGCCGCCTGACCTGGCGCGACGCGAGCGGCACGCTTCGCTTTGTTTCAGTCGTGACGGTCGACGTGAGCGATGTCGACGCGTTCGTGGAGTGCCAGGCGCCGACCTCCATCCCGCTGTATCGGCTGGTGCATTTCCAGATCGAGCGGCCGTCACGCGACAGCGGCGAGCTGCCGGCCGTGCTGAAGGGAGGCAAGGTGCTGTCGGCGGTCTACCGTGTGGGCCCGTATAAGTCCGCGACGGGGACGCCTCAGGGGTACGCACTTCGGCTGCTGGTCGAGCCGGGCCGCGCGGCCACGGCGGGCGGGCGCGACCGCGACCGCAATTCATTCGCGGTCGCGAACTAGAACCCAGGGTCACGGTCCGCCTTCAGGCGGGCCGTTGTCTCCAGTACCGCGCCAGGCCGAGCCACAGGAGCTCTGGCGGCGCGGCGAGGCGGTACGACGCGAGCTGCGCTTCGGTCATGTGACGCCGAAGCTCGCGTTCGACCTGCTCCGCAAACCTGTGTCCGCGCTCCTCATCCGTTCCCGCTTCCTCGAGCGACGCCCGCACAAATCCCGCGAAGGTCCTGAGATTCTCGAGCAGCGTCTGCAGGTGCGGACGCACGCCGTTCACCGGTCCGAAGTGCGTCAGAAAGAGGGTCTGCGGGGACCACGCTTCGATGCGCGCGGCGCTCACGGTCCAGAGCTCGAGATCGATGTCAGGCGGCGGCGTCGGTGGAAGCACGTAGCCGCGGTTGATGCACACCCCCGCGGTGTCGCCCACAAACGCCACGCCGCTGGTCGCATCGAAGTAGCTGACGTGGTGGGACGCGTGTCCGGGCGTGTACGCCACGTCCCACGAGCGGCCGGCCACCTCGATCCGCTCGCCCCCCCGCAATGCCATCAGGTTCTTCTCCGGCACCGGGGCAAACTCTCCCCACAACCGGTCCATGTGGTCGCCGTACAGCCGGGTGGCGCTTTGGATCAGCTTCTCGGGCCGCGCCATGTGCGGTGCGCCGCGCTCGTGCACGAGCACTGTGATCCCAGGATAGCGTCCGACGATCGTGCCGGTGGCGCCGGCATGATCGAGGTGGATGTGCGTGAGCAGCAGGTGCGTCACGTCGGCCAGTCGCAGACCCTGCTTCTGGAGTCCGAGTTCGAGCGTCTCGAGGCAGGACGTTGGCCCGGGGTCGACCAGCGCCAGCGTGCCGCCCCCGCTGATGACGCCGGTCGCAATCGCGTGCGGACGGCCCCGAAACAGCAGGTCGACCCATGAAAGGCCCGCACCCAGAACACCGCTCATCTTGTGGCAGGGATTATACTTGTCGCCATCCATGCCCCAGGGGGATTTCTCCACCGTCCTGCTGGCCTCCGCGCGCCTGATTGCGGAAGCCCCGACGCTGAGCGACGTGATGTCGCGGCTGGCGGCGGTCCTGCGCGACGAGATTCCGTTCGAGCGGCTCCACGTGCTGCGTCTCGACCGGGCCGAGTCGGTGGTGCTGTACGTGGTGCGGGCGTCTGGCGAGATCGAGGTCACGGGGCACCGTATCGCCACCACGGGCCCGGCGGCCCAGCCACCGATCGACGCCAGCGCGCGCTCGCGCATCATCTGCACGGTGCGGCACGGCGCCCGCGTGCACGGCGCCTTCTGGTGCACGTCGAGCGAGCCCGACGCGTTCAGCAACGCGCATCAGGCATTGATCGAGGGCGTGGCCGACCTGCTGGCGCTGGCCCTGCAGCACGAGGCGCTGCGCACGACCGAGTCGCTGCGGCGCGAACGGCTCGACAGCCTCGAGCGCCTGCTGCAGACGATGGCCGAATCGCTCGACGTCCGCCAGGTGTTCGCGGAAATCTCGGACGTGATCCGCGGCGGCCTGCCGCACGACATGCTGGCCCTCACCTCCTGGGCCGAGGACGGCCGCTCGTTGCGCGTCTACGCGCTGACCGGGATCCAGATCGACGACCCTGAATTCTGGGAGCCGACGCTCCTCACCGACCAGGATCGCTCCCGGCTGCACCGCGACGCGTACGTCGTGCACGACGTCCAGGCCGAGATCCCGCTGGATAGCTTCCGCGGCAGGATGTGCGACCGCCTGTCGGCGCGTTCGCTCCTGCGGGTGCCGATGCCGCTCGGCAAGGCGGTGTTCGGATCGCTGTTCTTCCTTTCTCGTGAGACCGAGCAATTCAGCGACGAAGACCTCGGGTTCGCGCGGCGCGTCGCCGATCACCTCGCGCTTGCGCTCTCGCACCAGCGGCTGTCGGAAGCCGCGCGGCGGGACGCCGCGGCGCGGGAGACAGCGGCACGGCTCGAAGCGCAGGTCGCCACCCTGACCCGCGAGCTCGAATTGCGGACCGGCCGACGCCGCGTCGTCGGCCAGTCGCGGCAGTGGAAGGACGTGCTCGCCCAGGCGGCCCGCGTGGCTCAGACCGAGACGACGGTGCTGCTGACGGGCGAATCCGGCACCGGCAAGGAAGTGGTGGCGCGCTTCATCCATCACGGGTCCCGCCGCAGCCAGGGGCCGTTTGTCGCGATCAATTGCGCCGCCCTGCCCGATCAACTGCTGGAGTCGGAGCTGTTCGGCTACGACCGCGGCGCGTTTACGGGCGCGGTCACCGCGAAGCCCGGGCGCATCGAGCAGGCCGGCGGCGGCGTGCTGTTCCTCGACGAAGTTGGCGAGATGGCGCCGGCGGTCCAGGCCAAGCTGCTGCGCGTACTCGAGGAGCGCGAGTTTCAGCGGCTCGGCAGCACGCGCATCCTTCACGCGGACATCCGGGTGATCGCCGCGACCAATCGCGACCTGCACGCGGCGATGCGGCGCGGCGAGTTCCGGGAGGATCTCTACTATCGGCTCGGCGTCTTCGAGATCGCGCTGCCGCCGCTGCGCGACCGCCTCGCCGACATCTCGGACCTGGCTGATTCGTTCCTCGAGGAGATCGGCGAGAGCGTCGGGCGTCCAGCGGCCGGTATCGCCCGCGAGGCACGGGATCACCTGCTGGCCTATTCATGGCCCGGCAACGTGCGCGAGTTGCGCAACGCGATCGAGCGCGCCGTCATCCTGGCGGATGGCGGATACATCCGCAGCGAGCACCTGCCGGTGACCACGCCGCGCACGCCGCCGCCCCAGCACGGCGTCGACTCGCCCCAGTCGCCGCTGCCCGCTGGCGGCGTCAACCTCGAGGCGATCGAGCGGTCGTTCGTGATGAAGGCTTTGACGCAGGCGCGCCACAACAAGACGCGCGCCGCAAAGCTCCTGGGCCTGACGCGGGCGCAGTTGTACTCCCGCATCGAGAAGTACGGCCTGGCGGAGACTGGATCGTAGTGGCGGTTCCAGGCGTGCGGCGCACGCTGGCGATGGCCGGCACCATCCTCGTCTTCCTCGTGCTGGCCGGCGCCACCTACCAGGGCGTCGCTACCGCGCTCGAGCGGCGGCAGTTTCGGCATCCCGGGCGGATGGTGGATGCGGGAGGCCACCAGCTCCACATCTATTGCTCCGGTCAAGGGTCGCCCACCGTCGTCCTCGAAGCGGGCGTGGCCGGCATGTCCGCCGCGTGGGGTTGGGTGCAGCCACGGGTGGCCACGGTCACGCGCGTCTGCAGCTACGACCGCGCGGGGCTGGGATGGAGCGAGGCTGGCGATCGGTCCTACGATCCGGCGGCTGTCGCCCCTGCCCTGAACGTGCTGCTGGAACGCGCCGACGAGCACGCGCCCTTCGTGCTCGCCGGTCAGGGACTGGGGGCCGCGCTCGCATCGATCTACGCGTCGCGCTTTGGCGATCAGGTGGCGGCGATCGTGTTGATCGATGCGCCTGCCGACGTCGCACGCCAGCCCGCCATCACCTCGACGACCAGGCTCGTCAACGCGTCACCGTGGCTCGCCCGCGCGGGCGTCCTGCGCGCGACGCGGATGATGTCCAGCAACGCCGCGGGCCTGCCCGCGCCATTCGCCGGCGCGCTGAGCGCGTTTCTCAACCGTCCCGATCACCTGACCAGGGCCGCGAGCGAGCTCTCACGGTGGGACGAGACAGTCGCGCTCGCACAGCGCGCCCCCCCAGACGAGGCCCTTCGCATCGTGCGCGTGAACGCGGCGGGCCCGGGTCGGGTGGCGTTCCTCACCGACCCCGCGCAGGCCGCTGCCGCGGCGGCGGCGATACTGGATACCGTGGCCACCGTCCAACGTGAGAGGTAAGCACGCCCGATGCTGATGAAGCTGTTGAACGGGACGGGAATGGTGGATCGCCTGAGGCGCGCGTGGCGCCATGAGCTGGAGCAGGCGATCAAGCCCGTGCGCCGGGATCTGCAGCGCATCTCTTAGGATCTCGAAACAGCTTCGTGTGGCGCTCGACGATACCGCCGCCAGGGCCGATCTCGGCGACAGGGCGTCGTCCCAGTTGAAGCTGATGCTGAAGCTCAATCAGGAGCAGGAAGCGGTCGTCGCATCGCTGCCGGCCCTGCTCGATGAAGATCGTGTGCTGCGCCATGTCCGCCACGCGATCGCGACCGCCGAGATGCGATCGGATCCTTTGCCCCCCGAACGGCAGGCCATGTGGCGGAGCAAGAGCGAGGTCAAGGAGGGCTCTAGGTTCTAGACTCTGGGCTCTAGGACATCCTAAAGCCGAGAGCCCAAAGCCTAGCTGACCTTCACGCGAACGGTGAGCGGCTCGGTCAGGCGCGCCGTCACGTCGGCACCCGGTCCGAGTCGCACTTCTTTACCCCGCGTCGCCAGCACGACGCCCGTGCCAGCACCACCGCCGATCGCGGCGCCTTTCGCCGCACCATCCCCGCCACCGAGCAATGCGCCAATTGCCGCGCCTGCGCCCGCGCCGATGCCGATCTTGGTCGCGTCCTCGCCCTTGGTGGCTTCCGCCTGGTGCGAGAGCGTGTTGGTGTGGATGTCATAGCGCTCGCCGGCAAAGTTCAACGAGTCGAAGCGGTAGGCGACGAGCGCGCGTCCCTTGACCCGCCCGGACCGCTCGACGCTGGTCACCGTGCCGATGACCTCGGCGCCAGTCGGCAGGACGGCGTGGCCGTCGACGCTCACCGGCTGGCGCAACGTGGCGCGCACCGTGTCCTCGACGCTGCTGCTGTCGGAGGCGACCGCCGACTGGAGCTCGAGCTGAAGGGTGGTGCCGGCCGGCAGGGTCACGTCGCGATATTGCGGAATGCCCACCGCGGCCGCCGCCCGTGCCAGGGGGCTCGCGCCCGTCGTTTCAGCCGCCGGCACGGCTGCATCTGTCTCCGCGTCCGCCGCCCCAGGATTCGCTCCGCCGCCGCACGCCGCGTACAGGCTGGCGACCGCCAGCAGGCCCACTAGCTTTCTCACGTCTGTCCTCCTCGATCCGCGAGACGGCGGATCCGATCCGTACAGCTTCCAGACACAAAAGTGGCCGAGGGTGACGAGAATCGTCTCAAAAACCCCGCGTCCGCCCCACTTTCCTTCGTGACTGCGAGAACCTTGCCTAAATGATGGGGTCTGACCCCAGTGACGGGTCGTATTGGGGTCAGACCCCAGTGAAGGAGGGACTCACATTTTGGCGGGGAGTGGTACCTTTGAGGGCATGCGAAGAATCGTCGCCGCGTTGCTCGCGGTGCTTGCCCTCGCGAGCCCCGCCGCCGCGCAGCGCCTCTCCGGCACCGTCGTCCCCTCCCGCTACACGCTCTGGTTTGCCCCCGACCTGACCCAGAACACGTTCAGGGGCCGGGACACGATCCAGGTCGAGCTCAAGGCCGCGTCCACGTCGATCACGCTGCACGCGGCGGAAATCGAGTTCGGTGAGGTGACGATCGCCGCGGCCGGGAGGACGCAGACCGCCCGCGTCACCCTCGATCCGACGTCGGAGACGGCCACCTTCACCGTGCCGCAGGCGATTCCCGCCGGACCGGCGACCATCCAGATCGCCTTTACTGGCATCCTCAACGACAAGCTGCGCGGCTTCTATATGAGTCAGGCGAATGGACGGAAGTACGCCGTGACCCAGATGGAGCCGACCGACGCGAGGCGGGCGTTTCCCTCCTTCGACGAGCCGACCTACAAGGCCGTGTTCGACATCACGCTGACGATCGACAACGGCGACACGGCGATCTCCAACGGCGCGCAGCTCTCCGACACGCCTGGCCCCGAACCCGGCAAGCACACGATCGCCTTCGCGCCGTCGCCGAAGATGTCCACCTACCTGGTGGCGATGATCGTCGGCGACTTCGTGTGCCGCGGCGGCGCGGCCGACGGCATCCCCGTGCGAATCTGCTCGACGCCGGACAAGCAGGCCCTGACCGGCTTCGCCCTGGAGGCCGCGCAGCAGCAGCTCGCGTGGTACAACGCGTACACCGGCATCAAGTACCCGTTTGGCAAGCTCGACATCATCGCGGTCCCCGATTTCGCGGCGGGCGCCATGGAGAACACGGGGGCGGTCACGTTCCGCGAACGGCTGCTGCTGGTCGACCCCGAACGCGCCTCGCTCGGCACCCGCAAGAGAGTCGCCGGCATCATCTCGCATGAGATCGCGCACATGTGGTTCGGCGATCTCGTGACGATGAAGTGGTGGGACGACATCTGGCTGAACGAAGGCTTCGCCACGTGGATGGCGAACAAGCCGCTGGCCGCGTGGCGCCCGGAATGGAAAGTGGATCTCGACGATGTCGACGATACGCAGACGGCCCTGAGCCTCGATGCGCTGAGATCGACGCGTGCGATTCGCACCAAGGTGGAGACGCCCGAAGAGATCAACGAGGTCTTCGATCCGATCGCCTACGAAAAGTCGGCCGCCGTGCTGCGGATGCTCGAGTCGTACACCGGTCCCGACGCCTTCCGCAAAGCCGTGTCGTCGTACCTGACGAAATACTCGTACTCGAACGCGACCGGCGAGGACTTCTGGAACGAGGTGACCCGCGTGACGGGCCGGCCGGTCGACCGCATCATGCGGGGTTTCGTCGAGCAGCCTGGCGCCCCGGTCTTGAGCGTTCGAACCAGTTGCGCGGGCGATACCACCTCGGTCAGCGTCACCCAGGGGCGATTCATGGGCACGCCGGGCTCGACGCCTCCCGCGACGCAGACGTGGACCTTCCCCGCCTGCTTCAAGCCGCTGCCGGGCGGACCGGCGCAGTGCCAGGTCATCGACCGTCGCGAGCAGACGGTGACCCTCAAGGGATGCGCGGCGGGCGTCTTTGCAAACCCGGACGGCCGCGGCTATTACTTCTCCGACTATTCGTCCGAGTCGCTGCGAGCGCTCGCCCGCACGGCCCGCACGGCGCTGGCGCCGACGGAACGCGTCAGCCTGCTGGGCGATGAATGGTGGATGGTGCGCGCCGGGCGCCACGATATCGGCGTCTACCTCGATCTCTCCGGCGCCCTCGCCACCGATGAGACCGCCGCCGTCACCGACTCGATCGCCGGACGGCTGTCCACCACGGGCGAGTACATCGTGCCCGCGGCGCAGCGACCCGGGTACGAGGGATGGATTCGCGAGCGGTTCGGGCCCGCCCTCGAGGCGCTTGGACTGCCCGGCGACCCCCGCGACCCCGACGAGCGCCAGAGCCGGCGCGGCACGTTGCTTGGACTGGTCGGCGTCACCGGCAACGACGCCGGGTACCAGAAGCGCGCCCGCGATCTCGCGGTCAAGTACATCGCCGACCGCAGCTCGCTTCCTGGCACGCTCGCGCCGACAGTACTGGGCGTGGGAGCGATCTCCGGGGATGCCGCCCTCTACGACGAGTACGTCGCGCAGACGGCGAAGCTGGCCGCGGACCCCGAGGAGTACTACCGCTTCTTCAACGCGCTGCCGTGGTTTCGCGATCCCGCGCTCGTGAAGCGCACGCTGGATTTCGCGATCTCGCCGGCTGTGCGCACGCAGGACACCGGCACGCTCGTCGCGGGGTTGCTCGGCCAGCCATGGGGACGCGAGCCCGCCTGGGAATTCACGAAAGCGAACTGGCCGACGATCACGCAGAAGCTCGGCACATTCCAGGGCATCCCCACGATCATCGGGGCGCTGAGCGCCTTCTGCTCGACCGAGAAGGCCGCGGAGATCCGGCAGTTCTTTGCGACGAACCCGGTGCCTTCCGCGGATCGGACGCTGCAGCAATCGCTCGAACGGATCGAGAACTGCGCCGCACTGGCCGCGCGGCAGTCGCCCGCCATGACGGCCTGGCTGGCGACCACCGCGCGCTAGCTCGTACTCGTCCTAGTCGATCGGCGTGGTCTCGGCCCAGTAGACCCAGGCGCGACCCTCGGGCGGTCCAAGCTGCTGGGCAGGAGCCTGGCCGCCTTGTCCACCTCGACCGCCTTCGTTGGCGGCCGTCGCGACAGCGGCCTGCGGCAGGTCGGCGAGATACGTGACTTTTCCCCGAAGCGCCAGCGCCTGCGCCTGGATCTTCGCGTTTTGCTTCACTTGATACGTGCGGTCCACCAGGTTGTAGATCGATCCTGCGGTCATCACGATGCCCTGGCCCGACAGGAGCACGGCGCCCTTTCTATCCAAGACCGCCGCCGCCGCGCGCGCGACCTCCGGATTTTCCCAGGCGGGCGTACCCGGATCGACGGTGACAACCGGCAGGCCTTCACCGATGAAATTGGCGCCGTTGACCGTCGCGCGCAGCGGCACGGAACCGGAGAACGCGACGATCTCCGGCGTGCGGGCATACAGGATCGCCTTCACCTCGGGATGCGCCTTGTAGATCTCGTCATGGATCGAGAGCCCCTGCGTGTCGGCGTCGGTGTCGGCGGCGCCCTTGGTGACATCACGTTCGACCACGTCGCCCGCCGTGACGGCGCCCGCGGCCACCTTCGGCGCGACGAAATAGCTGTTGGGATTGTTCGGGTTGCGGACGCTGACGACGCCGACCGCATCGAGGACGCCAACCTGGTCGGACGCGAGGATGCGGTTGGCGACCACCACGTCACGCCTGGCAATCTCCGCCGGATCCGACGGCTTTGCCGGCGCCGGCGCAGCCGTCATCAGCACCTTGCCGCCCATGTCCTTCAGCATCCTGGCCTTGTAGATCGCCCACGTGCGTTCGGTCGCCGTGTCGTCAACGGGGCGCGGCTGGGGCTTCCACGTGCCGCCCGAGGCGATCGTCGCCTGCTGGATCTTCGCTGTATCACGCAGTTCGGCGACGCGCGTGATGGCATCGGCAATGGACGTGCCGCCGAGCGTGATGCCGTGGCCCCAGAGCAGCACCGCATCGCTCTTGCCCATCTTCTCGGCCATCGCCTTGCCAAGCGCCGGCGTGCCGATGATGCCCGAGCGGCCGTTGTTGAACGGGCGCAGGTCGAACACCGGGAGCGGGTCCGTGCCGTTCCACAATGGCACCGAGCTCAGCCCGTACGAGACGAACTCCGGCGTATGGGCATGTACCACCGCCATCACGTCGGGTCTGGCTTTGAACGTCTCCCCGTGCAGATAGGTCTCACGCGCCTGGTCATTGCGAGGACCGTCGACCGAGTTGCTCTCGAGATCGTTCTCGATGAAGTCGCTGGTGGTAACGGCTCCGGGAGCAATGAATCGGGCGATGTAGTAGTGATTCGGGTTGGTCAGGCTGCGCGCGGTGACGTGGGCCTGGATATCCAGGATCGCGAGTTCCTTCGTCAGGATCCGGTTGGCCACCGCCAGGTCGTCGAGCAGCGCCTGTTCCGCTCGCGGCGTGGCGCCAGGGGTCGCGGCGGCGGGTTGCGTTTCCGCGGCGGGAGGCGTGGCAGAACAGGCCGGCACGAACACTGTGACAAGCGACACCAGCGCGGCGCCGCAGACGAGCGTTGCACGACTCATATGTGTGACCCTCTTCGGCTAGCGGTAAACGAGGCGTGCAGATTGTAGCCCACGCGTCGTTACATCGGCGATACGCGAGGCCGGTACGCTACATGTGATTGCCCCCGATGCCAGTCCGCAGCCTGTTGTACGCCGCGCTGCTCCTGTTGGCCCTCCTCAGTATCTCTGCACCGCTTGGCGCCAGAGTCGAGCACACCGATCGCCTCACCCGCACCCTGCTGATTCCTTCAACCACGCCACTGACGCTGCGGGCCACGGTCGGAGAGATCGCCGTCGTCGGCTGGAGCGAGCCACACGTGAGCGTCGAGGTGATTCGCCGTGCCCCCTCGCCGGAGCAACTGAACGCCGTCGTGGTCGCGGTCGAACATGGCGAAGGGCATGTCTCAGTCACAGCGCTTCAGACGCGGCGCAGTGCCGACGCGGCCCTGATCGGTTCCATCATCGTGCGCGCGCCTGTCGATCAGGCCTTCGGCGATATCGAGCTGTTCGAGGGACGGATCTCCCTGAATGACCTGCGCGGCGGCGTCCGCGCGCACGTCGAGCGCGGCTCGATTGATGCCGGCGCTCTCGAAGGCCGCATCAGGCTCGAAAGCGGGATCGGCGACATCCATCTGGGCGGCGCGACCCTGTCCGACGAAGGAAGCATCCGGATCCGTACGTTCAACGGGAACGTCGCCCTGGCCTTCAGATCGCCGCCACTTCACGCACGGATCCTGGCGCTGTCGCTTGGCGGCACCATTCATTCCGATCTGCCGCTGACCGAGCGCACGACGTTCGGCCCACGATTCGGCGAGCTGACACTGGGCCGAGGCTCTCAGGTGGTCTCGATCGACGTCGTCCGCGGCAACATCCGCATCACACGCGAGCCATGACGAGAGGCCGCCGGTGGATGCTCGTGATCCCGGGCCTGGTGTGGCTTACGGCGGTGAGCGTCGCGCAGTCGCCCGACACCGGAACGCCATCCGCGCCGGCGACGGCTCTCGAGCACGAGGGATACGTGGGCTCCGAAGCCTGCAGGGACTGTCACGAGAACGCCTACGCGGCCTGGCGCGGATCGCTGCATTCGCAGATGACGAAGCCGATTGCGCAGGCGCCGGTCCGCGGACAGTTCACGCTCGACGCCCCGGTCGTGCAGCACGGCCGAACCTACGAGATGCGCAGTGCCGCCGGGCGCTACTCGATCGCCGTCACGCAACCCGGCGGCACACGGGAGAGCTTCGACATCGACTACACGCTCGGCGCGAAGCGGTTTCAGGGATACCTCTCACGGCTGCCGGACGGACGGATGTACGTGCTGCCCATCTTCTGGGACGTCGCGTGGAAACGGTGGCTCGACTGGAGCGAGCTGACCCCCATTCCGGATTCCAGTCATGACGTGCGGCAGATCTGGAACGTCAACTGCTTCAACTGCCACGCGACCAACATCCAGCGGAACTTCGACGTCACGACGCGCACGTTCTCGACCACGGCCACCGAGTTCGGAATCGGCTGTGAAGCGTGCCATGGTCCCGGCCGCGCGCACGTCGAGCTGACGGCCGGGTGGCGCGCCGATCCGGCAAGCCGCAAGGCAGGCGGCGACCTGCGAATCTTCTCGACACGGTTCGCGACCTCACAGCAGGTGTATGACTCCTGCGCGTACTGCCACGGAAACAAGACGAACTACTTCACCGGTTTCACGCCTGGCGATCGTCTCGAAGACTTCGCGCAGCTCAGTCTTCTCAGCGACCCCATTCCTGAAACCGATCCACAGGGCGACTTCTGGCCTGATGGCCGGCCCAGCCGATTCAATCGACCGCAGGCGCTGACGCTCGCCGGCTGCTTCCGCGCCAGTGAGATCACCTGCACGAGCTGCCATGTCGCTCATGGGTCGCCCAACGAGTCGGCGCTCAAAGTGCCGATGGCCGACAGCAACGGCCTGTGTACCCAGTGCCACCTGCCGCTCACCGAACCGCAGGCGCTGTCGCGCCACTCGAACCATGCGCCGGCATCCGCCGGCAGCAGTTGCGTCGGGTGCCACATGAGCGAGGTGAACTGGCGGCTCTTGACTCGTCGGCGAGATCACACATTCTCTGCGCCGGTGCCCGAGCTGACGGCCCGTTTCGGAATCCCGAACGCCTGCACGACGTGTCACGAGGACCGCTCGCCGGAGTGGGCGACAGGCCTGATGGACACGTGGTACCAGAATTCCGGCCGCCGGCAGACAACGGTCGATACGGCGGAAACGATGTATGCGGCTGGAAGCGGGAAGCCCGAAGCGATCGACCGCCTCGCCGTGCTGGCGGTCGATCCGTCCAAAGGCACCGTGATCCGCGCCAGCGCCGCCGGCTTCCTCGAGCGCCTCGTCTCGCCGGCGCACCCCGCGTCTTCCGCCGTCGCCCAGGCCCTCGTGGACGCCAGCACCGATCCCGAGCCGATGGTGCGCGTCGCCTCCGTTCGGGCCCTCGGCACGAGCGGGGCCGAGTCCGCGGTCGCGGCGCTTGCGGCGCGGCTGACCGACGCCGCGCGGGTGGTCCGCATCAGTGCGGCCGAGGCGCTGCTCTACCTGGGAGTCTCGAGCGGCCTCGGCGAGCCCCTCACGAGGGCGCAGGACGAATACGCGGCGAGCCTGCGTGAGTTTCCCGACATGGCATCGAACCATGCCTCTCTGGGCTGGTTGCTCGCCTCGCAGGGAAAGACCGGCGAGGCGATCAGATCATTGCGCCTGGCGCAATCGCTCGACCCCGCCGACGCGAGGCCCCATGTGTATCTTGGCGTTCTTGCCGCACGCAGCGGTCGCTACGGCGAGGCCGTCGAGCAATGGAAGGTCGCCCGCCGGCTGAAACCTTCCTACCCGAATATCGATCGCCTCATCGCGGAGGGCGAGCGACTTCGGTGAAATCGAGGTACCGGCGACCGGCGACGAGAGAGATGTGCGCGGTCACGTCATATCCACCATCCGCCGAGCGGGCCCGCTCGCGCGCGTGCTCGACGCGTAGCGAGGCCGGCAACGGTCCCTTTCGCAATCCTTCCTCGATCACCCGGCCCGTCATCGTTGCCGGCACCGGCAGACCGAGAAGGTGAAGCAGCGTCGGGGCGATGTCAACGTTGCCGGTGGGCACGCCGCTGGTGGCGCCCTCGCGGAAATCGGGACCGGCGACGATCAATGTGTTGTGGATGTCATGCGGGCTGGACGTGCCGTGTCCGGCCACGCCGCCTTGCGTCGTGGTTCCCTTGTACCCGGCGTCGTTTGTCCCGTCGGTCCAGTCTGCGGACACGAGGATGTCACCGGACCGCGCGTGATTCCAGCGCGCGACGTTGAACGACAAGGTTCCCGGCACCACGCCCTCTGAGGGCCGGCCCGGCGCGGGGCGCGTGAAGATCGCCCCCACCTCGGGACGTTGCTGCAGCGCCGCGACGATCTCCGCCACGCGCGCGGAATCGTGTCCGGACCGGAGGTAGATCGCACCCTCCGCCACCGCGATGTCCTTTGAGCCGTCAGCCAGCGTCTTTGCAAACGGCTCGACAAGCGGCCCCAGCCTGAGCTCGCCGGTGTGCGTCGAAAACCCGTGATCCGAGGTGACGATGATGTTGGTGCGATCGAGCAGGCCTCTTGCACGCAGCGTGTCCTCGATGTGCCCGATGCCGGCGTCCACCAGCGTCAGCGATCGCCGGGACATCTCGTGGCCCATGCCCTTCGCATGCGCGGTGCCGTCGGGGTCGTTGAGCCACATCAGCGTGACGTCCGGCCGAATCTCCTCGAGGCCGACCTTCAGGTAGGCGTCGATGGCGTAGCGATTCTGCGCGTCGTTCGGCATCGCCTTCGCGGGCACGGCCCCCAACGCCGCGAGCGCGCGCGGCGCGAACGCCAGCGGCCACGTGAACTCCGTATGGATGGTCGTGCCATTGCCGGCAGTGTGATTCAGCAGGAACGCCGAGCCGCTGCTGCCGCTGCTGACGGCCATCAGCGTCTTCCCGGCGGGTCGCAGGATCTCGGCGAGCGTCGGCGCCGTGAGCAGATGCCCCTCCGCCCGCTCGACAGCCTCGAGGTTCTCCCGAACGCCGGTGTCGAGCCCTTTCGACGGATCGACCTTCGGGATGTAGATCGTGTTGCCCAGCAGGCCGTGCGTCTCGGGATAGGCGCCGGTCACGAACGACGATCCGTTGACGCGGGTCACCGTGGGAAACACCGCGTGGTGCGCGTTGAAGACCATGCCGCGCTGTCCCAGGCGGGACAGCCGCGGCATGCCTTCGGGGGTCACGTAGTCGGGCCTGAGGCCATCCACGACGATGACGAGATGCGTCGTCGGGAGCGATTGCGCAGCCGGCGCCCGCCCGCCCGCGCTCGAGCAGAGCGTGAGGACCGCCGCGAGCGCGACCAGGCACGGGAGTCGTCGAGCATGGGCCATCTGATTTACCAGTCGAACTTGAGGCCGAATCGCACGATGCGCGGCGGGATGACGCTCGACGGCCGCAGGTAGCTCGCACCAGACCCCCACGAGATGAAGTCTTCAGGGTTCGCGTTGAACAGGTTGTAGAAGTCGAGCTGCGCGCTCAGCTTGCGGGCACTCCCCATCCTGAACAGGCGTTCGATCCGCATGTCGGCGATCACCACGTTGTCCTGCTGCTGCGTCCCCAGCGGCTCGGCGAGTATCCGCTGCGTTCCGTAGTTCATCGTCGCCACGAACGTGCGACCGAACGGCTGCCCTTCCTGCGCGCGCACCATCGGAGAGACCTGCATCCCCCACGGACCAGGAATGACCGCGTGGAGCTTCGCGCTCCAGAGCGAGAAGGCGTATCGCCCCTCGTCGGCCGTGTTGACCAGATCGTTTGGACTGAGGGGCGCATCAGAGGAGCGCACCGGGTTGGCGGCTGCACCTGGCGATGCCGCGTTCTCCCTGTTCAAGGTCAACGCGTACGATCCCATCAGCGACCATCCCGACGTCATGCGCCGGTTACCCGTGATCTCCCACGTGTAGTAGTCGTTCCTGTTAGCCGTGTTGGTCACGAGACTCCGGACCTGCCCGAGATAGGCCGGATCCAGGTTGGCGAGCGTGAGAAGCGAGCCGTCGTCGGCAGTCCCTGCCCTGCCGTCCGGACCCGGGTCGCGCACCTGGATCGGCACGTTGAACGCTGAAAACGGCTGGGCGAGGTTCAACGTCTGGCGCATCTGCCGCTGGCCGCGCCAGACGAGCCCCGTGCGCAGCGCGAAGTTGGGCAGCAGCTCGTGATCGAGCCAGGTGGCGAGCTCGTCGGTGTAGGCATTCTTCAGATCGGAGTCCAGCTCCAGCGCTGCACCGCCGACTCGCGACAACAGCCGGCCGAGCTCAGGCGCCTGGAGCGTTCGGTCCGTGTTCGGATCCGTCCAGGCGTAGCGCTCATAGCCGGTTGCGATGTTCGCGTTCACGCTTCCCGCGACGTTGACGTCGGGGTTCCACCAGTAGCGTCCGGCATTGGCCTTCACCACGGTCTTGCCCGCTTCGTCGATCTTGTAGGTGACGCCCAGCCGTGGGGCCGGCAGGTTCCAGGTGATGACGTTGTCAACCGCCGCGAACTGCGCCGCGGGCGCAAACGCGCTCGCCGGGCGCGACTGCGCCGGCAGGTACGAGCGGTAGTGATCGATGCGCGCACCCAGGTTGAGGTTGAGGCGTGAGCCGACGTTCCACGCGTCGGTGACGTAGAGGCCGGTGGCAAACAACCGGTTGATGGAGAACGACGGCCGGTACTGACGGGCGGCCACCGCCACGCCGTTGTTGAACTCGAGCAGCAGGTTCTGCGGGTACCCGGCCTGATTCCGCTCCTGGGTATCGCGATACAGCTCGAAGCCCGTCTTGAGGTTGTGCGTGCCGCCCCAACCGTTCTTGAAGGTGCTGAGCGTGCCGAGTATCTGGTTGCGGTTGACGTTCTCGATCCACTTGACGTTGCCGCCCGTCACCATCCGGTTGCCGATATCTTCCCGCCGCACCTCGTCGGAGTACACACCGGAATCCCACGTGTACCCGACGCGGCCTGCGCGCACTTCGAACAGTGTGGCGTTCGAGAGCACCCGGTCGTACTCTCCCTTCCAGACCCAGCCGATGTAGTCCTGGTTGGCGGTCGCGTCGACGTTGTCGAAGATTCCAAAGCTGCGCGAGCCGCCAGGTCCGCCGATGGTCGCGGTGTCCTGCCGGAACGGCTGGAGCTTTTTTCCCGCCTGCCCGTAGATGATGACCTTGTCGCTCGGAGAGAGCTGATAGGTCATCTTGCCGGTGATGTTGGTCAGGCGAGTCTCGAACGGACCGCTCGGGAAGTTGGGGTACCGCGCCTGCGACTTCTGATCGCGGAACGAGGTGTACCACCAGACGCGGTCGCGCTTCAGCGGACCGCCGATGTCGGCATTCCGATCGTAGAACCTGTAGAGCCGGTTGTCGGTGGTGCTGGCGACGCCTCTCGCGAGCTGGTCGGCGTCGATGTTGGAGCTCTGGAAGCGTTCGTGCTCGTAGTTGGCGAGTGCACTCCCGTGGAAGGTGTTGCCGCCAGACTTGCTCACGAACTGGAACTGCACCCCCGGCATCGCCATGTCGGCCGAGTTCCCCGCGGCGTTGACCGAGACCTCAGCGAACGAGCCGTAGTCGTAGTAGAAGGTCACAGAGCCGCCGGCCGAGCCGATCTGCGACATCAGCATCCCCTCGATCATCGGCTGGTTCTGCGCGCGCGTGCCGTAGGTCACGAACTGCGACTGGCTTCCCGCCGACGCGCCGCCGACATCGACCACGGCCTGGCGCACGGCGGGCGACGCCGCCATGATCGCCCAGATGTCGCGGGAGTTCGGGATCGCAGCGAGCTGCTCTGCGGTGTAGTTCGTCTGGATGCGCGTCGCGGTCGCATCGACCACGGGCGAGGCACCGCTGACGGTGACCGTCTCCTGGAGCGACTGGATACCCAGCCTGACGTTCACGGTGGCGGTAAAGCCGACCGGGACCTGTATCTGCTCTCGCACCAGTGCCTGGAAGCCGGGCATTTCGAACATCAGTCGATACTCGCCGGGAGGCAGGCTCGGAAACCGGTATAAGCCCCGTTCGTCAGTGACCATCGTCCTGACGCCCATCTGCGCGGAACCCGTGATGGAGACGGTGGCGCCCGGAAGCACCGCGCCGCTCTCGTCCGTCACTGCCCCGTTGATGGTGCCTGTCGTGGCTCCGACCGTTTGCGCGTACGTTGTGCCGATTGAACCGAAGAGAGACAGCGCCAACGCCAGCAGCGCCACAAAAAATCGCATGAACACCCCCTGTGGATCAAACGGTACGTTCCGCAGATATCGCGGGAACAACAGGAGGGTCACATCGCTGTAACGTTACGGGTTGGCGCGGCTGGTACCGCAGCGAGGGTCCTACACGAGCGTCATAGTTTCAGGCCGACAACGAATCGACGGCCATCGGCCACCACGAGGTCGTAGGCGTGCGCGAGCGGGTCGTCCGTTGACCGGGCGCGATAGGCGGTGATCGTCGCGCGATCGCCAGGATTCACCAGTCCCTCCACGCCGGAGCTCCGCATGATCCCTGGCGGCGCGCATTCGACGGCCCAGTTCACAACCGTTCCATTCGGTCTGGCCACATCGATGTAGATCCAGGCGTGGGGATTTCCCCACGTGACGCGCGTGATGACGCCCTGGAGCGTTATGGGCCTGGCCGGGTCGAACTGCGCGACGACCGAGTGATGTGCCAGGACGTGCGGGCCGCCGACGAGCCACGCGGCGAGAGTAAGAGTTGTGATCCGACCGGACTTCGTCATGCTCGTGCGCCCCGACCGCCAGTATAGGCGTTGCCATGGTTGGCATTGTGACCACTTCTGGTCATAATGAGATCCATGAAGGAAGTCCGGATCGCGGAGCTCAAGTCACGCTTGAGCGAGTACATCCGCGCCGTGAGGAACGGGGAGACGATTTCCGTGCTCGACCGGGACACGCCGGTCGCGCAAATCGTTCCCGTGCGTGAGCGCGTAGCCTTGCGGATCCGGATGCCGGCGCCGGGCACGCCTCCCCCTAACCGCGTCCGCCTCCCGAAGCCTCTGAAGCTGGACGGCGACATCGTTGATCTTCTGCTCGAGGAACGCCAAGGGCACCGGTGACGGCGTACGTTGACGCGTCGGTGATTCTGCGTCTGGCGTTCGGCCAGCGGAACGCTCTGGTGGAATGGCCGAAGATCCAACGCGGCGTCGCGAGTGCGCTTGTCACGACGGAAAGTCTGCGGAGCCTCGATCGTTTGCGGTTGCGAGCCAAGTTGTCCGACGAAGAGGTGGCGACTCGCCGTGCCGCCATCCTGTCGCTCGTCGCGTCGCTGGACGTGGTCGAACTCGACCCCGCCATTCTGGATCGAGCCTCGCAGCCTATGCCGACCGAGCTTGGAACGCTCGACGCGATCCACCTCGCCACCGCGCTTCTCTGGAAAGCCATGACCGGCAGCGAGCTCACGATGGCGACCCACGACGAGGCGCTCGGCGTCGCCGCCAAAGCTCACGGACTGCCTGTCATCGGCAGCGGCTAACCCAGACCAGAGCGAGCGCGAGCGAGGTCAGTGCCGGGGGTGGGGGTCGTGCCCGAAGGCCGAGGCGCGAAGCGCCGATGGCAGAGCGCCTGATTCCAGCACCGGCGCCAGAGCGAGCGCGAGCGATGGTGCCGGGGGTGGGAATCGAACCCACACGTCGCTTTCGCAACCCGGGATTTTAAGTCCTTCCGGGCGAAAAGGGGTGGCACGCGCTGAAACAGCGATCCCAGGAAATCCCTAGCGATCGCGCTTCATGGCAGTGCAGCCCTTTTCAGGCACATTCGTCGCGCCGTTAGCCCACCGTTAGCCCGGC
>CANIBQ010000054.1 GCA_947465645.1 Acidobacteriota bacterium | reverse complement strand
GGTCCGGACATTACCGCCGGAAATAAAAGGGGTCGGGAGTCATTTTCCGAGGACAGTTCGATGCAGAAACCAGTGTCCTCGGAAAATGACTCCCGACCCCCTAATTACTACCAGCTTGCGGTGACGCTCGGCGCCTTGACGGCGATGGGGCCGCTGGCGGTCGACATGTACCTGCCCGCCTTGCCGACGATCGCGCGGGAGTTTGGCGCGAGCCCGGGTGCCGTCCAGGTCAGCCTCTCGGTGTATTTCATCGGCATGGCCGCGGGCCAGGCGGTCTATGGACCGCTCTCGGACCGCACGGGCCGCAGGCCCACGCTGTGCTTCGGTCTCCTCGTCTTTCTCGCCGGTTCGATCGGATGCGCGATGTCGCAGCGTGTTGAGACGCTGGTCGTGTTCCGGCTGGTGCAGGCGCTCGGCGGGTGCGCATGCCTGGTGATTCCGCGTGCCGTCGTGCGCGACTATTGCGACGAGCGTGACGCGGTCCGCATGCTGTCGGTGCTGATGCTCGTCTTCGGCCTGGCGCCTATCCTGGCGCCGCTGGTGGGCGGGCAGTTGCTGATTCACTTCGGCTGGCGCTCGATCTTCTGGCTGCACGCCGGCTACGCGGCGTTCTGGCTGGCCGTCGTGATGCTGTCGCTTCGCGAGAGCCTCCCTTCGGAGCGCCGCCGCCGCGATCCATTCGGCGCCGTGCTCGCCATCTACGGCCGGCTGCTGCGCGATCGCGCCTACATGGGCCATGTGCTGACGGGGAGTCTCGTCTTCGCCGGCCTGCTCGCCTACATCGCCGGCTCGCCCTTCGTCTTCATCGAGCTGTACAACGTGCCCCCCGAGCGTTACGGCCTGTTCTTCGGGTCAAACGCCATCGGCATCATCGCGGCATCGCAACTGAACCGCTGGCTTGCCCGACGGACCGATCCAAGGCAGGTGCTCGCGCTGGTGCTGCCGCTGTCGATGGCCGCCGGCCTTGTGCTGCTGATCGATGCCTATACAGGGTTCGGAGACTTTCCGGGAATCCTGGTGCCGCTGTGGTTCTTCGTCGCCACGCACGGCTTCGTGTCGCCCGACACCACCGCGCTGGCGATGGCGCCCCACGGCCGCGTCGCCGGAAGCGCGTCAGCGCTGCTCGGTACGCTTCAGTTCGTCCTGGGGGCCACTGCCGGCACGCTGGTCGGCGTGCTGGGCGACGGCACCGCCATACCGTTTGCCGCGGTCATCGCGACATGCGGTGTCCTCGCCTTCATCACGAACCTCAGAACGACGTAACGATCCGAACAGCCCGAACGGCCCGAACGATCCGAACGATCCGAACGAATGCTACAGCCCAGGCGGCGGAGGTTCGATGTGGATCACTACGTCCGCCAGCTCAGGAAAACGTTTCATCAGGCGGTCTTTGACGATGTGCGACGTCGCGTGAGCCGACTGGAGCGGTGTCGTGCCGTCGAGCCAGACATGAAGGTCCATGAATGCGTGATCCGCCGACCCGCGTGTGCGAATCTTCTCGCAGCCAAGCACCTCGGGCACCGATTGCACGACCCCACGCACATCGTCTTCGGCAATCACGATCTCATCCGAGAGGATGCGCGAGGCCTCCTGCGCGATGTCCCAGCACGCATGGCCAATGAAGCCGGCGACGACGACCGCGGCGAGCGGATCGAATATCGGGTACCCCAGCCAGACGCCAAAGAGCGCCCCGAGCACCGCGACCGACGTCATCACGTCGCTGCGTGTATGCCGCGCGTCCGCGAGGAGGACCTCGCTATGGAGCCGGCGCCCCGCGCGGCTTTCGTAGATCACGACGAGCACGTTGATGACGAGCGTCGTCGTCATGACCGCGATGCCCTCGGGAAAGACTTGCGGTGTTCCGCCGTGCACGAATCGGTCGTAGGCGGCGGCGAGTACCTGGAACAGGACGAGGGAGAGGAACAGCGTGATCCCGAGCGATGCCATCGTTTCGTATTTCCGGTGGCCGTAGGGATGATTCTCGTCGGGCGGGCGGCGCGCGACAGACACGCCGATCAGCGCGACGACGTTGGACGCCGAGTCGGTCAGCGAGTGGAAGCCGTCAGAGAGGATGGACACCGCCCCGGTGGAATACCCCAGGGCGATCTTGGCGAACGCGACAGCGAGGTTGAGTACGAGGACGCGGTTGAGGACGCGGACGACGGCCGAATACCGGTCCGTCTCCGCCCGCGTTTCTAGAACACGTGCGCGGTCGGTATCGGCCACCAGCGCAGCTGTACCCTGCCGATGATGTACTTCTTCGGCACGAAGCCCCAGTGGCGGCTGTCGGAGCTGTTGTTGCGATGGTCGCCCATCACGAAGTAGTAGCCCTCGGGCACGACCGACGGCCCGAAGTCGTCATGGCTGCGATACTCCGGCGGAACGAAGTCGTCGCGCATCGGCACGTCGTTGACATACACGCGGCCGTCGACGATGCGCACCTGGTCGCCTTCTTCGGCGATCACACGTTTGACGAATGACTTGTCGGGGTTGAGCGGGTAGTACAGCATCACGATGTCGCCGCGGCGCGGCACGCCGATTCGATACGCGAGCTTGTTGACGATCAGCCGGTCCTGGTCTGCCAGCGTCGGCGCCATGCTCAGGCCTTCCACCCGCGCCACCTGGAACCCGAACGTCACGATCAGCGTGGCGTAGACTGCCGCCGACGCGAGCGTCTTGAACCACGCGACGAGCTCGTCCTTCCACACGTTCAGCCGGTGCATGATCACCGTCGCGCGGTTGTCGAGCTCGAGCCGCATGTCGGCGCGCGGCGCCATCGGGATCTCCGAGGGCGGGAACGCAAATGCCTCCGGCGGCATCTCCCCTGAGATGGCCTCCGCCAGGATCTCCGACGCCGGGATCTCCGACGCCGGGATCTCCGACGCCAGGATCTCCGAGGCCTGGATCTCCGAGGCCTGGATCTCTGAGGCCTGGATCTCTTCCAGGTGGAAGTCGCTTACAGCTTCAGGTACTCCCGCAGCCGTTTCGTCTGCGACCGGCTGACCGGGATCTCCGTTGCCTTCGCGTCTTTCATCCGAAGGATGTAGTTCCTGCTGAACCAAGGGACAATCTCCTTGATCTTGTTAATGTTGACCAGGTGCGACCGGTGCACGCGCCAGAACACCTCTGGATCGAGCCGCGCCTGAAGGTCGTCGAGCGTCCGGTAGCTCGACGTCCCCCCAACCTGGCCTGTCACTATGTTAATCGACTCGTCGGCCAGCGAGGCATAGATGATCTCCTCGGCCTGGACGAGCATGAAGCGTTCGCCCACCTTTATGGCCACCTGCTCCCGCCGGACCTGCCGGCTGGACATCATTTTGACGATCCGCTCGAGCTGATCGTTCAGGGGAGCCCCTGGGATGCCCGACCGCTCCGGGGTCAGCCGCCGGCGGGCCCGCGTCAGCGCCTGTTCGAGCCGGCTCGCCTCGACCGGCTTGAGCAGGTAGTCGACCGCATTGACCTCGAATGCCTCGATGGCGTGCTGATCGAAGGCCGTGACGAACACCAGCGCCGGCGAGTCATCCTCGCGCTCGAGCAGTCGCCGGGCGACTTCGAACCCGCTCAACCCCGGCATCTGGATGTCGAGGAATACGAGGTCGGGGTCGTGGCGTTCGACGGCCGCCAGCGCCTCGAGTCCGTTGCCCGCCTGCGCGATCACCTCGACGTCGCCGAGCTGTTCGAGATGGAAACAGAGCTCCTCGCGTGCGAGCTGTTCGTCGTCCACGACCATGACCCGCAGCGAGTTCATGCTGTGATCGGCTCCGCCGCCACGAACTCCGGAATCTCGATCCGCGCGCTGGTGCCTCTGCCGGGCTCACTGGTCAGCTTCAGTTGGTAGGACGCGCCGTAGATCACGTGCAGCCGCTCGCGGACGTTGGTCAACCCGATCCCGCTCGACATTGGCGTTTCGAGCGCATCCATCAGGAATCCCATTCCGTCATCTTCGACTTCTATGACCACGCGTCCGTTCTCGCGCCGGCTGCGGATCAGGATCGAGCCGGTGCCCACCTTGCGCGAGAGGCCGTGCTTGATGGAATTCTCGACCAGGGGCTGCAGGATCATGCTCGGGACGATCACGTCGAGCGTGTCGTCGCCGACCTCCTTGCGCACCTGGAGCTTGGGCCCGAAGCGGACGACCTCGATGTCGAGGTACTCGTCGATCGATTCGAGCTCCTCCCGCAGCGTGACGAAGTGCTGATGGCTGCGCATCAGCCGGCGCAGCAGGCCCGAGAGCCTGACGATGACCGTGCGCGCGGTTTCGGGCTGCGAGCGGATCAGCGACGAGATCGATGCCAGCGTGTTGAAGAGGAAGTGCGGATTGATCTGGCTCTTGAGCGCCTCGACCTTCGCGGCGAGCAGCAGCTTTTCCTGCTCCTGCACGCGGTGCTCGATGCGCGCGCTGTTCCAGATCTTGATTGGCGTCGCGACGCCGAGCACCGTCGCCAGGATGACGAGCGCCGTCATCCAGGGCGAGGCCGACCCGAGATAGAAGAGCCGCGTCGCCCCGAAGCGGATGCCGAGCACCTGGCGCAGGATCTCGAGCCCGACCGGCGCGAGCAGCAGCACGAGCTGCCAGTTGGTCTCGAGCCGCCGCACCATCAGCCAGAGGTGCCGGCGCAGATCGATGAAGACCAGCGGCGTGAACTTCCAGATCGCTTCCTTCGGGCATGCCTCGCGCAGGCCGCCTCCGGCGAATCCGCAGCCGATGGCAAACGGAAGCGCGATGAACTCGCCCGCGAGGACGGCGGGCGTCGCAACCAGCAGGCCCACGATGGCGCCGGCGTACGGGCCGGCGATCAGCCCGGCGAGCAGCGCACCCTCGAGCGTGAGGTCCGCCGCGTTGTAGTTGAGCAGCAGGCGCGACGCCACGCCCGCCATCAGCGGCAGCCCGAGCGCGAACGCAAAGACGAGCCTGTCGGTCCAGCCGCGACGCTCGAAGATCAGAATGTGGCGGAAACGGCGATATCGCGCCAGCATCGTCGCCAGCACCGCGACGACGGCCAGCTTGACGACGAGCGTGGTGAGGAGAAACTGGTCGGCGGAGAGGAACTTAGGTTCCTGGAACACGCAGAGTCATTGTACGGAGTTTCGGTTATGATTTTCTCATGATTCGAGCCTTGGTAGTCGGCTTCGCCACGACCCTGCGCCACATGTTCAAGAACAAGGTGACGGTGAACTATCCGCACGAGAAAGTGCCGATGTTCCCGAAGTACCGCGGCAAGCAGGTGCTGATGCGCGACGAGAACGGGCTCGAAAAGTGCGTGGCGTGCGGGCTGTGCGCGGTGGCGTGTCCCGCCGATGCGATCTATCTCGAGGCGGAAGAGAACGACGGCACGGTGCAGGCCGGTCCGCGCTACGCGAAGATCTACCAGATCCACAAGACGCGCTGCATCTTCTGCGGCTTCTGCGAGGAGGCGTGCCCGGTGTCGGCCATCTTCATGGGCAAGGACTACGAGCTCGCCGTCTACAGCAAGGACGACTTCATCTGGGATAAAGCCGATCTGCTCGTGCAAGGTTCCCGACCCCTTCTCATCGGCGCCGTCGCCGATATCCACGGCAACTTCGACGCATTACAGTGCGCCATCGAGCGGCATCCCGACGTGCCGCTGTGGATCTGCGTCGGCGACCTCGCCAGCAAAAGCGGGGAGTACCCCGCGCCACCGGCGCCGCTCTACTGGATCAAGGGCAACAACGAGAACTTCGACCGCATCGCGGAGTGGCAGGCCGGTGGTCCGGAGCCGCGCAACCTGCATTACATTTCGAACGGCACGGCGGCGCGCGTCGGTCCACTGACGGTTGCGGGCCTCGGCGGCACCTATGCGCCGACGTGGTTCGAGGCGCCGGCGAAAGACCTGCCGCACCGCGCGAAGGACGACAGGCGGCGGCATTTCGTGCGCGAAGAAGTGGAGGCCTGCACGCAGCTCGCGGTCGGTCTGCATCGACCGAATAACCGCTCGTACCTGCTGATCGACACCGATACAATGGAGTACCGACAAATCAATCAATGAAGCCTTTTCTCGAAGCGCTCGACGAACGGGTTCTCGTGTCCGACGGGGCCATGGGGACGATGCTCTATGCCAAGGGGTTTTTCATCAACCGGTGCTTCGACGCGCTGAACCTGATGGATCCCGACCGCGTGCGGGACGTTCACCACGAATACGTGCGCGCCGGCGCGGATCTGATCGAGACCAATACGTTCGGGGCCAACGCCATCAAGCTGCGCGCATTCGGCCTGGCGGACAAGGCGCGCGAGATCAACAGGGAAGGGGCGCGGCTCGCGAAGACCGCCGCCGGCGGGCAGGCCTACGTCGGCGGAGCCATGGGTCCGCTGGGTATCCGGATCGAGCCGTGGGGCAGAACCGGCACCGACGAGGCCGAGGCGTACTTCCGCGAGCAGGCGCAGGCGCTGCTCGAGGGCGGCGTCGATCTGTTCATCCTCGAAACCTTCCGCGACCTCAACGAGCTCGGCGCGGCGATCACGGCCGTGCGCTCGATTTGCGACCTGCCGATCGTGGCGCAGATGACCATCGAGCAGGACGGCAACAGTCTCGACGGCACGCCGCCCGAGCAGTTCGCCCCGGCGCTCGAGGGCCGTTGCGACGTGGTCGGCGTGAACTGCAGCATCGGGCCGGCGCCGATGCTCGAGACGATCGAGCGGATGTCGACGATTACCCGCGCGCGACTCTCCGCCCAGCCGAACGCCGGGCTGCCGCGCGACGTCGAGGGACGCAACATCTACCTGTCGTCGCCCGAGTACATCGCGTCGTACGCGCGCCGGTTCATCGCGCACGGCGTGAGGCTCGTCGGCGGCTGCTGCGGCACGACGCCCGAGCACATCCGGCAGATCAAGATTGCCGTGAAGGCGCTGGCGCCCGAGACCGCGCGGCGCTCGGGGCGCGCGCAGGGCGAGGGCGTCGCGGTGGTGGAGTCCTCCGTCACCATCCCGCTGCCGGTGGTGCCGGTGGTGCCGAGAAACGAGCGATCGCAGCTCGCGCGGGCGCTGACCGAAGGACGGTTCGCGACGATCGTCGAGCTCATGCCGCCGAAGGGGTACATGAGCGACGAGATCGTCGAGCAGGCTCGGCTGCTCAAGATCCGCGGCGTGGACGTCGTACACATTCCCGAAGGTCCGCGCGGGGCGAGGATGAGCGCGCTGTCGCTGGCCGTGCTCGTACAGCAGCAGGCGTGGATCGAAGCCGTGCTCCAGTATTCCTGTCGCGACCGGAACCTGCTCGGCATGCAATCGGACCTGCTCGGCGCACATGCGATGGGCGTGCGGAATCTCGAGCTGGTCACCGGTGACGTGCGTCCGGTTGGCGACTATCCCGACGCGACCGTCGTGTTCGACGTCGACTCCATCGGCCTGACCAACGTGGTGACGCGGCTCAATCATGGGCTCGACATCGGCGGCCAGGCGATTGGCAGCCCCACGGCCTTTCACATCGGGGTGCAGGTCAACCCCGGGGCAGAGGATCTCGAGAACGAGATCCGCCGCTTCGAGTACAAGGTCGAAGCCGGCGCGGAGTTTGCCGTCACGAAGCCGATCTTCGATCTCCGCACGTTCGAGCGGCTCTACAAGCGCATCGAATCGTCGCGGCTGCCTCTCCTCGTTGGTTTGTGGCCGTTCGAGAGCGTCTTGAATGCCGAGTTCATGGCCAACGAGGTGCCCGGCGTGAGCGTGCCGGAAGGCGTCATCGACCGGATGCGCCGCGCGGAGCAGGCGGGCGGGGCCGCGCAGGAAGGCGTGGCCATCGCGCGCGAACTCGGATGCGCGCTCAAGGGCATCGTCCAGGGCGTCCGCATCGCCGCGCCGTCTGGACGGATCGAAGCCGCGCTCGAGGTGCTCGCCGGATTCAGATAGGGGGAAAGCCCAACCCGCCAGGATGGGGTCCCGCAGACGCACTGGATATGCACGCTGCTGGGGAAGTTCCCTTTGGGATTTGCGGGTTCAGAGATATAGTGCCGGACAGTCCGCCTGCTCGTCTGCGGATGCACACGCTTTCCGCAGTTCAGGGATGATGACGCGGCCCGCCAGGCGGGCCAGGCCTGGGAGGCCGCTCGATGGCGCTGTTCGACCGCGAAAACGACAACTTTGGTTCCGACGTCGCCACCCGCGCGCTCTCGGCCACCGCCGTCGAAAACGACTTCGTCGAGCGCGTCTACGAGAAGCTGGCGAATGTGTATGACGTGGTCTTCGGGCCCACGCTCCACCCCGGCCGCCTCGTGGCGATCGAACGGATGGGCATTCGTCCCAGGGATCGCGTGCTCGAAGTCGGGGTCGGCACCGGAATCAATACCTCGCTCTATCCGACCAACTGCCAGGTCACCGGAATCGATCTGTCGGCGTCGATGCTCGAGAAGGCGCGCGAGCGCGTGGCGCGCGAAGGATTGCGAAACGTCCGGCTGCTCGAGATGGACGCCGCGAACATTACCTTCGCGGATGACTCGTTCGACATCGTCTACGCGCCGTACCTCGTCAGCGTCGTGCCAGACCCGGTGAAGGTCGTCCGCGAGATGCGCCGCGTCTGCCGCCCGGGCGGAAAGATCATCGTCCTCAACCACTTCCGCAGCGCCAACGTCGTCCTGTCGCGCATAGAGCGCGCGATCTGTCCGCTCACCGTGCACATCGGCTTCAAGTCGGATCTCGACCTGCCAGGCTTTCTCGCGCAGGCGGATCTCAAGCCCATCTCAATCGAGAAAGTAAACTTCCCGAAGATCTGGTCGCTGGTTACCTGTTCTAAGGACTAGTCGATCGGTCTGGAGAGTGGCGGGCCGTAAAGGCCCCGCCCCGCATCAGGTCCGGCTATCCCAGATAACACCTATCCGATGTTGGGAGCTCGCGAACGATCTTCCCGACCAGCGGCGCGGACCTTTACGGTCCGCGTTAGAACTTCGCCTTCGGCCTTCCGCGCGGTTTCTTTGGCGGCTTGTCCAGTGCCTTGAGCAGGATCTCGGCGGCGACATCAGCCCCATTGGTGTCGGGCTTCTTGTAGTTCTTCTGCTTCGGCTGCGCGAGCAGCTTGTCCAGGTGGGTTTCCCACTTGCCCGCAAACAGGTCGTCGTGGTTGATGAACGCCGAACGCAGGTACTTCGGCAGGTCGTCCACGAGCACGTCGTATTCGGGGAAGTGGCCTCGCGATGTGTAGAGCATCGCAGCGTCGTTCGCTATGCATTCGGAGATGATGCCGTAGCCCGGCTTGGTCACGACCGCCTCGGCGGCGCCGACGAGGTCCTCGTAGCGGACGCCGGCGTCGTACATCGCTTCTTCGTTGAGGCTGATGAACGATCCTTTGCGCTCGGCGGTCGGCATTTCCTTGCGGCCGCGCCCGAGCGGCAGGTTGGCGGTGGTGATGGCCGTGTACTTCTTCAGCTTCGCCAGCGCGTCGGTGTCGAGCCCCGGCAGCCCGTAGCCGCCGAACGACGCAAGGATGATTGGCTTGTCAGCGGGCAGCTTCAGGATCTTGCAGACTTCCTCGCGCGTGCGCCCCGCGTGCCGCGCGATGAACGGGATGTCCTTGACGTTCGCGATCGTCTCGAAGCCGCCCGACATCGGCAGCCGGAGGGCCATCGACGCCCTGGCGTAGGCGCCGCGGATGGCCGGCAGGAGCGACGGCGCCAGCCGGACGCGCGGATAGTCGGCGTACACCCAGTCCCACGTGAAGTTGCCGATCGCGATCGACGGGATACCCGCAGCCGCGCCGACGGCAAACGCCAGCGGCGGGATGTCCCCGACGATCAGGCCGGCCCCCAGCTCGCGGAGAATGCGCGTCTCGCTGGCGGCCCGCGTCACCAGGTCGCTGTGGAAGGCGGAGGCGCGCCGGATGCTGTCCGCTTCGTCGAGCGTGAGCGCGTCGATCTGGACGACGCCGGTGTCCGCCTCGAGCGTGCTGAAGGTGACCTTGCCCTTGACGGTGAGGTCGAAGAGCCACCGCGGCGCCGCCGTGCGGACGCCGATGCGGGTTTCTGGACGCCGCACCAAAATGGCGTTGATCACCTCGATGGTGCGCGAGGCGTGACCAAATCCGTGGCCGGATACGTAGAAGACGATCGCTGCTGCCAATCTAGTGGTACATCCTTCCCGCGTTACAGCCGGCCGCTCCGCTGTCGCGGCCGGAACATTGACGTCAATGGCGTGTTGTGACTAGTACCCAGCCATGTGATACATGCCACTACAGAACCGTGTCTGCGTGCGCGCTCTCGGGATTGGGAGCGACGTCCGCCATGGCGACCTTGATGACCTGCTCGAGCGTTTCGACCGGCACGAATGTCATGTCCCGTGTAAGTTCCGGGGGCAGCTCTGCGAGGTCGGGTTCGTTGAGCGCCGGCAGGATAAATGTCTTGATCCCGTACCGCCGAGCGGCCAGGGCCTTCTCCTTGATTCCGCCCACCGGCAATACCAGGCCGCTGAGCGTGATCTCTCCCGTCATCGCCACGTCCTGGCGAACCGCCTGGTTGCGGGCCGCCGATAGAATCGCCGTCGCCATCGTGACGCCGGCCGACGGCCCATCCTTGGGGATCGCGCCCGCGGGCACGTGCACATGCAGGTCGTGCTTCTGGAGGAAATCCGGCGCGAGGCCCAACTCGGAGGCGCGCGAGCGCAGGTGGCTGAGCGCCGCCCGCGCCGATTCCTGCATCACGTTGCCCAGTTGACCCGTCAGAATGATGTTCTGGTTTCCGCCCGGAAGCAAGGTCGCTTCGATGAACAGGACATCGCCGCCCGCTTCGGTCCAGGCCACGCCGGTGACGACACCGGGACGGGACGTCCGGAAGGCGACTTCCTTCTTGAAGCGCGCCGGCCCGAGATATTCGGCCACGTTGGCCGTATCGACGACCGCCGGGCCGGCCGCGGGCGCATCGGCGGGACGCGTCGCGATCTTCGCCGCCACCTTGCGGCTAATCGTACCAAGCTGGCGCTCCAGGTTGCGGACCCCGGCCTCCCGCGTGTACTCGGAGATGACCTGCCGCAGCGCGGCGTCGGTGAGCTCGAGCGATCCGTCCGGCAGCCCGTGCTCGCTCATCTGGCGAGGCAGCAGATATTTCCTGGCGATGTGCGCCTTTTCCTCTTCGGTATAACCCGCGAGGGAAATGACCTCCATGCGGTCGAGCAGCGCGGGGTGCACCGTGCCGAGCTGGTTCGACGTCGCGATGAAGAGCACCTTCGACAGATCCACGGGGATCTCGAGGTAGTGGTCGCGGAACGAGTGGTTCTGCGCCGGGTCCAGTACCTCGAGCAGCGCCGCTGAGGGGTCGCCCTGGTAGCCGGCGGAGACCTTGTCGATCTCGTCGAGCATGAACACCGGGTTGTTCGATCCGGCCTGCTTGAGCGCCTGGATGATGCGGCCGGGCATCGAGCCGATGTAGGTGCGCCGATGCCCGCGTATCTCGGCTTCGTCGCGGACGCCGCCGAGCGAGATGCGGACGAACTTTCGCGACATGGCGCGGGCGATCGACTGGCCGAGCGAGGTCTTGCCGACGCCTGGCGGTCCAACGAAGCAGAGAATGGGGCCCTTCATGTCCCCCTTCAGCTTCCGCACGGCCAGGTACTCGACGATCCGCTCTTTCACCTTGTCGAGGTCGTAATGGTCTTCGTCGAGCACCTTCCGCGCTTCGACCGGATCGAGGCGATCGTCGGTCGTCACCGTCCACGGCACGTCGAGCAGCCAGTCGATGTAGGTCCGCAGCATCTGGTACTCGGGCGACGCCAGACTCATCCGGCCCAGGCGGTCGACTTCGCGCATCGCGACGGCCTGGACCGACTCCGGCAGGTGGGCGTCCTCGATGCGCTTGCGGACCTCGGCGAGCTCGTTGCCCTCGCCTTCGCCCAGCTCCGTCTGGATCGCCTTGAGCTGCTGCCGCAGGTAGTACTGACGCTGCGCGTCGGTCATCTCCTGCTGTGCCTGCGATTCGATCTTGCCCTTCAGCTCGAGGAGCGAAATCTCGCGGGTGAGCGCGCTGGAGATCGTCTGCAGCTTCTTGAGCAGGTCGTTCTCCTCGAGCATCGCCTGCTTGTCGCCCGGCTTCATGTCGATGAGCGTGGCCAGCACGTACGCGAGCCGGAGCGGATCGTCGATGTTCATGACGACCGCGCGCAGCTCCTCTGACAGTCCCGATGCCAGGGAGAGCGCTTTCTCGATCAGCTCCTGGATGCGGCGGACGTGCGCCTCGATCTCGATGGTCCGCTCAAACGGCTCCGGCATCGGCGTGATCTGCGCGCGCATCGACGTGCCGGTTCGCGTGATGAGGTCGGCGCGGACGCGCGCGACGCCTTCGATGATGATGTTGATGCCACCGCCGACCTTGGCCATCTGGCGGATGATCCCCACCGTCCCGACCTTGCGCAGGTCGTCGGACTTGGGATCTTCCTCCTCGTTGTCCTGCAGCAGCAGGAGGACGAGGCGGTCGGTCGCCAGCGCGCGGTTCACCGATTCGATCGAGACCGGCCGGTTCACCGCCAGCGGCTGCAATGTCAGCGGGAATGCAACCGTGCGGCGAAGCGGGAGGACGGGAAGCTCGGACGGTAGCGTGGGGAGCGTCGGCTCTGGCATCGGGCAACGACAGTTTATCAGCTTGGTGTACGCTGCGCGTGTGGATGAGCGACAGTTCTTTACGGAGAAACCCGAGCAGCGCCCGGCGAGCTTCCAGTGCCCCCGGTGCCGGCGGACCAACGATTACACCATCAGGTGGATACGGCGGACCAAGAAAGGACAGGTCCCGCCCGGCGCCGACGCCCGCGATCGCGCCATGTTCGACAAGGTGAAGGACTACCTGGTGAGGGTGGACGAGGACGTGACCTGCAAAACCTGCGGGAAGCGGTTCGAAATCCCGTCCCACCGCAATATCGTCTTCCTCGAGGAGCTGGAAGGGCTGCCAAAAGAGGATTACGACGAATAGTTGTCAGTTGTCAGTTGTCGGTTGTCAGAAGGCCGCGAGTTGGCTTGTTGCCCTCCGACAACTGACAACTGACAACTGGCAACTAGTAGAGTCCAGGCACCAGCTTCCAGCGCACCTGGGCCACGTACCGGTCGTAACCGCCTGCCGAGGCGTTCCGCAGCGACCGCTCCTCAAACGGGATTGCGGCGACCAGATACGCGCAGCTCACCACCGCGAACACCAGCCGCGTCGTCGTCATCGACGATGCCGCCAGCACCATGAGAAACCAGCCGGTGTAGATCGGATGCCGCACCCAGCCGTACGGGCCGCGGGTCTTGAAGTCCAACGCCGCCGCAGGACGTTGCTCTGCCTGGCGCACGCCTGACAGTTCCAGGACGTCGAGAAGCGCCGCGGACCGGAGCGTCAGCCACACCCCCATCGCCTGCAGCATCCGCAGCGCCCATAGCGCGGCTCCGTCGGCGCTCCAGGCCACGCCTGGCACCGGCTGCCAGAACGCGCACACGGCGATGAAGAGCAGGCTGGCCACCCACACGTAGAACGAGCGCTCGAGTTCCGGTGGGCACCACCTGGTCACCCACGCGCGCACCCGCTCGCGCGCGAATACGCTGTGATGCATCGCGAAGACAGTAAACAGCACGACGTTCCACGTAACTGGTCCGGCAAGGGCGCCGTCTGGCGCGACGGCGCCGAACGTGGTCGCGTACGAAAAGAGGAAGTAGGCGAGCGAGAGGACGAACACGGCCGTGCCAGCCCAGGCAATCAGGCGATGCAGAGCCCGCGGCGGGGCAGCGGACGTCAACACGGCCGGTATTATAGGGCCATGCCCGTTAACGGCCAGCAGCCCGGTGTCGTCATCACCGGCATCGGCGTGGTGTCTCCGTTCGGGGTGGGCCGCGAGCGGTACTGGGATCACATCAGCCGGGGCATCAGTGGCACCAAAGCGATCACGCAGTTCGACGTCTCGACCTACCCGTGCCGCGTCGCGGGGTGGGTGCCGCCGGTGTCGATCGATGACGCGGCCGTGCTCGAGGGCGACGAAGAGCAGGACGGCCGGGCGGATCCGAGGCGGTACTCGCGCGCGGCGCTGTTCGGCGTGATCGCGGCGCGCGAGGCGTGGAGCGATGCGGGGCTGCGCGCGGGAGAGCCGGGCGCCGGCGTGATCATCGGCAGCGGTGGCGGGGGCATCGACATCGGCGAGAAGCAATACGAGGACTTCTTCACGGCGGGCGGCAAGCACGTCACGCCGTACGCGATCGCGGTCGGCATCTGCGGCATGGTCTCGAGCGAAATTTCCATCTCACTCGGGCTGCGCGGCCTCAGCCACGTGCTCTCCTGCGGATGCACGAGCTCGACAGACGCGCTGGGGTACGCGGCCGCGATGATTCGTGCGGGCGAGTACGACGTGCTGCTGTCGGGCGGCACCGACGGCTGCGTCCTGCCGGGCATGATCTTCGGGTTCTCACGGATGCGCGCCGTCTCGACCGCCTACAACGACCGTCCCGGCGAAGCGTCACGCCCGTTCGACCGCGGCCGCGACGGATTCGTCCTCGGCGAAGGCGCGTGGATGCTGGTGCTGGAGCGCGAAGATCGCGCGATCGCGCGCGGCGCGACGCGGTATGCACGGATCGAAGGCTACGGCTCGACCTGCGATGCCTACCACCGCGTGCAGATGGATCCGGACGGCTCCGAGATCGTCCGCTGCATCGACATGGCCCTCGACAAGGCGCAGCGGCGTCCCGAGGAGATCGGCTACGTCAACTACCACGGCACGTCCACGCAGTTGAACGACGCCATCGAGTCGAAGTGCGTCCGCCGCGTCTTTGGCGACCACGCCGACCGCGTGCCGGGGTCGTCCACCAAGTCGATGATCGGCCACCCGCAGGGCGCGAGCGGCGCCGCGGGCGTCGCGGCGACCGCAATGGCGCTCGGTCGCGGGATGCTGCCTCCCACCATCAACCTGGACGACCCCGACCCGGCGTGCGACATGGACTTCATCCCGAACGTCCCGCGGCCCGCCGACATCGACGCCGCGCTCTGCAACTGTCTCGGGTTCGGGTCGAAGAACAGCGCGCTGGTCCTGGGACGGGTGCGGTAAGTGCCCGGCCTTCGCCAAGGCTACGGCGGGCCTGCGGACGCCATCGTCGTTGGCGCCGGACCTGCGGGCTCCATGGCGGCCCTCGTGCTCGCGCGCGCCGGCGCCAGGGTGCGTCTCATCGATCGCGCCTCGTTCCCTCGCGACAAGCTGTGCGGCGACACGTTGAATCCCGGTTCGCTGGCGATGCTCGACGGCCACGGCGCACTCGGCCAGGATATTCGCGCGCGGTCGCTTTCCATTCGAGGCATGACGGTCACCGGTCCCGGCAACGCCCTGGTCACCGCCGACTATCCGGACGATCTTCGCGGCGCTGCGTTGATGCGCCGCGATCTCGATTCGATGCTGCTCGACGCCGCGATTGCCGCGGGGGCCGAATTCAGCGATGGCGTTGCGGTTCGCGGGCCGGTCGTCGGGCCGGCTGCCTTCGACTCCGCTCAGGCCAGGAAAGCCGGCCCGATCCATCTACGCGGTGTGCGCGTGATGACCGCGCGCGGTGAAGAAGACTGGCCCGCACGCGTCGTCATTGCCGCCGACGGGCGCCACTCGACGCTGGCCTTTGCGCTCGGCCTTGCCCGGTACGCGGCGGCTCCGCGTCGGTGGGCGTTTGGTGCGTACTTCACCGACGTGGACGGCGTCGGCCGGCACGGCGAGATGCATATCCGGCCCGGCGGGTACGTTGGCGTGGCACCGCTCCCGGGCGGCATCACGAACCTGTGCGTGGTCCGCGAGCTCGACGCGGGCGGTAATGGCCCGCGCCGCAGCGCTGAATCATCGGCGCACCTGAATGCCGAGCAGACCATTGCCACCGCGATCGCCGGCGATGAGGTCCTGCGCGCGCGCTTCGCGCGCGCCAGACGGGTCTCCGGTATCACGACGCTGGGGCCGCTCGCAGTCGAAGCCCGCGATGCCGGACGCCCAGGGCTGCTGCTCGCCGGCGACGCGGCCGGCTTCATCGATCCGATGACCGGCGACGGATTGCGCTTCGCCCTTCGAGGCGGAGAGCTGGCCGCGGAGGCGGCGCTGCGTGAACTGTCGTCGGGCGAGCCGGCCTTCGCGTACCTGAGGCAGGCGCGGGCGCGCGAGTTCGCGGGGAAGTGGCGGGTCAACCGCGTGCTGCGATCGCTGGTCGCCTCACCCCGTGGTGTCGCGGTCGCCGCGTCCGTCGCAGCCCGCTGGGCCGCGCCGGTGCGGGTGCTGATCGGGATCGCCGGCGACGTTCACCTGGCTCGCAGATGCGGATTACCCAGAAAGTGCGGGGCGGACCTTTACGGTCCGCCTCGCGAGCCGTAAAGGCTCGCGCCGCATCATGTCCGATCAACCGCTCGTTTCGCTCATCGCATTGGTGGCGGCGCTGTTGGCAATGCTCGGCGAACAGCGCCGCTCTCTCCGCAACGAGCGGGCGCTGCTCGAGCGTGGAGCGGTGGAACCCGCCGAGGACGTCTATCCGATGATGCGGTGGACGTATCCCGTCGCATTCGTGGTGATGGCGATCGAAGGCGCGCTGATCGGCCCGGTGCCCGGCGTCAAGACCGTCGTTGGCGCGGTGGTGCTGCTCGCGGCGAAGGCGCTGAAGTTCTGGGCGATCAGGTCGCTTGGCCCGCGGTGGACGTTCCGCGTGCTCGTGCCTCCCGATGCGTCACGCGTCAGCCACGGACCGTACGCCTGGATGAATCATCCAAACTACGTGGCTGTGGTCGGCGAGTTGATCGGCTTCGCCATTGTCGTGGGAGCGTGGCTGACAGGTCCGATCGCGACGACGGTGTTCGGCCTGCTGCTTCGTCAGCGGATACGGGTAGAAAACGCCGCGCTTCGGCACCCGCCTCGCTCGACCTGGACGTGACATATACTGACCACACAGGTATGGCAGACGAGGACCTGGATCGGCCCGTGGCTACGATGCTGACTGTTCAGCGGCTTACGGCGGTCTGTGCCGCGCTGCTGATCTCGCTGACGACCGTCTCATCCGGTCAGACGCGCCCCCCCGCGGCCTCCGCCGCGTCTGATCCCGCCGCCCGTGCGTTCAATGCGGGTCAATACGAACACGTAGACACACTGCTGAGGTCGGCGACCGACCCCCGCGCGATCGCGTTGCGTGCGCGCGCCGCGATCGCGCGCGGCCGGTACGCCGAGGCTGAAGCGATGCTGGCGCCGCCTGCTGCCGCCTCGCCCGGCAGCGACGCTGCGCTCGAGCTTGGCCTGCTGCAACTGTACCTGGGGCGCCGTGCCGATGGGGCGCGCACCCTGCAAGGCGTGCTCAACCGCAGCGCGGAGACCTCGCCGCTCGATCTGACGCGGTTGGGCCTCGCGTCGCGCGCCCTTGCCGTGGCGCTCAACGAGCCTGACCGATTCAAGGAGGCCAACGGCTATCTCCGAAACGCAAACCGTCTGGCCCCCAGCGACGTGCTCGTCAACACGACCTGGGGTGATCTCTTTCTCGAGACGTACGACAGGCCAAACGCCGTCAAGTCGTACCAGGATGCGTTGCGCGTCGATGCTGACTACGTGCCGGCCCGCGTCGGTCTTGCGCGCGCCACGATCGACGAAAACCCGCCGGTGGCCAAGGAGGCCATCGAGAAGGCGCTCGGCATCAATCCCAACTACGTCCCGGCGCACCTGCTGATTGCGGAGCTCGCGCTCGACGATCGGCGGCGCGCCGACGCACGCGCTTCGATCGAGAAGGCGCTGGAGATCAATCCGAACAGCCTCGAGGCCCGCGCGCTCGCCGGGGCGATGGCGTTCCTCGAAGCGCGTCCTGCCGACGTTCAGCGAATCGTCACGGAGGTGCTGGCGATCAACCCGGTGTACGGCGAGGTGTACCGGGTCGCGGGGGATCATGCCGCGCGCAACTACAGGTTTGACGAAGCGGTTGAGCTGACACGGCGCGCGCTGACGGTTGACAAGGCCAGTGCGCGCGCGTACGGCGATCTCGGGATGCATCTGCTGCGCACCGGCGACGAACCGGGAGCGCGCCAGGCCCTGGAAACGGCGTTCAAGTCGGATCCCTACGACCTCGTCACCTACAACTCGCTGCAGATGCTCGACACGGTCGACACGTTCGAGACCATCCGTCAGGGCGATCTGGTGGTGCGCCTGCATCCCGACGAAGCGCCGGTGATGCGCGAAGCCGTGATGCCGCTCGCGCAGGAGGCGCTCGCGACGCTCTCGAAGCTCTGGGACTTCAAGCCGACGGGACCGATTCTGATCGAGATGTTTCCAAAGCACGACGACTTCGCCGTGCGCACGCTCGGCCTGCCCGGTTTCCTCGGGGCGCTGGGCGCCTGCTTCGGGCGCGTCGTCACGCTCGATTCTCCGAAGGCGCGGCCGCCCGGCCAGTTCAGCTGGGAGTCGACGCTGTGGCACGAGATGGCGCACGTCATCTCGCTGCAGATGTCGAGCAACCGCATGCCGCGGTGGCTGAGCGAGGGGATCTCGCAGTTCGAAGAGAAGCGCGCCCGCCCGGAATGGGGGCGCGAGATGGAGGTGCCCTTCGCGCAGGCGCTCGAGGAAAAGACGCTCCTGAAGCTGCGCGATCTGAACGAAGGGTTCAGCGATCCGAAGCTGATCTCGCTCACCTATTACCAGGCCTCGCTCCTGGTGGAGCACATCATCGCTTTGCACGGCGAGCCGGCGCTGCGCAACCTGCTGCGCGCCTACGGACGCGGGCTCGAAGATGAGGACGCGATCAAGGCTGCCTTGAACACCACCTTCGATCAGCTTCAGGCGTCGTTCGATGCCAGGCTCGAGAAGGACTACGCCGAGCTGCGTCGGGCGCTCCAGTCGCCGGAGATTCCGGAGATGCCGACGGTCGACCAGTTGAAGGCGCTCGCGTCGGAGAATCCCGGCAGTTTCAGGGTGCAAATGGCACTCGCCGTGGCGCTGCGTGCCGCCGGCGACGCCGCGGGCGCCATCCAGGCGGCCGAGCGCGCGTCGCGCCTGATTCCCGCCGCCAACGGTCCGCAGAACCCGAACGCGCTTATCGCAGCCGTTGCGCTCGAGCGCAAGGACAACACGCGTGCGATCCAGGCGCTCGAGGCGCTCGTCAAGGTCGATTCCAATGACGTCGAGTCGGCCCGCACGCTCGCGGCGCTGGTCGCGCCGCTTGGCGACGAGGCGCGTACCGTCGCGGTGTATCAGATGATCGCGGGACTCGATCCATTCGATGTCCAGGCGCAGTCGGCCGTCGGACGCTACGCGATCACACAGCGCAACGCCGAACGGGCGATCCGGGCGTTTCGTGCCGCGGTCGCCGGCGGGCCGCCGGATCGCGCCGCCGCGTACCTCGATCTGGCCGAGGCACATTTCATGGCCGGGCAGCTCGCCGATGCGAAGCGCCAGGCGCTGGCCGCGCTCGAGATAGCGCCCTCGTTCGAGCGGGCTCAGGATCTGCTGCTCAAGATTGTCGAAACGCAGCCGCGCGCCCCCGGCGGAGGCGTGTGACCCTGCGCGCCGCCTCGCTGGCGCTGACCGGCGTTGTCGCGGTCATGCTCTTCATCGAGCCGGCGCGCCTCTCCAATGCCCTCGCGCAAGGCCCCGTCCTCCAGGACGGTCGCTTCGCCGGCCTGCAGTGGACCTTCGTCCGCATCCGGTATTCCGCCTTCACCGTCGACAGCCGCTACCGCGTCGACTACTGGGGCGAGCCGTGGGCCATCGATGCGCCGGCGGCCGAACAGAATCTCTCCCGCCGCCTGCGGACCGCGACCGCCATTCAGGTCAACGACCCAATCGTCCTCACGCTCGAGGATCCCCGGCTCTGGGACCATGCGTGGATCTACATGGTCGAGCCAGGCAATCTGCGTCTTCGCGACAGCGAGGTCGCGATCCTGCGCGAGTTCCTGCTGCGCGGCGGCACGCTCACCCTGGACGATTTCCATGGCCCGTACGAGTGGGACAACTTCGCCAAGGAGATGAAGCGGGTGTTTCCGGATCGCGAGCCGATGGATCTCGCGCCGCCTCATCCGATCTATTCGGTCTTCTACAACCTCACCGGCTATCCACAAGTGCCCGGGCTGGGCTCGTTCTTCGCCGGACGCACGTGGGAAAAGGGCGGCTTCGTGGCGCGCCTGCGCGCCATCCTGGACGACAGCGGCCGGCCGATGGTGCTCGCCAACTGGAACACCGACATGGGCGACGGCGTGGAGTGGTCAAACGCAGAGGAGTACCCCGGCTACCTCAAGCACACGGCAGACTCGTACCGCATGTTCATCAACGAGATCGTCTACACCCTGACGCACTGACCCCGTGACCACCACCACCGTTACCAACTTCGCCGAGCGCGTGCAGGACGGACGTGCACGGATCCTCATCGAGCTCCGCAAGGTCATCGTCGGGCAGGACGAGGTGGTCGATCAGGTGTTGATGGCGCTCTTCACCGGCGGCCACTGCCTGATCACCGGCGTTCCCGGACTCGCCAAGACTCTGCTCATCAAGACGGTGGCGGACATCCTCGACCTGACCTTCAAGCGGATCCAGTTCACCCCCGACCTGATGCCGTCGGACATCACGGGCACGGAGATTCTCGAAGAGCAGCACGGCTCGCGGGCGCTGCGGTTCGTGCAGGGGCCGATCTTCGCGCAGATCCTCCTGGCCGACGAGATCAACCGAACCCCGCCAAAGACGCAGGCCGCGCTCCTCGAGGCCATGCAGGAGTACCACGTCACGGCGGCAGGTCGCACCTACCAGCTCCAACGGCCGTTCTTCGTGCTCGCGACCCAGAACCCGATCGAGCTCGAGGGCACGTACCCGCTGCCGGAGGCGCAGCTCGATCGCTTCATGTTCAACATCGTCATGACCTACCTGCCCGAGGACGATGAGGTGCGGGTGGTGACGAATACGACTGGCACGGAGCAGCCGGCGGTCTCGCGCGTGCTGAGCGGCCCAGACATCCTGGAATTTCAGCAGGTCGTCCGGCAGGTCATCGTGAGCGACCAGGTCGCGCGCTACGCCGTCCGCCTGGTGGCCGCGTCGCGGCCGGGACAGGCCGGCGCGCCGGAATGGGTCAACAAGTACGTGAAGTGGGGAGCCGGCCTCCGCGCGTCGCAGGCCATGATCCTCGGCTCGAAGGCACGGGCGTTGATGAACGGCCGCCACCATGTGTCCGTGAAGGACGTCCAGGCGCTGGCCGGACCGATCCTGCGCCACCGCATCGTCACCAACTTCTACGCCGAGTCGGAGCACCTCGACTCAGACGGCATCATCGCCCGCCTCATTGACACCGTAGCCGTCCCCAAAAGCGGTTTAGTGGGTTGAGCAAACAGATGAAGCTTGTACAAGCGCATATCCGTCCCCGAGCCCCCGGCTGTATGGACCTGGATCGCCACTAAATGCCGACCGACACGCGCCCACGCGAGCTTCGATTTCTCGACCCCGCGGTACTGGCGCGGCTCGGGACGCTCGAGCTGAAGGCGCGGACGGTGGTCGAAGGGTTCCTCTCAGGCCTCCACCGCAGCCCGTTCAAGGGCTTCAGCGTCGAGTTCGCCGAGTACCGGCAGTACATGCCCGGCGACGACCTCTCCAGCATCGACTGGAAGGTGTACGCGCGCACCGACCGCTACTACGTCAAGAAGTTCGAGGAAGAGACCAACCTCAATTGCTACCTGCTGCTCGACGTCAGCGCGTCGATGGGATACGGGTCGCACGGCGTCACCAAGCTCGAGTACGCCTCGATGCTGGCCGGGTCGCTCGCATTCCTGATGCAGCGGCAGCGCGACGCGGTCGGGCTCACCACGTTCGACGACGCGCTCCTGACGATGCTGCCGCCGAGCGCCCGCCCGAGCCACCTGCGATCGCTGCTCGTGACGCTCGACCGGATGGTGCTCGGTAAGCGGACGGACGTCTCCAGGCCGCTGCACCAGCTCGCCGAGGGCATCGCCAAGCGCGGGATGGTGATCCTGATCTCGGATCTGATCGACGAGCCCGGGCACGTGATCGAGGGGCTGCGGCATTTCAGGTTTCGCGGCACCGATGTCGTGGTGTTTCACGTGCTGGATCCGTCGGAGCTGACATTTCCGTTCACGCGGGCGTCACGGTTCAGGGATCTCGAGGGCGGCGACGAGCTGATGGCGGTGCCGTCGGTCGTGCGAGAGCCATACCTGGTCGCGTTGAACGGGACGATCGATCGCTACAGGCGCGAGCTCGGCGCCGCGGGGATCGATTACCGGCTGCTCGACACCTCGCAGCCGCTCGAGCTGGCGCTGATGTCGTACCTGTCGACGCGGGGAAGGGGGCGGAAGTGATCTCCTTCCTGTCTCCCCTGTTTCTCGCCGGCGCGGCAGCCGTCGCGATCCCGATCGCCATCCACCTCTTTTACAAGCGGGCGGAACCGGTGGTCGATTTCGCCGCGACGCGGTACCTGCGGCGCGCGCCGGTGGAGCAGTCGCAGCGGCGGCGGCTGAGAGAGTACGTGCTGCTCGCGCTCCGGGCGGCGGCGCTGCTCCTGCTGGCGCTGGCATTCGCGCGGCCGTACGTGTCGCAGTCCGCGGTGGCGCTGACCGCGCCCGCCACGATGGTGCTGGTGGATACGTCGGTCAGCATGTCCGGGCCGGGCCAGTTCGAACGGGCGCGTGCCAGGGCGGAGCGGGCCATTGCCGATGCGCCCGCCGGACATTCGGTCGGTGTCATGGCGTTCGGCGCCGGCGCCACGGTCGTCGCGCCACCGTCGCCGGATCGCGGGCGCGCGCGTGCCGCGATCGCCAGCCTGACGCCCGGGGCAGGGGCCACGCGATACCGGGCCGCGCTGGTGCGCGCCGCCGAAGAGTTCGGCGATCGGCCCGGCCGCCTGGTCGTGATATCAGACCTTCAGCAGACCGGGTGGGACGGCGCCGATCAGGGAAGCGTTCCCGACCGCCTGACGGTGGAAGTCGAAGGCGTCGAGGGTCCGTCGGCCAACGCCGCGTTGACGGAGTTGCGCGTGGAGGGCACCGAAGCCGTTGCGGTCGTGCACAACTATTCGCCGCGCACGGCGGCGGCCGAGGTCGTCTTCAGCATCGACGACCGCCGCATTGGCGCCACCGCGGTGTCGATGGGGAGCGGCGGAAGCACCGAGGCCCGGTTGTCGCTCGAGGGCCAGGCGGCGGGGCGTCTCGCCGCTGCGGTGGACGACCGGCAGGGATATGCCGCCGACAACGTCCGCTACGCGGTGCTCGATGCGGCGAATGCGCCGCTCGTCCTCGCGGTCACCGCGTCGGGCCATCCGGCGGAATCGCTGTACCTCGATCGCGCGATGGGGATCGCGGAAGGCCCGGGCGGCTTCCGCTTTCGTGCGGTGAGTGGTCCGGCGTTCTCGGATCTCGAGGCCACGGCCCTCGCGGAGGCCAGCGTCATCGTCGTCCTGGGGACGCGGGGACTCGAGCAACAGGGGCGCGAACGGCTGGCGAGTTTCGTGCGATCGGGCGGAGGCGTGCTGATCACCGCCGGCCCTGACGTCGATCCGGCCATCCTCAAGGGCGCGCTCAGCGGCATCGTGCAGACGTCGTGGCAGGATCGCGAGGCGGCGCCAGTGGGGCGGCCACTGCGGTTCGCGCCCGACGACAGCCGCCATCCGGTGTTCAGGTTGTTCGGCGGCGCGGGCACGCTGGGCAACGTGAGCTTTTCGCGCGCGGCGCTCATCGACCTGCCCCCCAGCGCGGACGTGGTGGCCCGCTATTCCGACGGAACGCCGGCGCTGGTCGAGGAGCGCACGGCCGGCGGGCGCGTCTTGATCTTTGCGTCGGACATCAACGATCGGTGGAATGACTTTCCGCTGCAGCCGGCCTTCGTGCCCTTCATCCACGAAGCGCTCCGCTACCTGACGTCCTCGCGCGTGGCGAAGGCCGAGTACCTGGTCGGCGACCTGCCCGGGCTCGAGGGTCTGACGCCCGGAGTCATGACACTCAAGAACGAGGCGCGCGCCAGACGCGTGGCCATCAACGTCGACCCGCGTGAGTCGGATCCCGCGCGCATGTCCGCGGACGAGTTCAGGGCCGGGGTATCACGGCTCAACACCAGCGCCGCGCGCCAGGCGGGCACCGAGACGCGGGACCGGGAGGACGGCCAGCGGCTCTGGCAATACGCCCTGCTCATGATGGTGGTCAGCCTTGCGGCCGAAGGCATGCTGGGACGAAGGCTCGGGTGATGAACGAACACGATGCCGCGCTGTCGGCGCTGATCAGGAAGGTGCGCAACCGGTGGCGGCTGGCGTCCGCGCTTCGCGCCTGGACGATCGCGGCTGCAGGTGCGGCGTTCGTCCTGGCGCTGGCGCTGTCGGTGCAGCGTCTCCTCGTGCCCGAGGGCGGCGCGTTCATCGCGCTCTGGCTAGCGGCGGGTGCGGCGGCGATGGTCTGCCTCGGGTGGTTGTTCTCGCCGTTGCGCCATCCGCCTGGTGAGCGCCAGGTCGCCCGCTATGTCGAGGAATGCTGTCCCGAGCTCGAGGACACGCTGGTCACGGCGACGGAGCGCGACGGCCGGGTGGACCCGTCGCGGATGCAGGCCGCGGTAGCCGCCGATGCGGCGCGCCGCACGCGCGATCTCGATCTCGATCGGATTGTCAGCCGCCGCACGTTGCGCAATGCGGCGATCCGGGCGGCCGCCGCGACACTCGTTCTGGCCGGCGTCGCCGGATTCGCGCTCGAGCCGGCGGGCCGCGCCGCGCGGGTGCTCGCGTGGTATCTCTTCCCGAGTCGTCTCGCGCTCGAGGTGCTTCCCGGCGATGTCAGGGTTCGCGAGGGCCATCCGCTGCGCATCCATGTCCGGATTCCCGGCGCGGCGGGCGGCGTCGTACCCGTGCTCCGCATCGGGAACGGGACGGAGTGGCGCGAAGCCCGGATGGACGCGGCGGGTGAGGGGTTTGCCTCTGGATTCGATCACGTCACCGAGAGCTTCACCTACACCGTCACGGCGGCCGGCACCTCATCGCGGGAATATGCGGTGACGGTGATCCGCACGCCGCACGTCGAGCGCATCGACCTTCGCTACGAGTACCCGGCTGCGTTCGGCATGCCGCCGCGGCAGGAAGAAGACGGCGGCGACATCTACGGGCCTGCTGGCACGCGCGTACACGTGATCGTCCACGCCGACAAGCCGGTGACCGAGGCGGCATTGACGCTGGCGGGTGGACAGCGGCTGGTGTTGAACGCCCGCGACGGAGCGCTCGAGGGCGACCTGACGATTGTCGAGGACGGCTCCTACCGCGTCGCACTTGCCGACGCCGACGGCCTGACCAATCCCGGAGACACCGAGTATTTCATCCGCACCCTCGAGGACCGTCCGCCGGACGTGCGGATCATGCGTCCGGCCAGCGACCGCCAGGTGACGCCGATCGAAGAGGTGCCGATCGAAGCGCGGGCCGACGACGACTTCGGTATCGCGGCGTTCGACCTGGTCTACGCCGTAGGAGGCGCCCAGGCGAAGGTCGTGCCCTTCCGGCGCGAGGGATCCGCGACCAGCGCCAGCGGAACGCGCACGATCTACCTCGAGGATCTCGGGGTCAAGCCGGGCGACTTCGTGACCTACTACGCGCGGGCGCGCGACGTCAGCCGCGGCACCCGGTCCACCGAGGCACGCAGCGACATCTTCTTCCTCGAGGTCACGCCGTTCGACGAGGAGTTCGTCGCGGCGCAGAGCCAGGGCGGCGGTGCCGCCGGCGATGAGGCCATGGACGACCTGGTGCAGGCCCAGAAAGACATCATCACCGCGACGTGGAAGCTCGATTCGCGCGCCAGGCAGTCTGGCGCGCGGTCGGACGAGGACATCCTGACGGTGGCAAACGCGCAGCACGGCGTGCGGGAGAAGGCCGAGGCGGCGGCCGATTCCATGCAGCGCGCCAACAACGTGAGGCGCGTCCGGCCGGGCGGCGGGCGGGCGTCCGGGGCCACGCCGCCACCCGATCAGGCGGCAGAGGCGATGACCAGGGCCGCCGAAGCGATGGGGCGGGCCGAACGCCAGCTCGCCCTCCTGAAGACGTCCGACGCGCTGCCGCACGAGATGACCGCCCTCAACGAGTTGCTGCGGACGCAGTCCGAGAACCGTCGCCGCGAGGTGCAGCAGCAACAGGCCAACGGCAGCGGCCGGGGATCGAACCGGCAGCAGCAGGACCTGTCATCGCTGTTCGATCGCGAGCTTGCGCGGCAGCAACAGACCAACTACGAGACGCCCACCAGTCGAGAGACCCGTGAGGAGAAGCCCGACGACAACGCCGGTGTGCTGGACAAGATCCGCGAGCTGGCACGCCGCCAGGACGAGCTGAACAAACAGCAGGAGCAGGCGGCGAAGAAGCAGGATGTGCCCGCGGAGGAAGCGCGCCGGCAGCTCGAGCGCCTGACGCGTGAGCAGGGTGAGCTGCGGCGGCAGGCTGAGGAGCTCGCGCAGCAGTTGCAGCAGGCTCAGAGCAAACAGGCACAAAGCGAAAAGAGCGAAAAGAGCGAACAGAGCGGACAGAGGGGGCTCGGCGGGCAGGCGGGGCAGAGTGAACAGAGGGGGCAGGGTAGCCAAGGCGGAGGCCAGAGTGGCCAGCCGCAGCAGGGCGGCCGCGGCGGCCAGTCCGATCAGAGCCGACAGCAGGCGAGCCGTGAGCTGCAGCAGATCTCCGAGGAGATGCAGGGCGCGGCGAGCGAGCTTCGTCGCGACAACCCGCAGCAGGCAAGCGAGCGCGGCAACCGAGCGGCCGAGCGGCTGCGCGACCTCGAACAGCGGATGCGCGCCGCCCAGCCGGACGATCGGCGCAGGGCGATGGGCGAGCTGCAGCTCGAATCGCGGCAACTGGCCGATGCACAGCGCAGGCTCGCGGCCGAGGCGGCGGGGCGCGGCCGCGGTGGCAGCGGCGACGACGCCGCGAGGCGGCGGGCAGGGGAGCAGGAGCGTCTTGCCGATCGCACCGCGCGTCTCGAGCAGTCGGTCAAACAGATGGCGGCGGCGCCGGGTCCCGAGGAGCGGCAGCGCAACGCGCTCACGGAGGCCGCGCGCGAGCTCGATCGTCAACGGCTGTCGGATCGGATGCGGAACGTCGCTCGCGCGGGGCGGCAGGCGAGCGAGGGGCGGGCGGGCCAGGCGGGCGAGGAGCGCGCCGGCCAGGCCGGGGAAGGGCGCGCCGGCCAGCCACAGCAGCCCGGCGCCGCCCGGGAAGGACAGGCGATCGCCACGGCGCTCGATCGGCTCGCCGAGCGCCTGGGCTCGGCCAACGGCCAGAGCGAAGCGTCGCAGCAACTGTCCGAGCAGCTCTCGCGCATCCGCGAGCTTCGCGAGCAGTTGACGTCGCTCGATCGCCAGCTCGCCGAGTTGAAAAACGGCCCGCCCGGCGAAGGCCGTGAGGGCCAGCCCCAGGAGGGCGCCGGATCGCAGTCTGGGGCACAGGGCAGTCGCGGCCAGGGTGGCGACGGCGCGCAGAACGGAAGCACCGACCAACCATGGGAAGAGGCTCGCCAACTGCTCGGCGAATTGCGCAACGAAAAGGGGTCGAACATCGAGGCGCCGTCCGCGGAGGGATTCAACCCGGGCCGCTCCGCGCCAGGCACCGAGGGCTGGAAGCAGGACTTCGCGAAGTGGGACGAGCTGAGAACGGAGATCGCCGCGTCCCTGGAACGGGCTGAATCGTCCGCCGCCGCCCGGCTTCGCGATCAGCAGTCGAAAGATCGCCTCAGCGCCGGCGGCTCGCAGGCCGTCCCCGAGCAGTACCGGCGTCTGGTCGACAAGTACTACGAGGCGCTCGCCTCGAAACGAGAGGCAAGGTAGAGAGGGGCCTTTAGGCCTCCGGTTCTGTCATGACATTCGCCCTCGCGCTTCCCTGGTGGGTGCTCACGCTGCTCGCGGCGGCCGTCATCGCTGTCGCGTGGGCGTCGTATTCGGGCGCGATCGTCCCGCTGCCCCTGGGCCGCCGTACGGCGCTGTCGGCACTGCGCGCCCTGACGCTGCTGCTGCTCGTCGCCTGCCTGCTCCGTCCCGTGCGGGTGATGCCGCCTGAGGCGACCAGCGACGCGGTCGTCCCCATCCTCGTCGACATTTCCCGCAGCATGCAGGTGGCGGACGCCGATGGCCGTCCGCGGATTGATGCCGCTCGCGAGCTGCTCGAACGCGACCTGCTCGCGGGGCTGGCCGGCCGCTTCCGCCCGGACGTCTGGACGTTTGGCAACACGCTCACCCAGGCGGCCGCCGACACGCCGATCTCGAGCGCGACCGATGGCCGGAGCGATCTGTCCGGCGCGCTGCGCGCCGTGAGGGAGCGCTATCGCGATCGCCGCGTCGCCGCGATCGTGGTGATTTCCGACGGAGGAGACACCGGCCGCGAGGAGGCGGCCCACGCCGTCGATGCCGGCGCCGCGCCGGTCTTCACCGTGGGAGTCGGCACGCCTCACGTCGCCTCCGACTTCGAAGTGACGGACGTCTCGGCTGGCGACGGGGCGATGACGGACTCATCGATCGACCTCACGGTGGCCGCGGTCAGCCGCGGCGCTGACGCCCCCTTCGATCTCCGCGTGCTCGAGAACGGCCGGCCGATCGACCTCCGACGCGTCACGCCTGCCGGCGACGGCAGTCCGATTCGAGCGGTCTTTACCGTGTCACCGTCGCGCGACATGCCGACGGAGTACACGGTGGAGATTCCATCCGCGTCGGGCGAGCTCGTGCTCGAGAACAACCGGCGAGGCGTGCTCGTGGAGCCGGCCGGCCGCCGCCGCCGCGTGCTCGTCGTCGAGGGTGCGCCGGGCTTCGAGCACTCATTCGTGAAGAGAGCGCTCGCTGCCGATTCCGGCCTCGAGGTTGATTCCGTCGTCCGGAAGGGACAGGACGTCAAAGGGGACGGGACCTACTTCGTCCAGTCCACGGATGCGCGCGCGCCGCGGCTGGCCTCGGGTTTCCCGGAGGACCGCAAGACGCTCTACGAGTACGACGTGCTCGTGCTCGCTAACATGGAAGCTGACGCGCTGACGCGCGCGGACCTCGAGATGGCCGCTGGCTTCGTCGGCGAGCGGGGAGGCGGACTGCTCGTGCTCGGGGCAAAGTCGTTCGACCGCCAGGGACTCCTGGGCACCGCACTCGAAGACGTGCTGCCGCTCGGACTCACCAACCGCGGCGGCGGCGTCGTGCCGGCCTCCTCGCGTCAGGAAACGGCGTTTTCGGTTTCGGTGACGCTGCAGGGCGAATCGCATCCCGTGATGCGAATCGGTTCGAGCGCCGAGGACAACGCGAAGCGCTGGAAGTCGGTGCCGCCGCTGGCCGGGGCCGCCGGGCTTGGCGCGCCGCGTCCGGGCGCCCAGGTGCTGGCGCTCGTCCACGCCGTGGATGGATCCCGGCCGCTCGTCGCCGTCCAGCGATACGGACAGGGCCGGTCGATGATGTTTACCGGCGAAGCGTCGTGGCGCTGGCGGATGCAGATGCCGGCCGACGATCGCACCTTCGAGCTGTTCTGGCGTCAGGCGGTGCGATGGCTTGGCGCGTCGGCGCCCGATCGGGTGTCGATCGCGCCCCTGGCCGGAATGGCGGTCGGCGACGCGGTGCCGGTTGGCGTGGACGTGCGCAACGAGGAGTTCGCGCCCGTGCCGGATGCCGACGTCAGCATGCGGCTCACGCTGCCTGGCGGCGAGACGCGCGACCTCCGCGGCGCGCTGACCGACCCGAGTCTCGGCCGCTACGGCAGCGAGGTTCGTTTCGACCAGCCTGGCATCTATCGCATCACGGCCGAAGCGCGGCGCGGCGGCGCAGTGCTCGGGTCGGCTCAGCGGTCCGTGCTCATCGGCGGCACCGACCGCGAGATGGCCGATCCCCGCCTGAATGAGGACGTATTGCGCCGCGTGGCGCGCGCCAGCGGTGGCCAGTACCTGACCGCGAACGACGCCTCGCACCTGCCCGGGCTCCTGTCCCGGCCGGACGCGGAGCCGCCTCAGCCGCGGCTGGAAGATCTCTGGCACACCGCGTGGATCTTTGCGGCGATCGTGATGCTGCTTGCCGCCGAATGGATCCTTCGCCGACGCTGGGGGCTCAGGTGATCTTCCAACGCCCAGCCAGCCAACTCCCGATCTGCCTCTTGCTCGTGCTGCTTCTTCCGGCGATCGCGGCAGCGGGAGAACGTTACGCGCTCATCATCTCGGGTGCGGCGGGCGGCGAGAAGTACGCGGCCCAGCAACAGAGGTGGCGGGCGGGCCTCGCCGTCGCGCTGAAGACTACGTTTACGTTTGATGATGCGAACGTCGCCGTGCTGGACGAAGGAAACACAGGCACGTCCCAGGCGACTGCGGAGAACCTGCGCAGGCTCCTCGGCGACCTGCACCGCCGGCTGACCCGCGATGACACGCTGCTGCTCGTGCTGCTTGGACACGGGACCTTCGACGGGACCGACGCCAAGTTCAACCTCGTAGGTCCGGATCTCAGCGCCGGAGAGTGGAAGGGGATGCTCGAGGGCATGCCCGGGCGCCTCGTCGTCGTGAACACGACCGAATCGAGCTTTCCCTTTCTGGAAGAGCTCTCGCAGCGCGGCCGCGTGGTCGTCACCGCCACCGATTCCGCCGCGCAGCGGTTCGCAACGGTCTTTCCCGAGTACTTCGTCAAGGCGCTCGGCGCGACGTCGAGCGATCTCGACAAGAACGGACGCGTCTCGATCTGGGAAGCGTTTGCGGCGGCCAGCGCCGGCGTGAAGGAATATTACGACCAGAAGGGGCAGCTCTCCACGGAACGGCCGCTTCTCGATGACGATGGCGATCGGGTAGGTCGTGAAGCCGAAGCGCCGGGCCTGGACGGCAGGCTGGCGCGCACCGTCTACCTCGACCCCGAGCCCGGCTCGGCCAGCGCCGACGCCGCGATGGCCGCCCTCGATCTCCAGCGCGTGATACTCGAATCGCAGCTCGAAGACCTGAGGGAACGCAAGGACTCCATGTCGGACGCCGAGTATCAGGCGGAGCTTGAGACGATCCTGGTCCAGCTCGCGCGGATCGCACAGAAGATCAGAACTCGATCCTGATCCGTCTACACGTCATGCCACCATTCCACCCGCTGCCGCTCGGGACGCCTGAAGACGAACACGCTGCTCATGCCGGCGAGGAACCCGGCGACGTGCGCCCAGAAGGCGATGCCGCCTCCGGGCTCGCCGGGCACGGCGGTGGCGATTGATCCGACGCCGCTGAAGAACTGCATCAGGAACCAGATCCCCAGGAAGAAGATCGCCGGCACTTCCATCACATGGAAGTACACGAACAGCGGGATGAGCGTGACGATGCGGGAGTGGGGGTAGAGGACGAAGTACGCGCCCATCACGCCCGCGACCGCGCCGCTTGCGCCGACCATCGGCACGACCGAATCAGGATTGACGATCGTCTGCGCCAGCGCCGCGGCGACACCGCACAGCAGGTAGAAGACGAGGAAGCGGCCGTGCCCCATGCGGTCTTCGACGTTGTCGCCGAAGATCCACAGGTACAGCATGTTTCCGCCGGCGTGCAGGAAGCCGCCGTGCAGGAACATCGACGAGAAGACCGACACCCACGAAAACGCCGCCGGGATGAGGCCGAAGTACAGGATGAAGTCGTTGACCCGCTCGCCGAGAGAGAGCTGATACGCGAAGGCGAGCAAGTTGAGGACGATCAGCGAGATGGTGGTGTACGGCGTCGTCCGCGTTGGGATGACGTCGCGCAGCGGGATCATCGAGGCTAGAGTACATTACCAGGCACGATGCTCTGCAAACACTGCGGGACGGAGATCGCCGGCAAGGCCCTCATCTGCTACCGGTGCGGCACCGCGACGACCGAACCGCGGATCAAGCCCCCGACGGATGGGCCGATCTTCGATCGTCCCCGCCGTGCGAGGCTGCCCATCGTCGCCATCGTCATCCTGATCGTGCTCGCGCTGGTGGCGGCGTTGTATTTCACGCAGTAACCACGCAGTTGACCGTCCGGGGCGGTCGCACTCATAATGCGCAGCAAGGTCCCGTCATTCGATAGAGGAGTAGTGGAATGAGAACCAAGCTTGGCTTCATCCTGGCTGCACTGGGCGTGCTCGCCATCGCGGTACCGGCCATCGCGCACCACTCGTGGCCCGTCGAGTACGACGCGAAGAAGCCGGTCTCGGTGCAGGGCGTCGTGTCCAAGGTCGAATGGACGAACCCGCACACCCATTTCTATGTCGACGTGAAAGACGAGAAGGGGACTGTGACGACCTGGAACTTCGAAATGGCCAGCACCCTCGCGCTCGAGCGGAGCGGATGGTCGCGCAAGACACTCTCGGTGGGTGAGCAGGTGCAGGTCAAGGGCTTCGGCGGCAGGGCCGTGACCTCGCGAGCGATTGCCAATTCGATTATCAATTCCGCCGGCAAGTCGCTGTTCGTCGCCGATCTCGGCCAGTAACTCGGCTCTAACTTGGCTCTAGGCTCTAGGCTTTGGGCACTCGGCTTAGGGCGTTAGGCTCCGGCTGTTGAGCCAGAGCCTAACGCCCAGAGCCGAGACCCTTCCTTACCCTCGCTCCCTCTCCTTCACTCCCTCGGAAATGTGCTCTAGCGTGTCTCCGACACGGCTGTCCTTGGCTTCTTTCACTGCCAGGTCGCCAAGTGAGACGATGCCGACCAGGCGTTCACCGTCGACGACGGGCAGGCGCCGGACCTGGTGTTCGCTCATGAGCTCGGCCGCCTCGCGCGTGGAGGTATCGGGGCTGACGGAAATGACGTCCCGGGTCGCGATGTCGCGCACCGGCCGGTTGGGCTGGCCATCGGCGATCGCCCGGATGACGATGTCGCGGTCGGTCACGATGCCGACGGCGCGACCGTTGTCGCAGACGGGCACCGCGCCGGTGTCTTCGTCGCGCATGATCTGCGCGGCACTCTGAATGCTGTCGTCTGGCGACACACAGCGCGGGTTGGGGGTCATGACTTCGCGGATATTCATGGGCTTGTTCTCCTCTCGAGGGATGCGGGTGTTGGAATCGCATCTCTCGAGATAGCAAGAGCCACGCCCGACGGCCGGAAGGTCGGCCGTATAATCTACTGGGAGGGTCGAACTGATGGTGTCGCGAACGATCCTTGGAGTGACGTTCGTCGCGGCGCTGGTCGTCTTTGCCGTCGTGCAGGATCGCGTCACCGCGTCCGGTGCGCGTCAATATGTCGCCCTGAAGCGGCCCGCACTCGCGGCAGGAGGCGGCGCCCCCGTCACCATCGAGGAGGTCATGGCGCCCGCGATACGGCGGTCCGTTCTCCAGGGGCTGATGTGGACCGCGGTTGTGGTGGCCGGCGGGTGGGCTGGTTCCTGGTTTCTCGTTCCGGGTTCCGGACGTGAATAAGGCGCTCATCTACGACTGGAACCGGCATGCACCGGCCGCGCGGCCGCCGGTCGTCATGCTCGACGACGAGACGCTGAGAGACGGCCTGCAGTCACCCTCGGTGCGCACGCCCACCATCGAACAGAAGCTTCAGATCCTTCACCTCCTCGATCGCATCGGCGTCGACACCGCGGATATCGGCCTGCCGGGCGCCGGCGCCCACGTCGTACGCGACGTCGAGCGGCTCGCACGCGAGATCGTCGACGGACGGATGAGCATCCAGGCCAATTGCGCGGCGCGCACGGTCATCAGCGACGTGCAGCCGATCGCCGAGATTCAGCAGCGGACGGGGCTGCCGATCGAGTGCTGCTGTTTCATCGGATCGAGCCCGATCCGCCGCTACGCGGAAGACTGGACGGTCGACCATCTGCAGCGCTGCACCGAGGATGCGATTGCCTTCGCCATCCGCGAGGGCCTGCGCGTGATGTATGTCACCGAAGACACGACGCGCTCGGATCCCGAGACGCTGCGCCGGCTGTTCACGACGGCCGTGCACGCGGGCGCATCCCGCATCTGCATTGCCGACACGGTGGGACACGCGACTCCGGACGGCACCCGCGCCCTCGTGCGGTTCGCGAAGCAGACGATGAAGGATGCAGGCACCGCCGACATCGGCATCGACTGGCACGGGCACAACGATCGAGGGATCGGCACCGCGAACAGCCTGTTCGCGCTCGAAGCGGGCGCCTCGCGCGTGCACGGTACGATCCTCGGCATCGGCGAGCGCGTCGGCAACACGCCCCTGGATCTGCTGATGGTGAACCTCGTCCTGCTCGGGTGGATCGAGCGCGACCTGACGCGGTTGAACGACCTCGTGCAGGCCGTGTCGGAAGCGACGAGGGAGCCGGTTCCCGACAACTATCCGGTGTTCGGCCGCGATGCCTTCCGCACGGCGACGGGCGTGCACGCGGCCGCCGTGGTCAAAGCTTTCCGCAAGCACGATCCGGAGCTGATGGATGCGGTCTATTCGGGCGTCCCGGCCGGAATGGTCGGCCGCGCGCAGCAGATCGAGGTCGGCCCGATGTCAGGGCGATCGAACGTCACGTTCTGGCTCGAATGCCACGGCGTGGACGCCGACGAGGAGATGGTCGACCGGATCTTCAGGCGCGCGAAGAGCTCGACGACGGTGCTGACGGAGCAGGAAATCCTCACCGAGGTGGCGCACGCGCGCGCCTTTGCCTCGTCTCGCCTCGACGCGTGACCCTGGCGCTCCACACGACGGTCAGACGAGCCGCTTCCCCGGACACAGCCGTCGTCGAAGACATCCTCAACGAAGCGTCCCGCTGGGCCGATGCGCGCAGCGGCGTTGTCATGTGGGGAGAGGGTGAGCTGGCGAGCGTGTCCATCGCCGCTGAGGTGCAGGCAGGCATGTTCTTCATCGCAGAAGCCGATGGGGAACCCGCGGGCGTGATCCGCTTTCAACTCGAAGACCTGCTGTTCTGGCCCGACCTCGCGGCGCCTGCCGAGTCAGCGTTCATTCATCGTCTCGCCGTGCGGAGGCGGTTCGCCGGCCGCGGCGTGTCCACGGCGTTGCTCGCATGGGCGGTCGCCCACGCCGGCGTGCTCGGGAAGCGCTATCTGCGGCTTGATTGTGATGACGAGCGGGTACGCTTGAAGGCGCTGTACGAGACGTTCGGCTTCCGTCTGCACAGCCACCGGCAGGTGGGGTCGTACTACGTGGCGCGGTATGAATACGAATTAGGCTGACTTCCCGCGCTCGCGACGGTGTTGGCGGCGCGCCACTAGTAGAACGGTTTTCATCAGTGCGTAGTGTCCGGCTTTAGCCGGACTCACGCGGTCCGCCTGAAGGCGGACACTACGTACACATGGAAAGCGTTCTAGCTAGGTCGTAAACTCCAATCACCGTCGCGAACAAAATCATGCCGCCAAAGATGATCAACAATCCTGCGTCGTTACCCGTTGCGTGGTCCCTCAGCAGGCAGGAGGGCGCAACCAGGGAGGACAATCCAAGCAGCGAGCCC